>PKTF01000432.1 GCA_002869275.1 Ignavibacteria bacterium | reverse complement strand
GCGTATGCGCCCGCGTACCAGCGGGACTTGGGCTCGCCCACGCAGACTTTCATTGTAGTCTCGAGCTCTCCGTCATTGACAGCGCGCAGGTGGTAATCCGGGATGTTGACGACGATGTACCGTCCCTGGTCGGGATAGCGCAGCCAGCGGAAGCGTTCGAGGTTGATCCCCATCTGGTCGATGTACGCGTCGATGCTGCGGTTGAGCCGACCGATTGTTCGCGAGCCGATGATGCCGTCCACGAGCAGTCCGTGACGCTCCTGGTAGCGCATGATCGAGCGCACGAGCATGCTGTCATAGACGATCGCGCCCATCGAGGTCAGGCGGGTGCTGTCAAAACGGAACGCCAGAGCCGGGAGGTCCACCGCCTGGAATGCTCCAGGGACGGGCGCGTGGAGCGAACCGAAGAGTTCGCCCGTGAGCATGAGCCGGTATGCAACAAGCGGAAGCACGCTCGAGGTGTCACCCACTTCAAGTTTGTCCTGCGCGGGCATGGGGATGCTGGGCCACCGGTATTCGCGGCGCATGTCGCGATAGGACTGCAGCGCCTGCTGCAGCTTGCGATAGCGTCCGTTGGACGGCTGAATATTGCGAAGGAAAGCCAGGACGTTGGTGGCCTCGAGCGGTTCGAGCAGTTCCCGCAGGCCGTATTGAGTCACGGGCAGATGGTACGCGCGGTCGATGCGGCGTGGATCAAACATCCCGAACCGCAGGTGTCGCGCATAGAGCAGAACGCCGTCTGCGAGCAGCACTTCCATGCGCGCAAGTTTCTCGTCCAACAATCCATCGTCGCCGCCGCGAAGCACTTCGTCGAGCAGCTGCTGCAGCGCGGGCACATGATACCATTCCGGTTGCAGCCCGTGAGCCTCAGCATCCATGAAAAAACGCATGATGCCAAGTGCCTGCGAAGGAAAGCCGTCGTGAATGAGAATCGGCCGGTAATCCCTTGACCGGTAGTGACGCTGCAGCGTGTCTGCGTGCACGATCTCGTCGCGGAAGGAGCCGATGGCGAAAAGCTTGCGCACCTGTGGCTGCACATCCTCGAGATCGATATCGCGTTGGACGACAGGATCAGGCGTGGCTTCAGCACGGTCGATATACTTGTCGAGCATATCGCATCCCGCCAGCGACACGAGGCCGAGTAGCACTATCCCTGTTGTTATCCTGAAACGCAAAACGCTGCGCACGTGTGAGTGATCGTTCTTGAAGACGTATTCCGAATTGGACTAATCATCCAAATCTATCTAAAAATGCAGGGGTTTCAAAGCGCATGCGCGCCGTAGCGCGCCTTCGTCCCGCTTCGCGGGACTCGGCGCGCGCTATATGCTATATGCTGCGGTATGCCGGTTGCTGCATATGGCATACGGCATACTGCGTCCGCCGAACGCGGACTATGCGAGTCCCGGGAGGATGTGACGGCCTGCGGCGTGAAAATCTTCGACCGTGTCGAGCTCCATGCAGGGGTACTGGCTGATGTCGACCGCATACAGTGCCCGTCCTTCTCGGATGACTTCTTCGAAGGCGGCTTCATAAAAGATGTCGACGCGCTTTTCCTGCTCTATCATGCGTTCGAGAACCGTGAACAGGTGGTCGACGAAGGCGGGGGAGAAACGCTCGATGCCGATGGATTCACCGGCGGCGTCGGGGATGGCGACGACCTTGCTGATCTCATGTACGCGCTGCTCGTTGTCAAGACGTACCTTAATCTCTTCTTCCCCAACTTCGATGTCGCGGTTGAGTGCGAGACAGTCCGGATGGGGAGAATCCAGCAGCGACGTCACGATGCGGGGATCGAACAGGATGTCGCTGTCGAGCAGCAGCATGTCGTCTCCGCGTACCGCATCACGGGCGAGCCAGAGGGAATAGATGTTGTTCGTGGAATCGTACACCTCGTTGTGGATGAAGGTCACACGCAGCTCTGGGTAGTGTTCCCCGAAAAAGGATTCGATCTGTTCGCGGAGATAGCCGGTGACCACGACGAGCGAGGTGATACCGTTGCTGAGCAGATTGTCGACCGTGCGCTGGAGGATGGTTTTCTCACCCAGTTTCAGAAGGCATTTCGGTGTGTTGTCCGTGAGCGGACGCAGGCGCGAGGCGATACCCGCGGCGAGGATGACTCCGTTCATGAGCTTTTGGCCGGCAGTGCGTTGAGGTTGATACGGTACTGAATCAGATAGAGAACAATCGCCCAGAGGTTGGCCACGCTGATCATTCCGATGATGTAGATGTCCATCCGGTTGAAGAACGCGCAGACGATGAGAAATGTCAGCTGTGTGGTCGGACCAAGCAGAAGCCAGAGTCTCAGAATGAGGCGGTTCCGGCGATAGTACTCGTCCGGTTCCGTCTGCGGGAGCTCGGCATGTTCATTCTGTCCGGAGGTGAGGTTGCGCTGCAGGCGCGAATACCGCAGGTAAATTCCGATGATCAGGCGGTCGAAATAATGTCCGCCTTCGCGCTTCATTTCTGCCACTTCCTCCTCGAAGGCATCGAGATCTTCCTCGAAGGTGCTTTTACGCTGCAGCACGATGTCCAGAAAAAGGTTGCGGTAATAGTCCACGAGTATGGCGTGTACGGTGTTGCTTGCGGCCGCGGCGATCAGCAGGCCCCACCAGAGTGCGGGATCGTCCGTGCTGCGTACGAAGCCGATTCCGATTCCCACGTAGACTGTTGCGAGGACGATGTAGTCCGCCACACCGTCGAGAATGCGTCCGGTGCGCGTCCCGTTTTTTTTCAGACGCGCCAGCATCCCATCGCTGCAGTCGATGACGTCATACAGCACGAGAAGCACCGCGGCGATGATAAGGAGAAACGGCGATCCGAAGCCGAAGAGCACTCCTCCGATCACACCGCATACCAGGGCGATCACGGTCAGCTGGTTTGGCGTGAGGGATGTGGGGTATATGGCTTTTACGAGCAGGAAGGCGAGGGGACGGTAGAACACGAGGTCCAGGTATTCCTCGACCTCGATCATCTTCAGGGAAGCGCGGTACTCATCAAACCATTTCACGCGCCGGCCTTCTGCTCCATGAAGGAGACGATCGCGTCCGCCAGCAGGCGGTTCTGCTCCTGTGTGCCCAGCGTGATGCGCAGATGCGAGTGCAGCAGATCCTCATTCATGAACTTGACGATAAGTCCCTGCGCGGTGAGAGCTTCCTTCAGCGTGGCCTTGATCTCCTCGGGAATTTTCACGAGGACGAAATTCGCCTCGGAGTTGAACACCTTGAAGCCGGGCAGCACGCCGAGTCGATCGCGAAACATCGCTTTGTCGTTTTCCATCTTCTGGGCGATATCGCGATAGTAGTCGGGCGAATCGAGGGCCGCGAGAGCGACGAGCTCCGACAGGCGATGGTACCCGAGGTAGCGAGCGCTGTACTGCGCCAGCTGTGTCAGATTGCGCCCCATCAGCGCGAAGCCGATACGGATGCCCGCAAGCGCGTAGTACTTCGAAAACGTGCGTACGACGAGCAGGTTGGGGTAGCGCGTGTGGAGCTCGCCGAGTGACTCGTCGGTCGCATTGGCGAATGACCAGTAGGCCTCGTCGAGTACGACCACGGTGTCAGACATGAAGTCGAGCAGTGCTTCGAGATCTTCGCGCGACATCGAATTTCCGGTGGGATTATTGGGTGAGCTGATCAGCACGACCCTGGGCTTGTGCTCGGTGTACATCGCGCGCATGGCTTCGATGTCGTATTCGTAAGAAGTCTCACCTTCGACGATGGGGTATTCGACCTTGATGCCGTCCACTTCGTCGGCGATCGACTTGTAATACCACCACGAATGCGAGGGTATCATGATCTTTTCACCCTCGGCGAGATAGCAGTGCACAGTCTGCTTGAGAATGTCTTCTCCGCCGTAGCCGAGCAGGACGAAATTTTCGGGAATGTCGAATACTTCGGCGATGCGCTCGGAAAGCGTGGATTTGACTCCGCGGACAAAGTCGCGGGAATAGAAGCTCATATGTTGAATTTCAGCATTGCGGAGAACCTCAAAACAGGCCGGTGCCGGTCCATACTGGTTCTCGTTTCTGTCGAAATACATAAGGTTCGTCGACATGCCTGGTCTCCGGTACGTACGTCCCTGGAACAATCAGATTGAGGCGAAACCGCGTTTTTGGTGCGATTCCGCCTTTATTCGTCAATTATTTTACACATTAATCGAACGTGATCCAAGTGCATTTCACTCGGGATGCTCACAGTCCCTTGGCAAGGAAGCCCCCGTCCACCGCGATTGTTTGTCCGGTGACATACGAGGCCGCGTCCGAACAGAGAAAGGCCGCCACGGAGGCCACTTCTTCCGGTTCGCCGATACGTCCCATGGGAGTGCGTTGGAGCACCCGCCCGAGATAATCCTGGTTGCTCAGTACACCTTCGACGAGTGGTGTCCGGATGTACCAGGGCGCGATACTGTTGACCCGGATGCCGTTTTCCGCCCATTCCACCGCGAGGTATCGCGTGAGGTGATCCATGGCCGCTTTGCTCATGGCATACGGCGCGCCGGTCGGTACCATGCTCAGTCCGGCGGTGGACCCGATGTTGACGATGCTCGCCTCTGCTGCAGACTGCAGGAGGGGGAAGAGCCCGCGCGACAGTTCGAAGGCCGACATGGTGTTGGTCTGATGAATCAGCTCGAGCTCTTCACCGGTGTATTCCGTGGAAGCTTTTCTGATATTGGTTCCTGCACAGTTGACGAGGATATGCAGCTGCGTCCATTGCGTAGTGATTTCCTTGACGATACGACCGCGATCTTCAGCGTGGGAGACGTCCGCGGAGAGCCCGCGCACGGCGTACCCCTGCTCCTTCCATGCGCTGATCTCGGCTTCGAGACCTGCGCGGTTTCGCGCGATGACGGCCACCTCGGCACCGAGCGCCAGTAATTGATCGGCGATGGCTTTGCCGATTCCCCGGCTGCCTCCACTGATCACGGCGCGTTTTCCGTCAAGGCGGAAGGCTGTTTTCATGCTGTCCCCTGTTCTGTGTTCGTAAGAATACATCGCGCTACAGTGCGAAGAGCAGCGCCACGGTCGCCTGAAGTCCGGCCATCGACCAGTCGCCGTCTTCGCGCACCGGCTGCAGGAGCATAAGATACTGCGCTTCTACGCCCAGCGCCATATCACGATTGAGCGCAAGGGTATACCCCACGCCTGCGCGCAGTCCCAGCGTCAGATCGCGGGTGAATTCCGGATCGTCGTCATACATCTCCTTCGACCTGCTTCCATCCAGAAACGTGACCAGCGCGGGCTCGACGATACGTTCGGTCACGCGGAATTCCTCGTACAGCTTCATTCCCACGGTCGGACCAGCCAGAAGGTAAGGTCCGGTGCCGAAAGGGGACCACTGGAGCATCAGGTCGATTCCCGCCATGCGCATGGTGACCTCGAGGTCGTCTTCGAGTGTCATGGATTGCGGCTGCAGATCCTGCCCGATGATCTCCATCGTGAAAGGATCACTGGTGAAATCACCGCGCCGGCATTCGGCGAACAGCCGCGGTGACAGGCGCAGGTTTCTCAGAAGCGGCAGATCGAAGCGGATTCCGAAGGACGGACCGAAGGCCGTGCCTTCATCGTACGCGGTAATGGGCGCTTCCGTCGATTCGGGAAAATGAAAACCGCCGCTGTGCATGCTGTACAGTCCCCCGACAAAAACGCCGATACGCACGGGCAGCGGAGGCGGCTGCTCCTGCTCCTGCGCCTGCGCCAATCCGAAATCTGCATTCATAATGAGTGCCAGCATGAGTATGAGCGATGCAAATAACCTGTTCATGGCGTCCTCTGTTACCTGGTGATCAGCATGAGTCGGGATTGCATCCTGCCGCCGGATTGTACCCGGTAATAGTACAGGCCCGCAGGCAGGTCCTCGGTATCGACATGCAGCGTATGCGCACCCGCTGCGTATTCGGCGTCGGTGAGGATGCGCAGCTGCCGCCCCATGGCATCGTGCAGTGTCATGCGCACACCGGCCTGTCGTTCACACGCGAAATGCAGCCGGACAACGTTGCGAACGGGATTCGGGGAGTGCTTTCCGATCGTCACGCCGTAGAGCGCGCTCGGATCGACGAGCCTCTGCTCCAGCCATGGGAGCCCGTCGAGTTCGACAGTCGCTTCGCCCCATACCGGGAAGCCGATATTCATCGGCCATGTGATAGCCGAGTCGAGGGACACTGTCGCGGATGTAGCGTTACCAA
Source organism: Ignavibacteria bacterium (assembly GCA_002869275.1). GTDB lineage: Bacteria > Bacteroidota > Ignavibacteria > SZUA-365 > SZUA-365 > BM516. Next base: position 3,197 of record PKTF01000432.1, on the reverse strand, counting down.
GGTAGGCGTGCATGCGGATGAAGCACAGCACGTTGTCGTTTCCCGTAGTGGTGAGAGCGGCATCTGATCCGGTCCGCGATATCCTGTACAGCGTTGTTGCGAGGTTCCGGTCTGTGTCGTACTCCTGCTTGGGGACCTGCGAGGTCCCGGGAAGCGCAGAGCCGTCGGCCATCACCAGCGGACGATCGAAATCGGGATAGAGCAGCGTCGGATTGTACGCGATACCGAAGCCGAGAGATCGCAGTCCGTACCCTTCAGTCAGGGTCCTTCCCGCAAAGATGGGGATATCGACCACGCCACCGGGGCGGACCGTGTAGCTCCCTTTCAGGTTCATACTGAGGCTGTCGCGGGCAGATCCTGTACAGAAGATCATTGAGTATCCCGGCAGACAGCTGTTCGTCTGGAAAATGATCGAGCCCGAGAAATTATTCGGTCGCTCCGGAGTGAAGCAGATCTCCACCGACATGCTGTCCATCGGCGGGATCGTCACGGGGAACGCCGCCTGCAATGTGAACATTCCCTGGAGCGCGTCATCGATCACCAGCGTGCCTTCGCCAGTGTTGTATAATGTCACCGTAGTGCAACTGCTCTCTCCCACCCAGGTTTCCGGGAAATGCAGAGTATCGGCCGCAAAACGCAGATCACCCGAAACACTCTCCGCTGAAACTGGAACGCTGTATGTTTTCGGCGCGAGGACGAGTTTCTCGAGATGCTCGATTGCTTCGCGCAAATCGATCATGTCGGCTGCCCGGCGAAACAGTCCGCCGCTCTGCTCACAAACGTACTGCAGCGAATCGCCAGCATCATCCCCCAGAAGAATACAGCTGACCGTGATACCGCGCTGCTGCGCGATCGCGGCACAGGTCTTGAAATGCGCAGTGCTGCCCGCCGCTGCGCCTGCATCGCCCTCGGATGTCAGCAGTACCAGGCGCTTCTGCTGCGAAGAGGGACGGAACAGCTGCAACCCAGCTGCGAGGGCATCGAGGAACATCGTGCTGTCCGCGGCAGCGGCCTGCAGTCTGACGGAAGCTGCCTCCCGCCTGTCGGGAGTGAAGGGCAGGGCGACGCGAATACTGCTGTCGGCGACGATCACCGCGATGGAATCGTGAATGCTGCCGGATGTCGTCAGTCCAGCGACGATCTCCGAAAGCTCGAGGTCCCATGCCTCGAAGCGACGGAGTGTCGCATCGACCGACCCCAGGGCGGAACTGCCGAGATTGCAGGCGACGACGGTTGTCGCGGATTCCCGCACCGGTGCGACGATCTCCAGGTCGATCGCATCTGTCCCGAGATACTGCCTCGGCACGTAGCTCAGGGTGATGTCGGCAGAGGCACCCGGGTCGATGGAAAGCGATGAGTTCTGCAGGAGAAAGCGCTGGTGTGTCACGGGTACGACCATCAACTGCAGCTGCGCATCGCCGGTGTTTTCAGCGACCAGTATGAGCGACTTTCCGGCCGAACAGGTAACCTTGCCGAAATCCACCCTCTCAGGTGTGAGCCCCAGGACGGGCCCGATCGAAGGATTGTCTTGCTCATATCCCATACCATAGAGATGCAGCACCTCCGTGCCTCCGCCGCAGGCGTTGTACGTGAACGTGCAGACGGCATGAGAGTAATCCTGACTTCGTGGATGAAAGCGTGCGGCGACGATAAAAGAGTCGTCGGGCATGACTGGAACGTCCGGGAGAATAAGAGTCATGTCGAGCGAAAGTCCGTCTATGTTGTTGAGGTGCAGCGGGGCCGTTCCTGTATTTCTCAGTGTGAAGCGCACATCACTGGTGTCCCCTACCATGGTTGCGGGAAATACGATATGATCGGTGGAGAACGCGAGCAGGGGGGTGACGGCCTCGCCGCGCAGGACGACGTGCTGCGGTACGTCGTACTGCAGGTCACCGACAATGGCATCCATCGCGGATTGGAGTTCCGCATCTGTGGTTGCATGGATGTACCGTCCGCCGGTCTGCTCTGCGATATTGCGCAGTTGTGCCTCGTCCTCGCCCGCGAAGGAAATCGTGTAGACAGCGATGCCGGCGGCGACGGCGGAATTCACTACTCCCGCCGCGGAATGCGGTCCGCAGTTCGCCACGCCCGCATCTTCAGAACCCGAGAGGACGATGAGGAATTTTCGCAGGGGACTGGTTTGCATGTTGGTGATCGTACGCTGCATGGCATCCCAGGCACAGGCGTGGGCGCCGTTCGCCGCGGAAGGAAACGCTCCCTGCAGCTTCTGCCTGTCACTGGAGAGACCGCGCAGCAGCCGGTAGTTGGCAGACGTGCTGTAGGCATAGACGCCGCCCTGGTGCGCCGGAGCGCCGGTGGTCATGACCTGGTCAAGAAACGACGCGCAGGCTTCATGCGCCGCTTCGATGCGCGTGCTGCTCCCGAACGCGCCGGCCATCCCGTCGCTGATATCGAACAGGAATCCCATCGCCGTCGGTACCGGACTGTCGGCACGAAGCTTGAGGCGCAGGCTGTCGTGCAGGGGAGCACGCGTTGGCGCATAATGCAGCGTAAGAAGACGTTTCTCTGCAGGCTGCAGCGTGAATGGTGTTGGCAGCGTCCCTGAGAATGGCTCTGTCGGAGCATCGCACTCCGAGACCGTCAGCGGTGTATCGCCCACATTCTCCATCTCGATTGTCGCGGAAACGGATGCTCCGCAGGAAACGGTGTCGAACTGAAGTACCGTCGGCGTCCATTGCAGACGCGGTCCGGTATTCTGTGCGGAAAGTGACGCAAAGCCAAGCGTCAATCCCGCGATAACGGAAATGAGAAACGAGCGTCCCATCTTGTCTCCGGTAGTGAGAGGAGTATGTCTGGCGTGGATGTCTTTACTGCAGTCTGAAAGATATTAAACACTTTTTATCAGATAGTAAAGAGTGCAATGCGGAAGACGGTTTTTTTTCGGGGCGGACGAGCTGCATTTGTAATTCGCCTCAGCTTTCCCATTTTGTTTTCGATTACTCTTGCAGCAATCCCGTATGAAAGCGCATCATTTCTTCATTCTGCTGATTCACCTGTCCGTGCTCTCGGCTGTTGCCCAGCAGGCAGACACCGTACACACCGTGCTGGGCGCCGAGTATGCGGCAGGTTCCCTGCGCGCGTTCTTCATGGGCAGGCACTGGCGTGAAGCCTGGACCACGCCTTTTGTCGCGCCGGTACTTGACCTGCACCGTGAAGCAGGAGGGTTGGTCCCGGAG
>PKTF01000421.1 GCA_002869275.1 Ignavibacteria bacterium | reverse complement strand
TGGTGCGAAGCATGGGGAAAAGTACGGATTGGATTGCGAAAATCCATCTATTGCGAAGGAGCAGGAAGCAGGAGGTACCATCAAGGATCGTGACACGGCTCCAGCCGTGTCACGGGGGTTGCGGGGGGCTCCAGCCTCCCGTGTTGATACATCGAATCTATCGAACTGTAGGGTAGCCAGCCACTTGGACGGCAGAGCCGTCCACAAAGCACGTAACACGGCAGGAGCCGTGTTACGTGCTCCTATTCTAAGTCCTACGCCTACTCTTCCGCTGCGAGCTTCTGTCCGCGGAGGCGGTGTCGTTCCAGGCCGGGGAGTACGGTCTTGCGCAGGCGCATGGAAACAGGCGTCACTTCGACCATTTCGTCGTCGCGGAGAAATTCGATGGCATGTTCCAGTGTCATGGGAATAATGGGTGTGAGCATGATGCCGTCTTCTTTCGTCGAACTGCGCATGTTGTTGAGCTTCTTGGGCTTGCATGCGTTGACATCGATGTCGCCTTCGCGATTGTGCTCGCCGACGATCATCCCTTCGTATACCGGCGTACCGGGGTCGATGAAGATTGTTCCGCGTGGTTCAAGGTTGTACAGAGCATAGCCGGTGGCGTCTCCCTGGCGGTCGGCCACGATCGAACCACTCATGCGCGTCGGGAAATCTCCACGGTATTCCTCGTACCCTTCCAGGTACGAGCTCATGATCCCCGTGCCCTTGGTGTCCGTGAGAAATTCCGTGCGGTAGCCGATGAGTCCGCGGGAGGGCACGGAAAACTCGATACGCACCCGGTGGTTGCCGTGATTGACCAGGTTCATCATCCGGCCTTTCCGCTGCGAGAGCTTTTCGGTGACGATACCGGTGAACGTCTCTTCGCAATTGATGATCAGGTGCTCAATGGGTTCGAGCGTCTTGCCGTCTACTCTTTTGTAAATGACTTTCGGACGACCGACGCTGACTTCGTATCCTTCGCGACGCATGGTTTCGATGAGAATGGCCATCTGAAACTCGCCGCGTCCTTTCACGATAAAGTAGTCGGCCGTATCCCCGTCTTCGACTTGCAGGGACACGTTACTCAAGGTTTCCTTCACGAGACGCTCGCGGAGTTTCCCGGACTGCACGTACTTTCCTTCCTTTCCTGCGAAAGGAGAGGTGTTGATGGCAAACAGCATGGAGATCGTGGGTTCGTCGACGGACAGCCGCGGCAGCGCTTTCGGGCGTTCGGCCGTGCAAATGGTATCGCCGATGTGCACATCCTCGATACCGGCCAGGATCGCGATGTCGCCGGCCTCCACGTCCTCGGTCTCACTCAGTCCGATGCCGTCGTACAACTCGATTTTGGAAATACGAAGCGGACGTGCTTCGCCGTCGGGACCGATGCACACGAGCGCGTCGTTTTGCTTGGCCGCACCGTTGAACACGCGGCCGATTGCGAGACGTCCGACATAATCCGAATAGTCTAGATCGGACACCAGCATCTGGAAGGGCTCTTCAGGATCGAAGCCCGGTCCGGGAATCTCGCTGATAATGGTTTCGAAGAGAGGCGTGAGATCGTTCCCGAGCTGGTCGATTTCCAGGGCGGCCCGGCCTTCCTTGCCGATGGCGTAGAGAACGGGGAAGTCGATCTGCTCATCGGAGGCGTCGAGCTCGATAAACAGGTCGTAAATCTCCTGAAGCACCTCTTCGGGACGCGCATCTTTGCGGTCGATCTTGTTTACCACGACGATGATACGCTTCCGCGCTTCCAGCGCTTTTTTGAGAACGAAACGTGTCTGCGGCAGCGGGCCTTCCGAGGAATCCACCAGCAGGATGGCGCCGTCGACCATCATGAGTGCCCGCTCGACCTCGCCACCGAAATCGGCATGTCCCGGGGTATCGAGAATATTGATCTTGGTTTTATGCCAGAGTACCGAGCAGTTCTTTGCTGCGATGGTGATACCGCGTTCGCGTTCCAGGTCCATGGAATCCATCACGCGGTCCTCCACTTCCTGGTTCTCGCGAAACAATCCGCTCTGGCGGAACATATGATCGACGAGGGTTGTCTTTCCGTGATCGACATGCGCGATGATGGCGATGTTGCGAATATGGTCGTTGCGTTTCTTTGGGGTATGCATGTCAATCAAATTTCTGTGCAAAAAAGTCCATCTCTCAATATAACTAAAGGCAAGCACAGAATTCACGGAATACGCACGGAATTCACAGACGGAAAGAAGAATAAATCATTCTGTGAATTCTGTGCTGATTCCGAGAATTCTGTGGTTGCCTTTCCTGCTTCGGATTTATTCGAAGGCTTCCCGCACCAGCTTTTTCTGCTCGATATCATGCAGCGTACCGCTTCCCGCAGCGGGCGAACCACTGAGTACGCGGCCGACGAAGCTGAAGTGGTATGGAGTCTGCAAAGCGTCGCCGAGTTCGCCGTACACGAAATGCCATGCACCCATGTTCTTCGGCTCTTCCTGCACCCAGCGTATGTCACGCGCTTGCGGATATTTTTTGAATATCTCTCCGAGATCCTCATGCGGGAAGGGATAGAGCTGCTCGAGCCGTACAATGGCGGTGTCGTCGATGCCCTGCTCCTCGCGGTATTTCAGAAGATCGAAACTCACCTTGCCGGTGCACAGCAGAATGCGGCGCGGATTTTTCGGGGGCTCAGGATCGTCAAGAATGAAGTTGAAGCGGCCCTGCTCAAACAGCTCCGGTTTGCTTTTTGCGACATCCGCACGCAGCAGACTCTTGGGTGTCAGGACCACGAGCGGCTTGCGATCCTTGAGCAAGGCCTGGCGGCGCAGGAGGTGGAAATACTGCGCGGTGGTGGTCGGAGCGGTGATGCGCATGTTGTTTTCGGCGCAGAGGGTGAGGAAACGCTCCAGACGCGCACTGGAATGCTCCGGTCCCTGTCCCTCGTAACCATGCGGCAGAAGCATGACCAGTCCGCTCTGCTGACGCCATTTATCTTCCGCGGCGGCGATGAACTGATCGATGATGATCTGCGCACCGTTGACGAAGTCGCCGAACTGTGCTTCCCAGATCACCAGGGCGTCCTTTCGTGCCACAGTGTAGCCGTATTCGAAGCCCAGAACAGCGTATTCCGACAGCAGACTGTCATACGCCGTGTACTGTGCCTGCTCAGCACGGATGCTGTTCAGCGGAATGAATTCCTCGCCGTTGTCGTAATCCACCAGCACGGAATGCCGGTGACTGAACGTTCCGCGTCGGCTGTCCTGCCCGGAAAGCCGTACGGGGATATTCTCCACGAGCAGCGAACCGTAGGCCAGCGCCTCACCTGTCGCCCAGTCTACCATGCCGTTGTCCAGGATTCCTGCGCGGCCCTCGATCAGACGCTTGAGCTTCGGATGCGGTGTGAACTGCGGCGGAAAGGTTGTAAGCGCGTTCATGACTTCGTCCAGTACCGAACGATCGACACCGGTGTCGATCAGATCACCGACATTCTCGGCGATCTCGCGGAACACGTGGTCCATATCCACATCAGGCGGACCCGCTTCCTTGGTGCTGTCGAAGGCGCTTTCGATGGATTTGTGGAAGTAATCGAGGGCGTCTTCGGCTTCCTTGATCGTGATGTCTCCGCGGTTGACGAGCAGTTCGGTGTAGAGTTTACGCACCGAACGCCGGCTTTTGATTTTCGAATACATGAGCGGCTGCGTGTAGGAGGGATCGTCGCCTTCGTTGTGTCCGTGCTTGCGGTAGCAGATCAGGTCGACGACCACGTCTTTCTTGAATTCCTTCCGGAAGGCAAAGGCAAGCTCGATCACACGCACGGCCGCTTCGGGATCCTCGCCGTTGACGTGGAAGATCGGTGCCTGCACCATCTTGGCAACGTCCGTCGCGTACTGGCTCGAGCGTGCATCCGCCGGCGAGGTCGTGAAGCCGATACCGTTGTTGGCGACGATGTGAATGGTGCCGCCCGTGCGGTAACCCTTGAGCATACTGAAGTTGAGCGTCTCCGCGACCACACCCTGACCGGCGAACGCGGCGTCTCCGTGAATCAACAGGGGCATGACGGCATCACGCTCCGCGTCATCTTTGATGTCCTGCATGGCACGCGTGATACCTTCGACGACGGGATTCACAGCTTCGAGATGGCTGGGATTCGAGGCCAGGGTGATGTTGAGTTTCTTGCCGTCGATGCTGCTGTAAGTCCCGGAAGCACCGAGGTGATATTTCACGTCGCCTGATCCCTGCATGGAATCAGGATCGAGGTCACCGTCGAATTCCGTGAAGATTTTTTCGTAGCTCTTGCCGAGGATGTTGGCGAGGACGTTGAGACGGCCGCGATGTGCCATGCCCATCACCACGTCTTCCATGCCTTCTTCCACTGCCACGTTGAGCAGCGAATCCAGCACGGGGATCAGGGTCTCGAGTCCTTCGAGACTGAAACGCTTGTGTCCGATGTATTTGGTGTGGAGGAATTTCTCAAAAGCTTCGGCCGCGTTGAGCATGCCGAGTATGCGGACTTTTTTTCCGATATCATGCCAGCCCGAACGGGGCTTGCCTTCCATGTGCTGCTGGATCCATTTCTTCTGATCAGGATCCTGGATGTGCATGTACTCGACGCCGATCGTGCGGCAATAGGTTTCGCGCAGGATCTCGAGGATGTCGCGCAGCTTCATGCTGTCCTTGCCTGCGAGTCCGAGCGTGAGGAACTCGCGGTCATAATCCCAGAGCGAGACTTCGTACTGTTCAGGATCGAGTTCGGAGTGCGCCACGATTTCAGACTGCAGCGGATTGAGGTAGGCCTGGAGGTGTCCGCGAACCCTGTACATGTTGATCATCTGCAGCACACGTGCCTGCTTCTCGACCATGCCGTGTGAGCCGCCCGGACCATCGAACTGCGGATTGATATCACGGGTGAGCTTGATAGGGTTGTACGGAATCTTGAGGTTCTCGAAGATCTCCTCGTAAAAACCATCAGACCCTGTCAGCAGTTTGTGCATGGTGTCGAGGAAGAGACCGCTTTCCGCACCCTGGATCACCCTGTGGTCGTAGGTGCTCGTGATGGTCATCGTCTTGCTGATGCCGAGCGTGGCGAGTGTACGGGGATCAGCGTCCTGGTATTCCGGCGGATACGAAATGCTGCCGATACCGAGGATGACGCTCTGTCCCTTCATCAGACGGGGAATCGAAAACACTGTACCGATCATGCCCGGATTGGTGATGGTCGCAGTGGTTCCCATGAAATCATCGGGTGTGATCTGACCGCTGTTCACACGGCGCAGGAGATCATTATATGCGGCGAAGAAGCCGCCGAAATCGTACTGCTCGGCGGCCTTGATGTTCGGGACCAGGAGTCCGCGGCTGCCGTCCCTCTTCTCGACGTCGACTGCGAGCCCGAGATTGATATGTTCGGGTCTGATGCGATAGGGCGTATCGTCCTGATGCAGGTAGGTGTGCGTCATCGCGGGGAGGGTACGCAGCGCCTTGAGAATGGCCCAGGCCAGCATATGCGTGAAGCTCACCTTACCGCTGACCGTGTCCTCGAGGTAGCGGTTGATCAGCCGGCGGTTTTCTTCCAGCACTTTCACGGGGATAACACGCGAAGACGTCGCGGTCGGCATCGTGAGGCTGCTTTCCATGTTCGACACGATGATTTCCGAGGGACCCCGAATTTCCTCGGCTCCCGCCGGCAGGCTGGGCTCTTCTGCCGTCTCGGTTTCCGCGGGCGCAGGAGCCGCAGCCTCGACATGCCGGGGAACGCTGGTGGGTTGATAATCAGTGAAGAATTCACGCCAGTGCTCACTGACGGCGGAAGGATCTTCCTGGAAGAGGCGGTACATTTCGTCTATCAGCCAGGTGTTGGGACCGTAGACGAGCGGATTGTCTAAGTTCTGGTCAGACATGGCTCCACATATGGTTTGGGAAGAACGTGGGGTTCTTCCAGGTGACAGAGTATGCGTATGTGATCAGTACGATGAATAAACTTCCGAAAAAGCCCGGTAAACAGCAATTCACGGGCCGGCGGTCTGAGATGTAAACACCAATCTCATCGATTTAGTTTATTCCTCTGCATCATGAAATGCCTGGTGTTTGAAGATGGATTGTCACGCAGGAAATGGTCCACCTCTCCGGGGGAGTTGCCTCCTCGCGCGGGGAGTGCTACTTTTCTGAATATTGTCTGTGAAAACGAGGATGTCATGAAACGTTATTCCACTTTGATTATGGTTTGTATCACGGTCGTCGGCCTCATGGGCTGCGGCAAGAAGCAGGAGGAAGGCGGAGAGATGAACAAACGGGAAAGCATCGTGGCCGAACGGCTTACGATGTACGCCGATACGGAAATTGCAGTTGACCTGTCGGGACTCACCGAGCGCCAGCAGCAGCTCGTCGCCAAACTCGTCGAAGCCGGACGCCTGGTGGACGAAGTGTTCTGGATGCAGTCGGCGCATGATGCCATCAGTACACGCGATGCCCTGGCCGGCGCCGCGGATGAACAGTCGCAGCTCGAACACGAGTACCTCATGATCAATTACGGTCCGTACGACCGCATTTTTGAAGGCGAACGATTCACTGGCGAAGGGGCAGAGCGCAAACCCGCGGGATCGGGATATTACCCCGAGGATCTTTCCGTGAAGGAATTCGAGGAGTTCGTTACGGCGCATCCGGATCTGAAAACGGACCTGGAAAGCCAGTACACGGTCGTATTGCGTGATGGCGACGCCCTGCGTGCCGTGCCTTTCCACCAGCACTACCCGCAGACCGCGGAAATCGTGCGCCTCCTTAAAGAAGCAGCGGAACTGGCGGATAATCCCAGTCTCAAGAAGTACCTCGAACTTCGTGCCGAAGCCATCGCCACGGATGACTACTACGCCAGCGACATGGCATGGATGGATCTCGAGGGGAATGATATCGATGTGGTGATCGGTCCGATCGAGAATTACGAAGACGGACTCTTCAACTACAAGACCGCGCACGAATGCGCCGTCATGGTCAAGGACCCCGATGCGACCGCGGAACTGCAGATGTTCAAGAAGCACATCGACGCATTCGAACACGCGCTGCCGATCAAGGAGGAATACAGGCGCGAGACCGCCGGTTCGGGTAATGTACTCGAGGTGGTGAACATCGTGTATTTCGGCGGCGACTATAATGCCGGCGTGAAAACCATCGCAGCCTCGCTGCCCAACGACCCGCGCGTGACGCAGGCAAAAGGCGGCAAGAAGCAGATGTACAAGAACATGATGGAAGCCAAGTTCGATAAGATCGTCGTTCCGATCGCTGAGGAAATCCTCGCGGCAGACCTGATTCCGTACATCGACCGCAGAGCGTTCACAAGTTTCGTGACGCTGCATGAGGTTTCTCACACGCTGGGACGCGGATACGTGTACGGCAACGACGAACTCAGCGTGCGCAAGGCGATGAAGGAACGCTACTCGGCGATCGAGGAAACGAAGGCCGACATCCTCGGTCTCATCAACAATCGACTGCTCCACGAAGAGGGCATCGTCACGGATGAGCAGCTCAAGAAAACCATGGTGACCTACGTGGCCGGACTCTTCCGTTCTCTCCGCTTCGGTGCCGAGGAAGCGCACGGACAGGCCAACCTCGTCCAGCTCAACTGGCTGCGCGAACGCAAGGCGATCACCATGAACGATGACATGACATATTCCATCGACTTCAACCGTTTTCTTGATGCGGCGGCCGAACTGGCCACCGAAGTTCTAACGATTGAAATCGAAGGGAATTATGAAGGTGCAGGCGCGCTGCTCGAGGAATACGGCGTGATGACTGATGAAATCGACTCCGCCATCGAGCGGCTCAAAGACATCCCGCGCGATCTGAATACGCGGTATGTGACGGCTGAAGCACTGTAGAAGAAACTCTGTACACAGCGAATGTGAAAGACGGCTCCGGTCCAGTGTGGACCGGAGCCGTACCGTTTTAGAGGATGAACGTCCCACCGAGCCAGGGGAGGTATTCGAAATAGTCACCGCCGTCGCCGGATACGGGGAACACGAAGCCCACATCGAGGCTCATGAAATCGAGTTGAAAGCGGGCACCCAGGTTGAGCAGGGCTTCATCGGAGTCTGTTGAGATCCAGAATTCCGACATGATGCGGGCGGAACGGCTGATGGGGTAGTCGACACCCATTGTGGCGAGTCCGCCATCGTACTGCGATCCGCTGGAGTATCCGGCGCTGAGCCAGCCGTCGAACAGCGCAAGCGTTCCCACTGCGTAAAACATCAGCCTGTCATCGTCCTCATCGCCTGTGAATACGGATCCCGCCGCCAGGGCCCCGCTTTCACTTTGCAGGGCGGAAACTTTGATCCCCGCGTAGTACGGCCGCAGTTCCTGGCCGGGCAGCAGCATCGTTCCAGCACTGACATCCACCATGTTGGCAATTCCCACGCTTCCCGATGCAAAAAAAATCTCGTACAGTCCGAGATGCACTTCGCCGGACTGCATCGGATACGCCGTTGGCATGACGAACAACGATGTTGCAGGTTGCTGCGATGGATATTCGGTACGATCTGCTTCTGACTGTGCTTGCAGATGCGCTGCGAATCCGTTCGCGATGATGATAAAAAGAATAAGAATGACTCGATGGATAGACGTTCGTCCGTTCATGATTGACTCCCAGATATTGATGAATAGAGGGACGGATGCCCGGATTACGGGTTCATATCCTGACGAGATAGCAAAAGTGCGTAATAAATACCCTGATAGTAGCGAATAACAACCCTATACAGAAGAATATACATCCCCGGTGCTGCAGAATCAACAGAGATCGGGAAAAAGCTCTGATTTTCTTGCAGAGAGCCCGTTTTCGATTCCTTTCAGCATGAAATCACAAAATTTAATGCGTCCTAAAATAAAACTTAGGACGCATTAAATTGATTTTTTGAGGATTTTCATAGGGAATTCAGTGGAGAGCGTATCCAGATCAGCCTGAATCCGCTATTTGACCACAGTCAGGTGTTTCTGTGCCGTTTCCCCGTTTGCACGAAGCTGGTACAGGTAGGTGCCGGAGGGAAGTCCTGCAGCGGACAGGGTAATCTGATGGGCTCCTGCGGTCTGCTCCTCATTCAACAGCGTTCGTACACATTCACCCAGTGTATTGTATATCCGCAATGACACGCTTCCGGCTTCTCGGAGGTGATACCGTATCGTTGTCTGGGGATTGAAAGGATTCGGGTAGTTCTGTTCGAGCACGATCGACTGCGCTTTCGGAGCGATGTGTGTCTCCACGATGGGTGAATATGCATGCGTGCCGTCATGGTCGACCTGGCGCAGACGGTATTTCACGTTCCCCACACTGCTGTGTGTCGCCGTGATCGGATCCGAGTAGCGGTAGGTCGTGTGCAGGGCCGTGGTTCCGCGTCCTGCGACGAAGCCGATACGCTCCCAGTTCACGCCACCGTCGAAGCTGCGTTCGATCTCGAAACCGTAATTGTTGGTCTCCGCCGTT
>PKTF01000161.1 GCA_002869275.1 Ignavibacteria bacterium | reverse complement strand
TGCGAGTAGGTTGCGGAACCACCGAAAATGGTGATCTGGTCGGCCCGTGTTCCCGCGAGGTCGCGCGTATCGCGGATGTATGCAGTGACATCAATCGAGATGTCATCGGTCAGCTGCTGCTGCAGACCGATCTCCGCGTTGATGGTTTTTTCCGGCTCGAGGTCGGCGTTGCCTACGGTGCCCTGGTTCCCTGTACCGGAGCCGAGTTTGAAAAAGGGATTCGTATACAGGAGCTCGAAACGCGGAATCTGGAAGAAATGTCCGTAGGAGAAATGCAGTACGCCGCGGTCGGAGATCGGGAAGGCCGCGCCGAAACGCGGACTGAACTGGTACTTCAGTTCGGTGTCCTTGTACCAGTATGCTTCCCGCTCGGCGAAGGTGACGTCCGGTTCGTCGAGATCCTGTACGCCGTTGCCGTTCAGATCCCGATAACGATTTTCCGGCTTGATCGGATTGTAGATACTCGGATCGGTCGGATCGGCGAGGATCTGTCCCGCCGGATCAAAAATATCGACACGTACCCCGAGGTTGATGATCAGGTCATCGAATTCCATCTTGTCCTGAATGTAGGCTGCGAACTGCATGGGTTTGCGCGTGTACTCGTCATGATAAATCGAGCTGACATCGAGAACGCGCGTGCTGATGAACGGATCGTCCATGGCAGGATCAAAATCCGACTGCTCAGCGATCGGTCGCAGCGTGACCGCATTGAAATACAGTTCGTGAGCACTGACCTGTATGCCGCCTTTAACCAGGTGCTGCTGGGAGACCTGGCTCGTGATATCGAATTTCCCCACCAGGGTGGAGGTGTTGCGCTCGAAATGCGTCATATCCATTCCGCCCGTTGACGCGCTGTAGGGGGTCAGCGAGGTGAGGAGATTGGGATGGACGTAGCGCGCGTCGTACGGATCTTCGTAGACGTAGCGCTTGAAATTCTTTTCGAAGAGTGACAGGCCGAGCGTATAGAACGTGTTATCGGAGAGCAGATGCGTCATCTGGGCGAGATGCGTTTGACCGAGCCGATAGTTCGTTGCGTTGCCGTCGGGATTGAACAGGAAATACCGGTTATAATCCTGATAGCTGACATCGTCGTGGATATACTGGTACCAGAATTTGATCTGTTTGCTGATGTGGAAATTCAGCTTCGCCTGGCCGTAGTACTTCTCGCTGCTGTTCATGTCGACGATTTCACCGTTGCCCAGTCCCTGCTCCGGATTGCGACTTTCAATGAAACTGCCTGCGCTGTCGATGAAGGCGACGTTTGACGGATTGTACCGGCGCTCTCCCTGCAGCCAACCACCGAAGTTGTTGATCCGGCCGTTGATGCTGAAGAACACGATATCGTTCACTACCGGACCGCTCAGAGACATGTCGAAGTTGCTGATGGCGAAGGGATCGACGTCGTCGATGCCGAGGAATACGTCTTTCTCATCACTGAGGTAGTCGCCGAAATAGGTACCGAAACTTCCGCTGAAGGTGTTGCTTCCGTCCTTGGTGGCGATGTTGACGATCCCGGACAACGCCTGTCCGTACTCGGCGTTGAACGCGCCGCTGACCAGCTGCAGCTCCTGCACCTGGTTCTTGTTGACTTCGACCACGGTGCCGCCGTCGTAGACGTCGGTCACGGGAACCCCGTCGATCCAGTATGCGACTTCTCCCTGGCGTCCCCCGCGCACATGCCCGTCAATGTATCCGGCCTGGAGATTGAGCACTTCACTGACTTCAGTCACCGGGAGGGCGTCGATTTCCTTATCGCCTACCACGGCGGTCGAGGCCGTGAGGTCTTTGCGTACCAGCGGCCTGACAGCGGTGATCACGACTTCGCTGCCGAGTTCGACAACCGCTTCACCGAGGTTTACGTTGATGCGTGTTGTAAGATCGATATTGACACGGACGTCCCTGACCGTGACCGGAGCGTAGCCGATGGCCGTCGCCTTGAGCTCGTAGGTGCCGGGGGTCACGTTCAGGATGGTATACTCGCCGTCGAGATTTGTCGCGGCACCGAGAGACGTTCCGACAAGAATGACATTGACGCCCGGAATACCTTCACCTGTTTCGGCGTCGGTGATTTTTCCGGCGATTTTTCCTGTGGAGCCTGCGAAAGCAACGGCGGGGAACAGAGCAAGGAGAAAGAGGAAAATGAACCAACGTTTCATGATGTTGTATGCTCTGGTTACAAAACAGTTTAGACGTTGTTGTACCGCGATGGCGGCGGCCCGGCAGTCTGCCGGATCATGAGTTCCGGTGTGAACCGTCTGTGCTGGGGGTCGAGCGCGGTGTTGTCCATGCGCTCGAACAGGCGTTCGGTGGCCAGCAGACCGAGCTTGCGGATCGGCTGGCGCATGGTGGTCAGTCCGTAGTAGGGCGCGAGTTCAATGTCGTCGAAGCTGACGATGGACATCGTTTCGGGACAGGAACCGCCGGCTTCTTTCAGCGCGTGCATCGCTCCGAACGCCTGGATGTCGCTCGCGACAAATACCGCGGTCGGACGTTTTTCCTCAGGAATGCGCAGGATCTCGCTCATCACTTCAAAACCTGCATCCTTGGAGAATCCGTCGTTTTTCTGCTCGATTTTCGGATAGAAGATGCCGGTGTTGATCACGCGATCATTCGACGCGATCGCACCGAGATAGCCTTCTGAGCGCTGGCGCGTCGGAGTGGTCTCCTTGTTTCCTGTGATCATGGCGATGCGTGGATGGCCGAGGGAAATCAGGTACTCGGTCGCGGCTTTTGCTCCTTCCGCGTTCTCGACGAAGAAGGAATCGAAATTCTCGTTATAGCGATCAACGAGGATGATCGGGAAATTGTTCTTGAGATATTTCTGCGTGTAGTTGGAAGGAAGATCTATCGACGCGATGAGCATGCCGTCGGAATGTCCGGCGCGCAGCGACCGCTGCAGATACACCTCGATTTGCTTGGGATGGTTGACCCCATATAGAAGGAGGTCGTAATCCCTCTCGAAAAGAATGTCCTGGATACCTCCCAGCAATTCCACGAAGAAATAATTGGTGATGTACGGCATGATCGCGGTGATCGTCCTGCTCTTGCGCCGTGCGAGTCGCTGCGCCGAAGCATTCGGCTGATAATCGAGTCGACGGGCGACTTCGAGAACATGCCTGCGCGTACTTTCCGAGACCGACGGATGGTTATTCAGAACTCTGGAAACGGTTCCAACGCCGACGCTGGCCTCTTTGGCGATATCATAAATTGTAACGCCCAACAGATCCTCCGTGAAGAGTGTTAGAGCTTGTAAAGAAAATGGAAGCGTTTCCATAATAAAAAATCAGTCGCACGTTGTCAAGAGTGTTGTGTGAAAAAAATGACGTAATGGCAGGGTGAATAGCGCATAACGTGAAAATTATGCCCGAAAACATGCGAATTCACTATAAATGAGGCAGAAGTGAAAGAGCATCCAGGGAAGGGATTTTATGGAAGAATACCCTCGGTGCAGGCGGGGCAGAGCAATTGCGGAGGATTTTTGACTGGAGGAGAGAAATTATCACAAAAGAAAGCGCCCGGATGATTGATCAGCCGGGCGCTTTTCTCGGAAAACTTAACGGGAGACCGGGTAAAAACGCTACTCCACCTCGGAGATTTTTTCCATGAATTGTGCACGGAGGTAATGTCCGGATTCCGACGCCTTATGGAATGAAAGTTTTCCCTTGAAATCGGCGATGGACTCAAATCCATGCTGTGCCATCCAATCGTCGAGGCCCGCGGTGAGTGTGGCGATTTCGTCAAGGCCTTTTTCATAGAACAGGGATGCGATCTGAACAGATGAAGCACCGGCGAGAAGGAGTTTGATTATATCCTCGGCGGACTTGATACCCGTCGTCGCGCAGAGGTCATACGCAAGGTAATGCGACATCAGTGCCGTCCAACGCAGCGGGAGGTGCATGTCGCTCTCGGTACTGTAGGCGAATGTCGTTTTCAGCTTGACGTTTTCAATGTCGATGTCGGGCTGGGTGAAGCGGTTGAACAGAACGAGTCCGTCGAGTCCCCGACGGCCCAATTCGACGGCAACGTGCGGCAGGGCGGAAAAGTAGGGACTGATTTTCAGGGCGACCGGAAGAGTTGTTTTCTCCTTGACATTGCTGAGGATGGAGAAATACAGTTTCTCCAGCTTTGCACTGTCCATGGTGAGGTCGGTGGCCGTCGTGAACACGTTCAGCTCGAGAGCGTCCGCTCCGGCGCCTTCGATCTGCTTCGCGAAATCAGGCCACCACGCATCGGAGACGCAATTGATGCTGGCGATGATCGGAATCGATGTTTGTGCTTTGGCTTCCTTGATCAAATCCGTGTAATCGCGCGCGCCGTACAGCAATTCGAGATGGGCGTGGTAATACTCGTATGCTTCGGTATGATCCACGGTGGATTCCTTCATCCCGAAGTCTTCTTTCGCGAGCACTTCCTCAAAGAGACTTTTGAGCACCACCGCACCGGCACCGGCCTTCTCGCACTCAATGACGCGGTCGATATTCCGTGTCAGGCCACTGCTGGCGACAATGATGGGATTTTTCAGGGTGAGGCCCAGATACTTCGTCGTGATATTCGGCATGGTGATACTCCGGCGTTTCAGTGTCGTATTTCAGTGACATCGCGTTTGCGTGCGCCACGCGGAAATATGACAAATCGACTGCAGTGCTGCAACCCTGTCGTTGCTTCTTGCGACACTCTTTCATAGTTTCTGTCTGCATCTGTGATTCAACAGCAACGATCCGGCCGTCATGATCCAGAAGAAATCCTACCGACTGTTTACGCTCCTGTCTACCCTCGGCACCCTGATCGCACTTGGCGGATGCGCGCCGGTCAACCTCACATCGGTGGTGGACACGCAGTTCATCCTCGCCAACCGCGACCTCCCGCTAAAAAATCTCCTTGTCGTCTACGATGCCCGCGACCTGGGATTGAAAGGGGAATTCGAAGCATCCTTTACCGCATATCTCCGCGACAACGCGGAGGTGCGCGCGTTACGGGATCTCGATCTCTATTCGCCGCTGAAGAAAATGACTGACCGGGAAAAGCTCTGGGCGCTCAAGGACGAAAGTATCGACGGCGTGCTGTACCTGTACGGAGGGGGCAGCGGTCGCGATCTGCGCGAGTGGCTGTACCCCGATGCCGCGGATCTCGAAACGGATACCCCGGCCTGGCGCAGCGGAACCGTGAAACTGTTTCTCCCGAAAACCGGACAGGTCATCTGGGTGGGCTCGGTCGAGGATGCCGGCGGATTGGTGGACGAGGAACTCAACAGCCGCGGACTGTTCTCCGCCGTGACGAGCGATCTGCTGCAGCGGGGTATTATCGAGGCGCGGCGAATCGAGAATCCCGCACTCCGCGGTTTCAACAGATAGTTTTTGATCCGGGGGGATCGCGCTCGAAGGGCTGAATGCTCTATCCCTGCGGCGACGGCTAGACCCGCCACGGAAAAATTCGTATCATGAACGGAGATCTTAGTCATTCCTGATAGGACTGCTGTGTTCGTGTGTTTTTCCCACAGCATTCATCTGCTTCACCTTTCGCTGCTGGTCGCCATGATGGTGATTCCGGCAGCGCTACCCGCGCAGTCACTCGTGCTGTACGATGCGGATCCGTTCGCGTATCCACTGATGCGAGCGAAATTCTATGCCTTCGATGCTGACGGCAGTACGCTGCTGCAGCTTCAGCCGGGTGATTTCACTCTTACAGAGAACGGGGAAGAGCGGCAGGTCCTCGATATACGCTGTCCGACCCTCACACCGGCACAGCCCTTATCGGCCGTACTGACGATTGACGTCTCAGGTTCGATGGACGGTCCGCGGCTCGCTCTTGCGCAGTCCGCCGCTCATGCGTGGATCGACGCCTTTCCTGCTGCGGGGTCGGAATGCGCGCTCACGAGCTTTACCACGACCAACTTGCTGCATCAGGATTTTACTAATGACAAGCCCGCTTTGCGCGCTGCGGTCAACTCCCTGCAGGCTGGGGGCGGAACGCATTTCGATGCCGCTTTCATCGATCCCTTTGCCGGAGCGCTGCGCATCGCCGCGCGCGGGAAATTCAAAAAAGTCATCGTCGTCTTGACCGATGGCCGAGCCACTGGAAGTCCGGAGATTATCAGCGTCGCGAAGCAGACCGGTGCGCAGGTGTTCTGCATCTCCATTGATGAGAACCTGCCGGAAATTCTGCGTCGTGTGTGTGATGAAACCGGGGGACGGAGTTTCACCGGTGTGACAACGGCAGAGGAGGCCAGGCGCATCTACCGCAGCATCCTTCGCATGTCACAGGAAATTGCACCGTGCGTGATCGAATGGGAAAGCGGCGGCTGCAGTTACTTTCGCCTTGTCGAAGCACGGCTCGATATGTACGGTGCGGCGGCGCAGACGTCGTATTCCATCAGCAAGGCACTCCTGCCGGACATTCAATTTCTCCCATCACCCGTGCTCGCTTTCGGAGAGGTGTCGCCGGGATCGAGCACGTCACTGGGTATCACTCTGAAAGCCGCGGGAAGCCGCTTTCGCATCGACAGCATCCTCGTGGAAGATGCACGTTTCGTGATCACCGATCTGGGCGGGTCGCCACCACCGTTTCATCTCGGTGCAGGTGAAGAACGTACAATCACACTGCGCTACGACGCGCTTGATTCATCGTACGTGACGACGCGTATTCGGCTCGTCACGACAGCCTGCTCCGATGCCTTCTTCGCCACCGCCGGCTACAGGGGAAAGGGAGAGGACCGGCGTGTGATCACGCTGCTTCATCCCAATGGGGGCGAAGTATTCGTTGCCGGGAGCGACACGGTGATTACCTGGGAGGGAATCACTCCGCAGGAGGCGGTGCGGCTCGACTTCAGCGCCGATGCCGGAGCCAGCTGGGAGCTGATCGCGGATAACGTCAGCGGCCTGCGCTACGCTTGGCGTGTTCCCGTTGTTGCGAGTGATCACTGTCTCGTCCGCGTTACCACGCGTGAAACGCTTCCGGTACCCGACGACATGGTGCTCGTCCCTCCTGGCGTGTATCGTCGCGGGGACTTGAATGGTACCGGTACGGCGGCGGAGCATCCCGCCCATGAGGTGCGTCTTACGCATGCCTTCCTCATGAGTGCGACAGAGATCACGCAGCGTGCTTTCGAAGACGTGATGGGATATAATCCTGCACAGGGGACGCAGGGTGATCAGCATCCTGTGACGGGTGTGAGCTGGTATGACGCCATCGAGTACTGCAACAGCCGCTCACGGTTGGAAGGACTGGATGAATGCTACACGATCTCCGGTGATTCCGTGCATCTGGATGCTGCACGGACCGGATATCGGCTTCCCACGGAAGCGGAATGGGAGTATGCGTGCCGGGCCGGATCGAACGATGAATTTGCGGCGGGCGAGATGTCGGAACCGTACTGTGATCCCCTCGATCCGGTACTGAGCGAACTCGGATGGTACTGCGGAAACTCAGGGGGCGCCGAGCGGCAGGCCGCGCAACGCAGCGCGAACGCCTTCGGCATTCACGACATGCACGGCAACGTGCTGGAATGGTGCTGGGATTACTTTAATGTCTATCATCCCGGGACGCTCATCGACCCTGAAGGACCCGGTGTACCGGGGACGTCGCAGTACCGCGTGATCAGGGGCGGGATGTACTCTTCTTTCGCGGGCGCATGCCGTAACTCTGCACGCGACGGTGCGCATGCGCGCGTTCAGGGTGTCATCGGATTTCGCGTGGTGAGGACGTACCGATGAAGAAAGCGATACGAAATACCATCATGCTCCTGAGCTGCGGGCTGCTCTGCTTGACGGATGCTGCTGCGCAGCTGCATGATCAGTCCGACAGCGTATTCTCCATCGTCATTCCCTCAGCCGAAGCCCGCGATATCGACATGGGGACCGTGCTGGTCGGTGAGACACGTGATTCACTTGTTAACGGATTCGTGAGGAATACCGGCCGCGCTGCTATTCGCATCGACGAGGCGGTGCTCAATTCCGGGACGACAGGGCACTTCGCCATCACCGGAGGGCTTCCACCGGTCACCGTGCATGAGGGAGAGGAACATGCCATGGCATTCAGTTTTTCACCGCTGGCTGCGGGTCCGCTGGAGGCGGAGATTTTCATTGTAACCCAGGTGGATACTCAGCGCTACCGCATTCATGGAGTAGGCGTCGTACCTCAGATCGAAGTGGCAACACGATACGTGGATTTCGGTGTCGTACCCGTCGGAGCAGAGCGTGATACGCTTGTGGATGTGATGCTGCGCAACCTGACCGCAGGCCCCGTGCAGGTGAGCGGCATCCGTCTGAGCGGACCCGACACCCTCCAGTTCTCGATGATCGGTGGAGCCCAGCCCATGACTCTTCCTCCGTTCGCTTCGCACGCCATGGAATTGCGCTTTGCTCCCCGGCGTGGCGGGAGGAGCAGCGGAAGCATCACCTTCGAAATAGAAGGGGGGCTCGACAGGCCTGTGGCGCTGCTGTTTGGTGAAGGCACGGCCGTCGAAGGATCTGCGACGTTGACGACGGACACGCTGCGCGCTGCGGCAGGCGAGGTCATCACTGTTCCGATACGACTCCGTGACGCAGTCAACCTGCAGCTTTCGGGGGCGACGCACCTGGTGGCGCAGTTGCGTTTCCGAGCTGCTTCACTGGTCCCCACAGGCGCGACGCCGATGGGGTGGCTTGAAGACACCTGGCGCATCATTCCACTGGACGATCTCCCGCGTCTGCCCCTGCGCGACGATATCATCGCAGAATACACGTTTATGACCGTGCTGGGAACGGAAGAATCCACTCCGCTTATTCTTCAGAACAGCGCCTCCGTCGGTGCGGATGTCAGCCTCCTCGAGATCCCCGGCTACTTCATCCTCGAGGATATCTGTCGGGAAGGTGGCACCCGTCTATTTGACGGCGAACGGCGTGTTTCTCTCAGGCAGAATACCCCGAATCCGTTCAACAGCAGTACGACGATCTCCTTCGATGTTCTCGAACGCGGTGTGGTACGGCTTTCGATCATGAATCTGGAAGGGCGTGTGCTGCGGACGGCCTTCGAAGGATACGTGGAACCGGGGAGCTACACGGTGCGGTTTGACGCAGACGCACTGCCGTCGGGTATTTATCTGTATGAACTCCGCAGCGGCAATTCGCTGCTCCAGCGCCGAATGCAGCTGCTGAAATGATGAATCAGATCGGAGTGAAGATATTGAATCCCCGCATTCGCCTGTACCCGATTGATCAACCCGCAAAGATGCGCACTGGACGTTCTGCAGATAGATCCTGCGTGGCGTGTGAGGCGGAATACAGGGAGGTGCGGAGAGTATGAAATTCCTCTCCTGGTACCCATTGCCGCAACGCGATCCCGAGAGATTTTTCTGGGTCCACCTGGTTATACTGCATTTTCTACTGCTGGCGGTTTGGGAGATTGGCGGACGCGAAGCGTTCGAATCCGCCATCGCGACGAATCCCGATGCGCTGGACCGCGAGTTCT
>PKTF01000243.1 GCA_002869275.1 Ignavibacteria bacterium | reverse complement strand
GTCGAGCACCTGAAGGTAGTGCAGCTCAAAGAACTCCTTGCAGACGATAACCGCTTCCTCAATCGTGAGCTCAATCGGATGTCAGGCACTGAGATTGTCGGCACAGATTTCGGGCTCAAGCCGGTCATCGAAATGGCCCGCCAGGTGGCTTCTACCGACAGCCCGGTCTTGCTGCTTGGCGAGACAGGGGTCGGCAAGGACGTCATTGCCAACGCGATTCACTACTCGTCCACTCGACGCGACGGTCCCTTCATTACGGTCAATAGCGGCGCTATCCCTGATTCGTTAATTGACAGCGAGCTGTTTGGTCATGAGAAAGGTGCGTTCACTGGAGCACTCCAGCAAAAGCGTGGCCGCTTTGAGAGAGCTCATGGTGGGACCATCTTCCTCGACGAGATCGGTGAGCTGCCGCTTCAGGCCCAGGTGAGGCTGCTGCGGGTTCTGCAAGAGAAAGAAATCGAGCGCGTCGGTGGCACCACAAATGTCCCCGTTGACATACGAATCATCGCAGCAACGCACTGCGATCTGCAGGCGATGATAGATGAAGGAAGCTTCCGACAAGACTTGTGGTTCAGGCTCAATGTGTTCCCCATCAGGATCCCGCCTCTGCGCCAGCGAATGATTGATATGCCGGCTCTGGTGAACCACTTCGTCGAACGTAAAGCCAATCAGCAGAAATTGAAAGCGATTCCCGCCGTGGCGCCCGGTGCCCTGGATCGCCTGATGGCATATGATTGGCCCGGAAACATCCGGGAACTCGAAAACGTCATCGAGCGCGCCTTGATCCTCGATCCAAAGGGACCTCTAACGTTCGATATGCTGGTGACACCGAATGATGGGTTGCAAAGCTCCCACTCGCAGGCCGATTCGCATGGAAGAGCAACAACATTGGACGAAGCTGTGGAAGCGCACATCCGAACGGTGCTCGATCAGTGCGCGGGTCGCATCCATGGCGAGGGTGGCGCTGCGGAGCTCCTGGGGATGAATCCCTCGACGCTACGGTCGAAGATGAAGAAGCTCGGCATCCTTTATGGGCGGTCAGCGAACGGATAACTCGTCGATCGCACGTAAACTGATGTGAAGGCAATGCAGTGAAGTACGAAGCCCCGGTGAATGCCGGGGCAAGTTGTGATATTTCACATTCCCACCTATGGTCCATTCCTAAGTCGTTGGTTTTACTACATATTTTCTGTTGGCACATAAATTGCACGCCAGAGAGGGAAAACGGATCCCGGTAAAAACGTTGGTTAAAACCATTGGTTCCTCGCTATCAAGTCTTTAAAAATAAATCAAGAAAAGGAGAGAAAGATATGAGTCGATTTCAATATCCCAAATCAGATAAATATACTAATTATGATGAGATATATACCCAATGTAGTGGGCCTGGAGGATTGCAGCTTGCTGAATTTATGGCAGACAAAATGAATATTGCTCCTGGAAAAAAGTTGCTTGATGTCGGTTGTAATAGAGGGTATCAAACTTGTTTTCTAGCAAAAGAATATAATGTATTTGCTATAGGTATTGATCCATGGGATGATCGAATGCAAGCAAATCCTATGGTTGAGCATTTGCAAGAAAATGCTAGTAAGTGGGGCGTTGAAAATCATGTGTTGGGGATTAAAATCGGTGTGCCAGATACAAATATTTCTTCAAATTCTTTTGATTATGTGTATGCAACAACAGCTCTAGAAATGGTGCGTGTATCTCAAGGCGTCGAAGGGTACATTAAAGCTATTAAAGAAATTCATCGACTATTAAAACCGGGTGGTATTTTTGGTTTAGGCGAACCCATGCACCTTGATACTAAGATTCCAGAAGATTTAGAGCCATACGTTTCTCAAGGTGAATATCCGTGGAAAGAATGTTTTAGAAATTTAAAGGAAACAGTTGAACTTGTCAGCTCAGCTGGGTTTACAATTACGGAAGCAGATTATGCACCTGCTGCCAGGCAATGGTGGATGGATTTTGCAAATCATGATCCCTTTTCTAAAAACGATCCTGAAGGTGATATGAAGACATTAGTAGTTGATGATGGTCGCTGGGTCAGTTTTGGGTATATCATTAGCACAAAAGATTGACATAGTGAATCGTTAAACTATGGTTCTTCGCTGTCACGGCCGAGTACAAGACGGTCTTCCTGAATAGAATCGAACACACAGACTTTTACCGGAGCAGGAAGCATGCTCGAAGAAGCCTCATATATCACGCTGTACGCGATCCTCACAGGCATCGCCGCCACCATGACGATGGACTTGCTCACCGGATTCGCGCGACGCTTCGGATTTGCAGCGGGCGCGAAGGGAGAGTGGGTTGGTCGATGGTACCTGGGAATGGCGGAGGGCCACTTCCATCACAGGGACATCATTGCCTCGAAGGAACAGCGCGGAGCAAAGGTTGCGGCCATGAAGTCCCGCCCAACGAGTCGCAAGCCGTTTTCACCCGTGGAAACGGCTTGTTTCGTTTTTCCTATTCCCGCATAAGCGCAATCATTCCAAAGGGTTCCCGGTAATTCGGATATATCTGTCCGTCTTTCTTGACTGAGTTCGATGTTATGGCGAGTCAAAGACACGCCGTTGACGCTTGAGCCGTAAAATCATCAAGCACATCCAGTTGCAGGAGTTCGAGGAGCCACGATCATCGAATCGAGTCTCTTGGTGAGGCCTGTCTTTGTTGCTTGCATTTACGTACGATATAACGTACGTTGCAGGAGAAAGGAGATTCTCATGCCCATACACACCGTATCCGACGCGCGAGCGAACCTGTACCGCCTGATCGACGAGGCGGCCGAGTCGCACGAACCTATTATCATCACTGGGAAGCGCTCATCAGCCGTATTGATTGCCGAGGATGATTGGCGCTCGATCCAGGAAACGCTCTACCTGCTCTCCCTTCCCGGTATGCGCGAATCGATCATCGCCGCCCGCAAGGAACCACTCTCGAAGAGTGCGCAGGAGCTTGATTGGTGAAGTGGACCGTCGTCTTTTCCACGCAGGCTCGCAAGGACGCGAAGAAACTCGCGGGGGCGGGACTGAAGCCCAACGCCGAGGCGCTGCTCGATATCCTCGCGGAGAATCCCTTTCAGAATCCACCTCCGTACGAGAAACTCGTCGGTGATCTCTCCGGCACGTATTCCCGCCGCATCAATATCCACAACCGACTGGTGTACGAAGTCTTTCCAAAGAAGCGCATTGTCCGCGTCCTGCGCATGTGGACGCACTACGAATAGTCCAATACTCGATAACGGATGTGACTGGGGAGAGCGCCTTTGTTCCGCTTCTTTCGCACCGTCCCGGGCATAGTGTTGCACAGCTGTCGTGCACGTCAAGGGAACCACCGCAATCGCTGAAGAATAGCGGGACCCTCATTCTTTCCAATCTGGCGGTCATGCCGCAGCAAGCAGAAACTTCAGCTGATCCAGGTAATCAAAGATCCGCAGCATCTCCACCGGCGGATCGAGACATACGTTGCGGAATGAGGCTATGAAGTCCCGCAAAAAGTCCCTCAATTGAGGGGCTCTTACACTTAGTTTTGTATATCTGCCCCGTGTGGCGGTGAGTGGATCAGTTTTCCAGGAGACGGTCACCCAATTGCACGAATTTTACCGGTAATCTGAACCTATGACTGTCTAGGATCGGGCTCCTCGATGTCGTAGTATCGCATGAGTAGTATTTTACCACCGTGTGATACCTGCACGGGAGATGGCCGCATCAATGGAGTTTTTTGAACCGCAATGCGTACAATAAGAACGAGGCTCGGAACGGTCTGGGATATACTCCGTCGTGGGACAAAGGCCCGGCAGTTGGTTGTTGATGGCGGTCGCCTGGAATTCGTGGATGCGATACGGGCGTTTGCGATTCTGATGATGCTGCAAGGACACGTCATCGAACTCACGCTGGCGGATGGTTGGCGGGATCCAGGCAATGCACTCTATTTCGCGTGGCGGCACATGCGCGGCGTGACTGCACCGGTATTTTTTTTCGCGTCGGGGCTGATTGTTGCATACCTGCTGTTCCGCGCTCCGCATTCCATCGACATCGCACGTCTCAAAAAAAATCTCTGGCGCGGGGGACGGCTGATCATTCTCGGATATCTGCTGCAGCTGAGCTGGGATATGCTTGATTGCCTCTATCACGGCGATGACTGTATCTGGAACTGGGCGCTACGGACCCATGTCCTGCACACCATTGGTGTCGGGATATTCGTCATCACCGCGCTTGCCTACTTCACCCGTCATTTTCGCTGGCTGTTCCCAATCGCCGCCCTCCTGCTGATGCAAGCGGCCTTCATGTTCGGTCCCATGGTCACCGTGCAGGAAAGCCTGCCCGGCGTGCTGCAGATTTTTTCCACGTATGTCCTGAATGTTCATGCCGCATTCCCCGTACTCACCTGGCTTGGTTTCCCACTTGCAGGCGCCCTATTGGGCTTCCTCGTTATCGAACTGCGACTGCATGAGCGCATCTGGGTGTTTCTCCTGCTGCCTGTTATTGGATATCTGCTGAGCTCGCACTCCTGGTCCATTCTGCATGGTGTCTACAGTGCCTGGTGGAGTGATTATACGGACTGGCTGAATTACGGAGTCTTCACCTATTACCGTCTCGGTGAGGTACTGATGATTGCCGGCATCATCGGCCTCCTCACGAAAGTCATCACCGTACCAAAAGCTCTCCGTGCAACGGCCAGGGAGACGCTGGGTATCTATTTCCTCCACTCCATCGTTGTCTACAGCGCCGGAATGAAAACCTTCTTGTGGCACAACCTGGATTTCAGTCTTTCGATTCTGCTCGCGCTGCTGCTGATGGTGGTGTTTATCGTGTACGCGATGTACGCGCCCGCGATCCGTGAACAACTCCCGTTCATGAAATATCTCAAGTAACACACTTCCCCTTCCCACCCCCAATCCATCAGATCCGGATGAGATCCTTATCGGATGCCCTGACAGTCTCCCGAAAACTGATCCGTCAATAATTGTTGTTTCATCAGCATTTCAGACAGCCGTCAGGATGAACCAACTGATCCAGCTCATTGGAAAGGAGCCTCATCTCCACCGGCATATCGAAACACAAGTTGCGGAATGAGGTTATGAAGTCCCGAAAGCCCCACATTTGAGGGGCTATTGCTGTTTAATTGGGGATGAAATCGATGATAAACAGGAAGGGCGAGATCACTCGCCCTTCGTTTGTTATGCACGACTATTGCTTTATCTCATCAGCACCATCTTTCGTACGAACACTCCGTCAGAAGTCTCGATGCGGTAGAAGTACACTCCAGACGGGATGCGCCGTGCATCAAATCGGATGGTGTTCAACCCTCTCCGGCGATTCGCCCGTTCGAGCACTCTGGTAACCTCTCTTCCTAGTGCGTCAGTGACAATGAGCGAGACGGTCATAGGACGTGGCAGCTCAAAGCTGATCGTGGTCGTCGGATTGAATGGATTCGGGTAGTTCTGATGCAGGAGGCAGGAAGCAGGAAGCGGGTGTTTCTGTGCCACGCCGGTGGTTGTGGTGTCCGGCACCTGCAGTGTTCGGCGGTCGATGAACACCCGTCCGCCGGTTTCCATCGTCATGCTGATGGTCACATGCGTGATCCCGGCGTCGATGGTCACGTCCAGGCTGTCCCGCACGGCATCGTCCGGTTGCAGTGTGGCGAAGCCGTATTCGGGAACCCCGACTGTCGTCACGCCGCTGCTCAGAAAGCTCAGCTCAGCAGTGGGCGTTTCCGCATCCACTCCTCCGACGTTCATCACGTCGAAACGGATGCGGCAGCGTGTCGGACCAGAGGCTTCGTCACGCACGATGTCTGCATCCTCCAATGACAATGCGGGGAGAAGAACGATGCTGCCGGCCCTGCTGGTGAGATTCGTCAGCTGGTCTTCCACGTTGCCAAACGGTCCGATGATCGAGTCGATCTCCGACACGAGGTCGGTCTGCTTAGGCGCAGCGGGCGTCAACATGTAGTCCGCAAGTGCGACCGAAAGCACGGTGCGCCGGGTTTTCAGCAGCTGCATGCGCGCGAGCGTGTAGTAGTAATCGCCGTGGAGCGCTTCGTCCTGGTACAGCGCGGCACGATCCAAGCCAAGCAGGGGACGCTGCAGGCGGCTGACCTCTGATACCATGGTTTTTCCACTGATCCGTAGTGCCTCGTACTGATTGGAGATGTAATCCGTATCACCTTCCTCTACCTTCGATCGTAGTTCCTGTAGTTTTGCGAAATCCGCGTCGATGATCTCGTTCTCGAGTTGAACCCCGGCCTTCTGGAATACCGACAGCGGATCCTCACGCTGCACGATACCGCCCTGCGTGGGATCGAAGATGGCTTCTCCTGCCTCGCGCAGTGCCGAGGGCAGTGAACCGAGTCCCGGGATCGCATTGGTTGAAGTCAAGTACAGGAAGCGTTCGGTGGGGATTACCGCATCGGCGAGCGCGGCGTACATGTTGTCAGTCATTCGGGCTCGCAGACCTTTCATACGAAGCAGGAAGATATCAGCATCGGCTCCCGGTGTCTGTCCGATGGCATAGGCCGCGTCGAGGCTCGTGCCTATGCGGTAATAATCGCTGAATCCCGCGCTCAGCGCATCGATGCCGGTGCGCAGGTCTGCAAAATATGCATCACGTTTCCCTTCGGCCGCGGACTGCGTGCCCGCGTAGTCATACTGTTTGGTCCGATCGGCATACTCGGCGATCAGCGGCTGAGTGGCTGGGAGGTAATACCGCCCGATCAGATGCTGCTGCCAGTAGTCGAAGAGCGAGAGCATGAGACCAGCGTCGAGGTCTTCCACCTCTCCCCTGCCACGGATGATGTCATCGGTGACCGCGGAAAGCGCATCACCTCGATCCGCACCCATGAACGTGAGCAGCTGCCGGGTGTTGTCGCTAAGCGCGAGGATCATATCCTCCATGGCTGCGTCCACGTTCGAATCATCTGCCCCGAGGTGGTCGCGCTCGTCCTTCCAGGCGAGTGACAGGGCGATGAGGTCTTTCGTGGCGATAGCCGGGATGCGACCGCACTGGCTGCCCAGGTCGAGTACACCCCGCACCGGCGGGATAGCCTGATCGTCACCCCAGCTGCCCTGCAGAGCTTCTTCGAATAGCGTAAACCGTTTCATCGCTTCGGTCGCCTGCTCGGCATCCGATGCGCCGCCTGTACTCCATTCTGCGATCAGATCCGTCGCAGCGGACTCGTCATAGCCGCGTGCGTAGTCACCGAGCAGGCTGCGAAGGGTGGTCAGTTCTGCTGTCCCATCCGGGATGAGCATCTCCACCTGGCTGATCACCTGCTGCTTGGCATCGATTGCTGCGCGGAGTTCCGACGTGAGGACTTCCTTCCGCGTGGTCGCGCTCACCGTATCTGTCCAGGCCGAGTATCCGTAACTGTTGTACGACCGCAATCGGTAGTAGTACGTTGTGCCGGGTGCGAGTCCGATATCGGCATGTTGCCGGCTCCCCTGTGCGGGTTCCGGCGACAGCGTGGTGAAGTCACCCTCGTCACCAGAAAGGGACTGCTGCAGTTCGAAACCGTCTTCGTTCGAGGGATCGGGCATGTCCCAGGTGATCCTGATTTCTGTTTCACCGAGGGCGACAGCGGCAAGGTTGAACGGACGGAAGGGGTCATTGGATCCCGGCGTTGTTGCACACTCGATTGTGCTGTATGCAGATGCTCCTGACCGGTTCACCGCCCTGATCCGGTAGCAATATTTCGTCTGGGGGGCGAGCCCGGAGACGGTATACGTACGTGCCCTGCCGTCGGCATCGGGCAGGACGCGGGAGAAATCGTTCTCATTGCCCGTGAGGGACTGCTCGATTTCGAAGGAGTCCGCGTATGACGGGGTAGCCGTCACCCAGGTGAGGGTGATCGATGTCGGACCATCCGCTGTGGCCTGCAGCCCGAAGGGCGTCGCCGGGATGGGTATGCTCATCGTGGTCGCGCTGTCTTCGTTCGACCAGTCCGAGTACCCGAGGTCGTTCTCCGCGCGTGCGCGGTACCAGTAGGTCGTGGTCATCTCGAGCTCTTCATCGATGTAGTCACCGTCACCCGGTCCCCTGATCGTGAGAAGCTCCCAGTCTCCGTCCGGTGCCCTGCGCTCCACCTCGTAGCGGTCTTCATTTTCCGATCCCCGCTCCCAGGTGACGTGAATGGACGTATGGCTCAACGCGGTTGCGAGAAGGTTTTTCGGAGCGGCCGGCTTCATGCGCGTGAGCACGCTGTAGACGTTCGAATACCCGGACGCGGCGTTCGGCCCCACCGCGTGCACGCGGAAGTCATTCGTGGTATTGGGCGTGAGTCCCTGCGCATCATAGCTTGTCGCATCTGCCACGGCAGTGTGGATCAGCGTCCAGCCCTGGCCCTCCATATTGTGTTCAACCTCGTAGCCGGACTCACCGTCGGCGTTGTCCTCCCAGGACAGTGCGACCTGCGTCTCCGAGATCAGGACTCCGATGAGGTTTGTCGGGGCTTCGAGGAACTGCAGTGTCGTCGCCTGCGCCTCATTCGAATACGGCGACTGGATGGTGCCATCCACAGCTTTCAGCCTGAACGTGTACGTGGTGCTTGGATCAAGGCCGAGCACGACGTGCGACGTCACGTTCGCATCCACCGAATCGGTTGCAGTCCATATACCGGGGCTCATTTCCCGCTCCACCACGAAGGAAGTTTCATTGTTGGAGTTGTCCAGCCAGGTCAGGTCCACCGCGTTCGAGGACACCGCCCCCGCCTGCAGTTCTGTCGGGGCCGGGAACGGGGGCGTGACCGCCGATGCAGCGTTCGTAGGCTCGGACTCGTACTTCCAATTCGCCGCGTGCACGCGGAAATTGTGCTCCGTTTTCGGCTGCAGGTTGACAACGGTATGCGTTGTGATATTCGCCATAGCCGAGTCCACCCGTATCCAGTTTCCCGGACTGCTTTCCTTCTCGATCACGAAGCGTGATTCGCTGTAGGAGTTATCCATCCAGGACAGCTGGACCTTTGTAGGGGAAACAGCGGTTGCCGTAAGATTCGATGGAGGATCGGGCTCCACCGCCTGTAATGACCATTGTACGATATTCCGCTTCAGCGCCATACCCACTTTCCCGACCACCACAGGGGAGTTCGTCGCGAACGCACCTCCGAATCCGATGGGTGCGGAGAAGAAGAGTTTCCCGTACCCTTTCTCCACATATTTAACACTGAATGTCTCGCGATAATCAATGTGCACGCTTCTCTCCCTCGTACAACCTCCCCAGGATTGGCAGTACGTGCTGTTCGTTACTTGACCTGCATTTCCATACGTTATCAGTAGATGCCAACTCTCTATTGCAACTTCATTAGGGATCGATATAATTTTCGCACCTGGTCCCCCGCTGGCAGACGGACATTCCCAGAGGATCTGGTCGTCGTCGTCCGGAGGATTGGGCGGATCCCATGTAGTGATCCCGTCGAAGATCTCGTGCGGCGTGATCGGGGCGACGAAGGCACATCTGTCTGCAACTGCTGGATTCCAAGTATACGAAGTGACGGTTGCCCATCCGAGAT
>PKTF01000039.1 GCA_002869275.1 Ignavibacteria bacterium | reverse complement strand
CGATGTGAATCGCACGCGTCCGGGAGCCGTGGTGATGATGACCGCACCGGGCATTCCGCTGATCTATGCCGGACAGGAAATCGGCTGGCGCGGACGCCGTAACAGGATCAACTTCACCGCTCCGCCGGCAGGCGAACTCCTTCCCTTCTACAGCAAGCTCGCCGGGTTGCGGTCGGAATACCGCTCCCTGCGTTCGCCCTGGATCAATCGCCTCGCGAACGGCACGGGCGGTGTGTACTCCTTCCTGCGTCCGATGGTGGATCAGAACATCATGACGATCGCGAATTTCCGTGATATCGTCGTGCCGGTGACCGTGGAACTGCCGGTGACGGACCTGGACGTCAGCGCTCCGCTTGAAACGGGACGGACGTATTACCTGAACGACCTCATGAATGATTCCACGTTCGCGGTGACGATGGACGATCTATCTGCGCTGAACTTCGATCTGGCGCCCTACCAGTCGCGCGTGCTGCTCTTCTCCGACAGTGCGATGTTTCCGCTCGTGACTTCCGTACGTGAACTGCCCACCGGCACGACGCAGGGCTTCACACTGCGGCAGAACTATCCGAATCCGGTACCTTCGGGTTCTCCCACGACGATACACTACGAACTCGGCGGAAGTGAAGGCAGTCGCTACATGGTGGAAATCGTGCTGATCGATCAGCTCGGTCGCGAGGTGCATCGCACTCCCGCACTCGACCGCGCACGTGGCAGACATCAGCAACTGCTCGACCTCAGCGGCATTCCCGCCGGACATTACAGCTGCCGGGTGATCGCACACGGTATGGCTGGTGCCGGTTTCTGGACGGAGGTGATCGGGGTGACCGTGCTGTAGACGCCTGGAAGGCAGAGCCGGCCTCACTACCATTTACTTGACCTCGCTCCCACGCTCCGGCATGGGAACGAGGGTAATAACAACAAGAGCGAGTATGAACTCGCTCTTGCACATTCTGGTTTGTATGATAATCTCAGAGAAGAGTGTACGTCAGTCCGAGAGCCAGGGCCTGCTTGATCTGCGTACGGCGGGTCTGGGAGATGTCATGAACGAGCAGCACGTTCAGCGACACATTGACGTAGGAATTCACCTTCGCGGTCAGAGAATTGTCCCAGCGCACATCCCACACATCGAGCTGGTCGAAAGCCGAAAACATGTTGAGCTGCGAGGTGTAGAGGATGTTTTCCATCACGCTCACCTTTACACCGGTCGCGCTTTCGATACCAGTCTGGAAACGGAAATCCTCGACTTCGTCCGCGGTCTCGGGATCATCGGCATAACCGTAGTCCGCATGAGAGAAGGTTTCCTTGAACGCGATACCGAGTCGCGTGAAGAAGGTCTCTCCTTCGGCGTACGTGAAACCGGCGGACTGAATCAGGTACAGCGGATCAAAGGCGCCGGAGCTGTGCTTGCGGATTTCCATACCGTTCGCATCCTTGGTCACTGTGTAGCCGTCATCAAACTGTGTGCGCAGCTGGTTGGCGACGTAGGGATCGATTTTCCAGCCGATGTCACGTGAGTACACGCTCTCCCAGAACAGCTCGTCGTCGACTTTCTCGAAATCCGCTTCACCAAGCTTGGTCTTCCCGTACGCGATCTTCAGAGTGTTGTTCCACTTCCAGTCCGGCTGCAGATAGAGGAACTTCCCATTGACGAAGAAGGTCCAGGCCATGGTGTTTTCTCCACCCTGCGTCCAGTTGTGCAGGCTCACCTGTGTCAGGTTCAGTCCGGCTACCAGCGTATTATGCCATCCGGGCTCAGGTTCCTTTTTTTCGTCCTGTGCCTGCAGCGGCATGGCATAAACGACTGCGAAAAGAATTAAGGCGGTAAGTATACGTGTCATGAGGCACCATATCAATGATGAATAAATGTGATCAAAGTGATACGGCAGGCGGGCTCGCACCTGCAAGACTCATTGTTACCAACACGGAGAAAGAAAAAAAGGTTTACTGATCGAACTGCAGTTTTCGCGTTTTTTTGCGCACACGTTCCGCGGCGATGCGCTCGAAAAGCAGCGTCAGGCCCGCGAGCACGAGAAGGGTGATACCTGTTGCGGTGCCCGATGGATAGATGCCCAGTGTGAGAACGCTGATGATGATCAGCATGGTCACTCCCGAAACCAGGATCCCCACGAATATCCCGATGGTTTTCTGTCCCTTGCGCGATGGACGCGAAAACGGCAGGTAGGG
>PKTF01000046.1 GCA_002869275.1 Ignavibacteria bacterium | reverse complement strand
GGCGGTGATCGAAGCTCCGAGTCCGCCGGAGCCATCCGAGAGACTGTCTCCAACATGCACCTGTACGCTGGCTCCGCTGCTGCGCTGTTCGTTGTCTTCGACGGTAAGGTTGACCAGGTAGGTCCCGGGGGCCGCATACTGTTTTGTGATCTCGAGTACGGCTCCGTCGTCCGGCTGCAATCCCGAGCGGACATCGCCGTCACCGAAATCGATGTCGAAGGATACCGGACCGCCGTCCGGATCGGCACCCTCGCAGGTGAACAGCACTTCGATGGTCTCGTCCGGAGCCATGATATCGTTGAGCACATCCGCAGTGATATTCGCCACGGGATCCAGCGGCACTGTTGATCGCGCGTCAGGTGTCACCACGGTTTCCCATTCCGCGATCGTCGTGTCATCTGTCAGGTGGAAACCTCCATGTGAGAACACGCCCGATGCCGTGCTTTCCATCTCCAGCGAGAAGTCACCCCTGTGACTGTAGAAAAGAATCGACGGTCCGTCGGTGGTGTCTCCCGTCGCGCAGCGATTATCGATGATGCCGCGGATGCGAGCGTAGGAATAATCGATGATGCTGAGTTCTGAGCAGGGTGCGAGAATCCGTCCGATCACATACAGGGTATCGGAACAGCGCAATACGGCATCGCCCTGGAGCGTGAGCGTCACCGCGGGTTCGACGATAATGCTGGAATAGCAATGTGTGCCTGCGGGCAGGGACATGTCAGTGGTCACGTGCAGTCGGGGCGCCGCGTCGATGATGAAAGTCAATTCCTTCGTCGCCGTCAGGGCGTCGGCATCTTCCACTCCCACGGTAAAGGTATAGCTGCCGGGTGTTGTGGTTTCTCCGCTGAGCGTGCCGTTTGCTTCGAGAGTGAAACCCGCGGGGAAAGCACCGGTGAGGATGCTCCAGCTGTATGGCGCCCGCCCGCCCGCGGCCTGCAGGGCGAACTGATACGGCTGGCATACCAGTGCCGCCGGCAGTGCTTCAGTGCTGATCCACAGCTGCTGTCCACCGGTGGTGACGTGTATTTCCCGTGTGTTGGTGTCACGGTTGCCCATGGGATCTTCGCAGCGCACGACGATGTAATACTCCGTGCCGGGCGTGAGTCCGGCAAGCACGGTGGCCTGAGTGCCGGTGACCGTGAGATCCGGTGTCGAGAAGTTCTGTCCGCCGGATGTCGTGGCCGCATAGATTGAGTAGGTCAGCTGATCGCGGTCATACACACCATCCCGCGCGGGAGCCCAGCTCACGAGAACGGAATCCGACGACAGGGCCGTCGCACCACTGCAACCGCCGAATATCGGTGCGTGTGTATCGGTATTTGTATTTCCGTTCATCCCCATTGCACGTATCGGCTGCCCGTCCGTGCCGTGGACATGGATCACCGCGCCCATTCCTCCGGCGGGAAGTTCCCTCCGTACCAGCAGGGCGACTCCGACACCGGGCAGCATCTGAATTCCCCGGTAGCGATGTACGTACTGTTCGTCGTACACCGTGTGCTGTGTCGGGGTTGTTGTACCGTCCCAGCGGAGCAGGACCAGCCGCACGCTCCCGGTCTTGACGGGGATGACTCCCGCAGCGTAGATGCGGTCGTCATCAGCCGTGACATGCGTCAGTCTGTCATCACGATCCTCCGAAGCATCGAGAGATACGGAATTCAACAGGGCTCCGGAACGCGTCAGCCTTATGGCAAACATGTCATGGTCACTGTTGCCGCTGACGATGGATCCCACGGCCGTGATTTCATCGGCATGGATATGCAAATCGTTCAATACGGCATAAGTTTCCGAGCGCGACCACCACCCGGTTCCGGTATTGGAGACAGCGATGATCACACTGTGCCGTTCGACACCGTTGAATTGCTCGGCGAGCATGATGGTCGAACCGTCGGCGAGCATTTCGAGATCGCGCGGGTACAGGGAATACCCTTCCGGAGGGAGATGGTCCTTGCGCCAGTCGACGGTCCCGTTGGCGAGGTATTTCTGCACGAATGGAGTCCACCCTGTACCCGACCAAAAAGCGCCGGCAGTGACAACATCGCCTCCCGGCAGGAAGAGGACATGTGTTCCCCGTGTATCGTGTGTGTGTGATATTCTTCTTGTCCACAGGGTATCCCCCAGGTGATCGAGACAGGCGGTCAGCATTTCATGGCGTCCGTTCGGCAACCGGGCAGAGCCTGTGACAACGGTTCGTCCATCCTGATGATCTGAAGCGGCAACAGTTTCCTGCGCGCTGTTGGCGGTCAGAAGCTGGGTAGACCAGAACTGCCCGTGACAGGGAGTCGGGTAAAACACGATGGCAAGGGATAACAGCAGCAGAAAGCAATAGCCAGTACGCATGGCGGACTCCTCGTTCTGTACAGAGCAGCTATAAGCAGTAAAAGGTCGTAAAATCCTGTTAATCAACGACGCGTGCGCGGCGGAACTGCTGCCGGCGTCGTAGTCATCTGAGAATGGAGGTTGTGCAGAAATTGTAGCGATACCCACGGACAATGTCAAGGATTTTTCGCTCCGAAATGGTGTATCGGCCGATTGAGGTAAGCGGTGCGCGTAACAAATTCCGGATTGGAGATACAGATTGCATGCATCAGCCGATTGCAGGTGTTTATGGCTGGTGTACCGTGGGTTCGGCACGCTGAGGCTGTACTTATTCCAGACTTTGGGAATAAGCCACCTGTTCGGAATCCGAACGAAGGATGGAAGTGTTGCTGGCGTATCCGATGAAAACGGGCTGAATTTACAAATTATTGTGAGAAAACACATTCTGGCACGGTTCGTGAAGTCATTGGGGCAGTTGAGAATAAAAATCTATCTCTTCACGTTCGTTCAGGAGTTATATCATGGGTACTCAGCAACTGCTTCTCATTGTCCTTGGCCTCATTATCGTTGGAATAGGTGTCGTTATCGGAATCAATATCTTCAACACCGGTGCGATACAGGCACAAAAAGATGCCATCACGGAAGATTGCCTGCATCTCGCGGCCGCGGCGCAGGGGTATTACCGCAAGCCGGCGATGTTCGGTGGTGGAGATAACAGTTTTACCAACATCGATATCTCCGACTGCGGAATGAATGACGTGCTGAACAATAGCACCGGGACAAACCTGAATGGGACGTACATCATCGAAGGAATTGGAGATGCGTTTGTTGTTACGGCACGTTCCCGCAGCGATGAAGAGAGGGTCGTCATCGTGACCTGCGATATGATGCAGCCTGCTGACGACAGGATCTCCGTATCCTACACGAACTGGTAAGACAATAGAATACATCCTGGAGAGGACCGCCATACCGGTCCGGAACGAGAGAGAGTCACGGTCCCCATTGTCATGTGCGGTGGGGACCGTGTCTTATTCTGCACACCTTCGTTTACAACTACCTTACGCTTCTTTCATGTAAATGTAATCCTCTATTCATGCACTCGCTGTTCTCGGCTTGTATATTGCGCATGGTGTCAAATGATCCTGAATTCCTTTGGTGACGTTGTATTCACCGGTAGCATAAACCGGATTTCAGGACAGAACAATAACGCGGATAAACAACACGGCATTTTACTTTATTGTACGAGAGGAGTATTTATTATGAAAAAGCACGACGCAGTTGCGGTGATACTGCGCCGGGTCGGATTGACAGCGGTGATTCTTATCTTTCTGGCAATGACCGGACAGGCCCAGTACACGCCGGGCAGCTGGCCCGCCTCCTTCCTTGACTATACTGACAGCACTGGCAACTATATACAGGATATCAGTGATCAGAATCCTCCCGAGACGGACGTTTTTTATTCCACATCCACGCCGAGCTCCGTGCTTGTCGGTGCAGACGGCACGAACGCATTCTTTCGTTTCCAGCTGTATGCCGATCCCTATCAGGCGAACGGACGATGGAGTTCCTTCGCCTGGGTGGTAGCCATCAGCGGTCCGACCGGACAGGGCGATCCCATCGGCTGGGTGTCGGTCAGCGCTTCAGGCAGTTCCCTGGATGTAACCGTGAAAGACCAGACGACAGAAGATCTGATATACACGTATGCGAAAACCAATGCGACACCCGGAGCGGTACGTTCGCTGCCTGCGGGAACCTCTGGATATTACTACTTCGATTTCCAGGTTCCGATGGCCGCGATTACTTCACGCATCGGTGTCTCGGCCAGTACACCCATTCGATTCTTTTACGGGACATCGACATCAGGTGGAACGATCAATAAGGATTACATGAGCGGGTCGGCGGTGAGCTTCCTCGGTCTGACCACCACGACCTTCAATGCCGTTTCGAACGGAACGCTGATTCCGCTTCCTGTGGAATTGACCACCTTCACGGCATTTATGAAAGGTTCCGAGGCACAGCTGCGCTGGAAGACCGCGACGGAAACAAACAATGTCGGCTTTGATATTCTGCGCTCGATTGATGGAGCGGAGTGGACCGAACAGGGCTTTGTCGCCGGATCGGGAAGCAGCAGCGTACCGCGGGATTATTCGTGGAAGGAAGCTCTCGATGGCCGCGCGGGAAATGTGCGCTACCGCCTTCGCCAGCTCGATCGTGACGGCAGCGTGGAATACCACCCCATCGTGGAACTAGCACACGCAGCCGCTCAGCATGCAGGAATTTCGGAAGTCTATCCCCAGCCGGCGCGCGACCAGGTGACAGTACATTACACGTCCAGCGATTTCCAGGCAGTGACGTTGACACTGTATGATCTGGCCGGACGCGCTCTGCATACTACTCAGGACGTGTCGGGTATCGGTTCCGCATCCAATGCACAGACGCTGCAGCTGGGCGACCTTCCCTCGGGCAGGTACATGCTGCGGATGAAACACGGAAGCGCGGTTTCATACCGCCAGCTTATGATAGCTCGTTAACTGCAAACCAATACAACGAGACAGCGGCACTGAGAGGTGTCCGTAGACGCCCCTGCGCCTCGGCGCAGGGGCGTAGTTTTTCCACCCCGGGGATGTTTTGCCCTCAGCATTTGTTTTCTCATTTTAGAAGGTTGATAACGGGTCAATGAATATTCTTACCATTTCATAGATGCACCACGAATTCATAACAGTACGCGGCGCGCGGGAACACAATCTCAAGGATATCGACGTCGATATCCCGCGCAATAAGCTTGTCGTGATCACCGGACTTTCCGGCTCTGGCAAGTCGAGCCTTGCCTTCGATACCATCTACGCCGAAGGTCAGCGCCGCTATGTGGAATGCCTCTCAGCCTATGCACGGCAGTTTCTCGGAACAATGGAACGGCCGGATGTGGATAACATCGACGGACTGAGCCCGGCGATCTCCATCGAACAGAAAACCGTGAGTCGTAATCCGCGATCCACGGTCGGAACCGTGACGGAGATCTATGACTACCTGCGCCTGCTCTATGCGCGTGCCGGCACGCAGTACTGCTATAAGGATGGTTCACCCGTGCAGCGCCAGAGCCTCGATCAGATGGTCGAGCGCCTGCTGTCGCATGAAAAAGGTACCAGAATGGTCATCCTGGCACCGGTGGTACGCGGACGCAAAGGACACTACCGCGAGCTGTTCGAACAGATTCTCAAGGACGGTTTCACCAAGGTCCGCGTCGATGGAGAAATCCGGGAAATCGAAGATGGGATGAAAGTCGACCGCTATAAGATCCACAACATCGAGATCGTGGTGGACCGGCTCGTGGTGAATCCCGATACGCGTTCGCGGTTGTCGGATTCATTGGAGATCGCCCTGCGCTTCGGCGAAGGTATTGTCATCGTCGATATCCATGGCGAAGACTTGCTGATGAGCCAGAAGAATTCCTGTCCTGTTTGCGGGAGCAGCTACGAAGAAGCCGCGCCGAATTCTTTTTCCTTCAATTCTCCCTATGGGGCCTGCAGCTCCTGTGACGGACTCGGCGAGAAACGGGAATTCGATCTCGACCTCATCATTCCCGATCCCGTGAAGACGCTCAACGAAGAAGGCCTCGTCCCGCTCGGCAAACCGCGGCGCACCTGGTGGTGGGCGCAGATCGAGGCGGTGGCTGAACGCTACGGCTTCGATTTCGATACACCGCTGTCAGACATCACCGAAGAGGCGATGCATACCCTGCTCCATGGCAGCGGCAAGGAAAAGTATCGCATCACCTATACGCATCCCGACGGACGTGTTTCCCAGTACAATCACAGCATCGCCGGGGTGCTCGCCAGTCTGAGACAATACTACGAAAACACCACTTCCAACGGCATCCGGGAATGGGCCGAGTCGTTCATGAGCGGCATGTCCTGCCCCGACTGTGGTGGCGGGCGTCTGCGTCCCGAAAGTCTCGCGGTTCGTATCGACCAGCATTCAATCCACGATATCACCGGCTTGTCGGTTCGCCGCGCACTGGATGCGTTTCGCGCATTGACACTCACACCGCGGCAGAAGGAAATCGGCACGCAGATCATCAAGGAAATTTCGTCGCGTCTTGAATTTCTGTCCAACGTCGGACTGGATTACCTCACGCTCGACCGCAGTGCGCGTTCGCTGTCCGGCGGGGAAGCACAGCGTATTCGCCTGGCTACACAGATCGGTACGCAGCTGGTCGGCGTGCTCTACATTCTGGATGAACCGTCCATCGGTTTGCATCAGCGTGACAACACGCGTCTCATCGAATCGCTCAAAGCCCTGCGGGATCTCGGAAACACCGTCATCGTGGTCGAGCATGATCGCGAGATGATCGAAAGCGCGGATCACGTCATCGACCTTGGTCCGGCTGCCGGCGAATTCGGCGGCGAAATCGTCGCGGAGGGGACGGTCAAACAGCTTCTCAGCAGCAACGGCAACGGGAAAGCCAACGGCAAACAGCGCAAAGCAAACAGTGCTACGGAGAAGGAGATGCTCAAGCGCCTGGCGTTCAAGGGCTCGCTTACTGCATCGTATCTCAAGGGAAAGGAGCGGATTGCGCTGCCGGAATCACGCCGCGAATTCAACGGAAAGCAATTGGTTTTGCGCGGAGCTCACGGACATAATCTCAAGCATGTGGATTTGAGTCTGCCACTCGGGACGTTTATCTGCATCACGGGCGTCAGTGGATCAGGGAAATCGAGCCTGATCAACGAGACGCTCTATCCCATTCTCGCGAAGAAATTTTACAAATCGAACAAAGCCACCTTGCCGCATCGCGGCATCGAAGGGCTGGAGCACATCGACAAGGTCATCGATATCGATCAGACGCCGATCGGTCGTACACCTCGTTCCAATCCTGCGACGTATACCGGATTGTTCACCTTCATTCGTGACCTGTACACGAATCTTTCGGAAGCGAAGATACGAGGGTACAACGCGGGCAGGTTCAGTTTCAACGTGGAAGGCGGACGTTGCGACGCATGCAAGGGCGACGGGGTACGGAAAATCGAAATGAATTTTCTCCCGGACGTCTACGTGCTGTGTGAGGTATGCAAAGGGAAGCGTTATAACCGGGAAACCCTCGAGGTGCGCTATCACGGAAAATCCATTGCCGATGTGCTGGAGATGTCCGTTGCAGAGGCCCTCGACTTTTTCAGCGAAATTCCGCGCATCAAGCGCAAGCTCCAAACCCTGTACGATGTCGGTCTCGGTTACATCCGTCTGGGACAGCAGGCGACCACGCTTTCGGGGGGTGAGGCGCAGCGTGTCAAGCTCTCAACCGAGCTGTCAAAAATCGGTACGGGCAACACGCTCTATATCCTTGATGAGCCCACGACCGGACTGCATTTCGAAGATGTACGCATGCTGCTGAATGTTCTCGGGCAGCTTGTGGACAAGGGAAATACCGTCGTGGTGATCGAGCATAATCTCGATGTGATCAAGACAGCCGACTGGATCATCGATCTCGGGCCGGAAGGCGGAGATGGAGGAGGATACATCGTTGCGGAAGGCACGCCCGAACGTGTTTCAGGGGTAGAGGAAAGCCATACGGGGAGATATTTGCACGAGGAACTCGCGAGACTATAAATCTTCCCGGTGCTGCAGTGCAAAGCGGACCAGTGCGTACTGACCCGAAAGTCCAAGTTTCCCTATGATATTCGAACGATGATGCTCGACGGTTCGCGGACTGATGTGCAGCGCATTGCCGATTTCCGCGGAAGTCATTTCTTTGGCGATCATGGTCAGAATCTTTCGCTCCGAAGGCGTTAACTGCATAAGGCCGAGTCGCTCTTCCTGTTTTTCCTTGAAAGAAGCGTTTTTCTTGATTGCATGCCCGGCGAGTGTCGGACTCAGGAAATACCCACCGTGCGCGACAGTTTCGATGCCCTGCACGATGTCGTCCGCGGCCGAGTCTTTGAGAACATATCCGGTCACGCCAAGATCCATGGCCCGGTTGAACAGCGCCTCATCGTCATACATGGTCAGGATGATCACCCCTGTACTCGATTTCTCCTTGAACAGCTGCTCCGAGAGGTCCAGGCCGTTCATTTCCGGCATGTCGATGTCGAGGACGGCCACCTGAGGTTTGTGGGTGGTGATCAGCTGATAGGCAGTCGCTCCGTCTCCGGCCTCACCGATGATATTGAGATTTTCTTCTGCTTCGATAACGTCGTGCAACCCCTTACGAAACAGCGGGTGATCGTCGGCGATAACGATGTCAATGAGTCGCGCTGCTACTGTCATGTTCGTGTTCCTGGTTTTAATGGGTCGTTGTCTCGGGGCGATGTTTGACGGGGAGCAGTACGGTGACTTTTGTTCCCTCGCCTGGTGAGGAGTCAATACTCAGGATTCCCCCGAGAATCTGTACACGTTCGTTCATTCCCTGTAGACCAAACCCCACAGCCTGCTGGCGATTATCCTTGGCTGAAACCGGTGAGGAAAATCCCTGGCCGTCGTCACTGACAGTAATTTTCACTTCCGCCTCCAGTCGCGCGACTTCAACCACTGCGGTATCTGCCTGTGCGTGCTTGATAACGTTGTTCAATCCTTCCTGGATAATACGGTATACATCGATCTCACGTTCTTTTGAAAAGAGTCGATCGATATCATCGACGGAATAGCGCAGGGCGAACGAGCAGGAGTCCTGCAGTGTAT
The DNA here is from genome assembly GCA_002869275.1 of Ignavibacteria bacterium. GTDB lineage: Bacteria > Bacteroidota > Ignavibacteria > SZUA-365 > SZUA-365 > BM516. Next base: position 547 of record PKTF01000046.1, on the reverse strand, counting down.
TGAGCATACTTTCGACCGAACTGGTCAGTCCGATGCGGTCCAGTTGTGACGGTCGCAGGTTGCGTGAGATACTGCGGATGTTCTGGAGTGAAGAATTGACAGCGAGGAGAATTTCCTGCATCTCACCGGTGGGATCTTTTCCTTTTTCGTGCTCACGACGAGCAAGAGTGAGACGATTTTTAATGACCAGGAGGTCCTGCCCGAGCCCGTCGTGCAGGTCTGCCGCGATGCGCTTTCTTTCCTGCTCCTGGCTGTCGATCAGCTGGCGGGTGAAACGCTTGCGTGATTCGAATTCATGCTGGCGCTTTTCCGACTCGAGCGCCGATGCGCGTGCTTCCGCAATTTCCGCTTTCATTTCGCTTGTGCGCCGGTGATCCTTGAGTCGGCGGTAGATGAGAAAACCGATGATGAGAGCGACGAATGCAGCACCGATAAGTACGTTTCGGATCAGGGTCTCCCGAAGGATCCTGCCGGCCTGGATTTGCCGGTCCCTCTCGAGGAGTTCACGCGCCTGTTTCTCTTCAAGGATACGGATGCGCTCTCGTTC
>PKTF01000306.1 GCA_002869275.1 Ignavibacteria bacterium | reverse complement strand
GGTCCGCTGGCGGGCTTTGTGGCGAGCATCATCGTTCTGGCTTACGGCTTCGCCACCCTGCCGGGGAAAGAATTCCTCCTCGGCATCCATCCGGACTACGATTTCGCACTCGGTGCGTCGGCCTCGGCGGATCCGGCCTTCGCGCTGACCTTCGGGCGTACGCTGCTGTACAGCGGAATGGAATGGCTGTTCAGTCCGGCCGGAGCCTACGTTCCGCCCATGACGGAAATGTACCATTACCCGTACCTCATCACCGGCTGGTTCGGACTGCTTGTCACGGCGCTCAACCTTCTTCCCGCCGGACAGCTCGACGGGGGACACATCACCTACGCGATGTTCGGCAGGAAGCAGCATGTGATCGGACGCATCACCGTGGCCGTGCTCTTCACCCTCGGTTTCCTCGGACTCCTTCCGGCCCTCATGCAGTTCGCCGGACTGGGTGAGCAGGCCGTTGCTTTCATGGAAGCGTTCGGTCATTTCGAGGCCATCTTCTGGCCCGGCTGGCTGTTCTGGGCCATACTCATCACCGTCATTGTCAAAGTGAAGCATCAAGACATTCACGATATCCAGGAACTCGACTCCCGTCGCATGATCCTCGGATGGATATCCTTCGTCGTCTTCGTTCTCTGCGTCTCGCCGGCGCCGTTGTATATCGGGTAAAAATTGCAGATTGCGGATTACGGATTGCGAATTGGGAGAATTGCAGAAGTCCGGAATTGCACAATTACAGAATTACACAATTGCAGAATTCAATGATCTGAGACGCAATTCGGGGCCAAATGAACGCGAACATATGCAGAAAGCGCATAATCTCAGCCGAAATGATGCGCTTTCCGATTATTTTATACGTCTCTCAGGGTAATACAATCTCCTGGGCACGGGAAGCCAGGAGGGTGGATGTCGCCAGGGAATAAGCATCGAGTGGAAATCCGTCCAAGAGCAACGGATCTTTGTTCTTTCCTCCTCCCATCAAAAAAAAAACGCAAAACGCACACAAAAAAAACCTCATAGGATATTGACATCCTGATAGGGGGGTAGTATTTTCTTTTCGAGCATGGTCCCCGTATGTGGCATCAGGGAATGCAGTCGTATACGGTTGCGGTGGGGCATGCCGAGGGCGTCCGTTCAGCGCGGAGGAAGGGCGCAGCCTGATGTGACCACCGGTCATTCCCTCTCTGACCGGCGGGTGGCAACGAGAACCTGACATATACGATGATACCCCAAGTGCTTCAGAATCAGGAGCATGGCGCCACGCGTGGAAAAAATGCATGAAAAAAGTGCGGAAAATTTTGTCCACCCGGGGTGAATGAGCGGTATATAATAATTGGAGGCCTGGCTCGGAAGTGTGCCGTTCATCGTGACATGCCGCCGTCATTCCCACGCACGCGGTTAATGACCGGCTCTTGAAGGTGGCTCGATGAATTTCAGAACACAATACAGCCTGAAATGCTGATGATGAGAAGAGAACGAGAAGAGAATTGAGCGAAAGGAAATAAAAACGGCCCTGTCTCCCTGCCCAAAGGTGTCGGAACCGAACAGGGAAGACAAGGCTGCTGAATCAAACGATCCATTCACTAATGAAGGCAACTGCCATGAAAAACACAAGTTGTTTCAGCAGTCCTGATGCAAGGCGGAGTCACGGTCTCCGTCCCACCCCGCCTGATCCACGGCACGACCTCCGGGATCAATGGCAACGATCCCGGCAGCAACACCGCGGCGGCCGGAATCTCCGTCTGGCCTTCGCGAGATTATGTTGCGCGCTGTTTCTTCTCTCCGCGTTACCCGCTTTCACGACAACCGACACCCTCTACGCCCAGACCGAATGGAAAGATCGTTCCGCGACACTCGCTGTAATGGATCAGCTCAATCCCCAGCTTGCGCGTCCGGCGCAGGCAGACTTCACCGTCATCGTCTGGGAGGACGAACGCAACGGAGAGAAAGACATCTATGCGCAGATGATCGACAATGCGAGTGGACTCCCGCTCTGGAAACCCTACGACGGAGTGCCGGTGTGCACAGCAGTGGGAGTGCAGCGTAATCCCGTGGCCGGACACGACTCTCTCGGCGGTGTGATTATTGCCTGGGAGGATTATCGTACGAGTTCTCCGGCACCTGTGACCATCCATACAGTGTCGGAGATTTACGCTCATCGTCTCCTGCTGGGAGATGGTTCCTGCGATCCGGTCTGGGATCCCACGCCGGGAGGAATCGCCATCACCACGAATACCAACGCGATCGCACGGGATGTGCGTATCGCGGGTACACCCGATGGTGCATTCATTACCTGGACAGACTATCGGAACAGCAGTGGATACCCGTTGTACACCAACAAAGATGTCTACCTGCAGTACATCCTGAGCCAGACCGCGACCTGGCCCGCCGGCGGTTCCTGGGTGGCGAATGGCATCAATGTCGCAGCGCCACCAGAAACATATGACCAGGAGCATCCGGATATCGTACTTGATTTTGCACGCAGGAACAACAAGTACGGCGTGCTGGTGGTGTACGAGGACAATCGGACTGGTCCTCTACAGATCCGCGCCGATAACATCGATGCAACCGGCGCGAACGTGCATGGATCGGATTTACCAGTTGATCAATACAACGCCGCACAGCGCGCACCACGTATCGTCAGTACGGGTTCATGGACGACACAGCCACTGTATGGTGCGTTGGTGACCTGGGAGGATGATCGCGGAATCCGCCTCTCAACCGGAACAGATATCTATGCGAGACGAATCGATGAGACCTTCATTCCTGCGTGGTTCAACGGCGTGCCAGTATGTTCGGCCCCGAGCACGCAGCAACGCCCGCGGCCGGTAGCCCGGGGGACCTTCGGTGCCGTGGCCTGGGAAGATCTCCGTAACATGGCCACCACGCAGACGGATGTGTATGTCAACGTTTTGGATATGATAACCGGAGCCGTGGTGTGGCCGGCGACGATCGCCTTCCCACTCTGCACGTATGCCGCCGATCAGTTGAAGCCCGAAATCGACCTTGATCTACCCAACGACATGGCCTACGTGTGCTGGGAGGATCAGCGCAACAATCCGGTCGATGCATGGGATGTGTATGCGCAGGGGTTCTCGATGGCCTATCCCTCCTCGCTGCGCTGGATGGTGGACGGCATCGCGGTGACGAAAGCGGAGGAAGCGCAACTCCTGCCGCAGATCGCCGGCAAGGTGGTCGTCTGGCAGGATGCGCGGCGTGATCCGATCTACAACGACACGCGTGATGATGAGAACATCTACAGCGAACTGCTCGGTGAGGAATGTGACGAGCCGACCGAGATGCACTGGAAGGATGTGTATGTGAAGCATACGCAGGGAACGGCATTCCATAATGCCCGTTTCGTGGTCGACACGGCCGGCAGCCGCTATGCGGTGTGGGAGGAGATTCGTCCGGATGAAGGCGGTGAGATGGGCATCTACGTGCAGAAGCTCGACCGGTACGGCGTACCGCGCTGGGACAACAACGGCGTGCGCGTCAGCGATCCGGGAATGATCGCCGAGACACCGGATATCTGCGTCGATGACATGGGTGGCGCGTACGTGTGCTGGAAGCAGAACGGACAGGATATCATGCTCGCCCGAGTGGATGCAAATGCCCTAGTCGCCGCTGGTCCAAATCTCGTCGCGCAGGGAAGCGAACCGCGGATCGTCGAGGATGATGCGATGAACGTGATACTCGGGTATATCGATGCGACATTGAATCAGGTGACAATGAATTCGTACTCATCGATCCTGGCGCCCCTAGGGCCCGCCAGTTCGCAAGGTAAAGCACTCAGTGCCTATGGCTTGCAGGCTACAAAGGACAGAGAAGGAGGCGCGTGGTTTGCGTGGTTCGATTGGGATCAACTCTCGTCTCGCTGGGATATTGCCATAGTTGGATTCTGGGGACCCGGACCATCCTTCTCAGCCAATTGGATTACCGCGGCGTGGATTCCACCTGCAACAGCCCCTCTATCTTTCTCAGAATTCGATATCGTCACCGACGTGCTTCCATCGGGCCTCGCCGGTCCAAAGCTGTTTCCTGGGATTCCACAAAATGACCGGCAATTCGACCTTCTCCTGTCATTTACAGGTCGAACACAGAGTAGTGGTAAGCAGGATGTATATTTACTCAGGATATACGAGAATGGTAAAACACCTACCCCGATTGCACCAATCAATCTGACCAATTTGACTGCAGGCAATGAAGTCTGGGTGTACCACCCCCGAATCGCCGTGGACAGTATCGCCAATGCCTTTAATCAAGGGGCAGGTCTCGCGGAACTCGGCGGCGCCATTGTCGCTTGGGCGCGGGAGTACCGCGATCCGATTTCTCTTCTGCGGATGTGCGATGTGGAAGCGCGGCGCGGATACTGGACCGGGTCACTTTCTGCTCTCACTCGCATCGCGCATTGGGCGGCGCCTCTATCACTCGATCAGGGGATCGGTTTCGCTCCGGAACTGGACATCGCGACACTCTTCAGTACACCTGGTGGTGGATATCTTGGTCGTGGCATCGTAGCGTGGGAGACTGATCAGACGCTTCTATGCGCACCGAATCCGGTTGCCCTGAGCGTGCAACTCGTGGACTTCGGACTCCCCACGGCAACGAATGCGGCCTTATGGGGAGCGAATGGCAGAGCAGTCAGCCCGAACCTCAATCCGGCTTCCCAGACCGTTCCGATCCTACAGACGGCCTGTACGATGCCGAAGGATTCTTTCGTTCCATTGTTCTGGTCGGACGACCGCTCCGGTTCCCCTTGCCTTGTGAGCACGAGTCTGTATGACGACACCGACGGAATCAATCACGATATGGGTCTGCAGAGACGCTCGGAAACCGCGGGCGCAGACCAGCAGCCTTCCACGATACGTATAGGTAGCATTTCACCACAGCCGTATGTTCTCACTGGCGCGAGACCGCTCTCGATTTCCGTTTCCGGAAGTGACGCCGCGGCGACGCTGGACCTGGTGGACATGAGCGGCAGGAGAGTCGCGCGCCTGCACGATGGCATGTTGTCACGAAATGAAATGACGCTCACTTGGACTCCGCCGGCATCATTGCCTGCGGGGAGCTATCTGCTCGACCTGCGCAGTGGAGAGCGCCATGTCTCGCGAACCCTGATTATTATGCGTTAATTATTGAACCCGATTTACAGGGGGGATGCCTCATGCATCCCCCCGAAGATTTTGTAGACGTATTGCACGCGCGAGATGGAATGAACAGAGGTCAAACCATGATATCGAGTTTTCTGCCTGCTTGTGTCACCACGCTCATCATTCTCCTGCTTTCCTGGGGAGGCCCGGTCTCTGCGTGTCCCTCACACGGTGATCCTCCGAAGTATCCGGAGCTGAGGGAGAACGTTACGGTGAATTTTCCTCTGCAGTTCACACGCAATGACGGGCAGTGGGATGCAGCTGTGCGGTACCGGACTTTGCACATGGCAAATACAGCTGAACTGCGACAGGATGGAATCCGTATTCACCTTTCCGGCGATCATTCGCATATGCTTCCGCCTATGGAAACAGGGCTTGCGGGTCAGTCCGTTGCTTCATTGCGCTTTGTCGCACCTTCACCAAGGATGACTATCGAGGAAGGCACAGAGACGGAGACGCGATCACACTTTTATCCCGGAAACGTACCCGATGGTGGCATCGAGGATGTTCCGAGTTTTCGCAGAATCACGTATCGGAATGTGTGGGAGCAAATCGATGTGCGTTACCATGTACAAGATGATCACTTGCGGCAGGAGATTGTCTTATACCCTGGCGCGGATCCTTCTGTAGTGCGTTTCGCGTGCAGCGATATCATTGGAGAGGATTTGAAACAGACCGTAGCAGGTAGGTACAACGTGCTCGGGCAGGAAGGAGATGTTGGCCGGTTCGCAATTCCCTCAAAAAAATGGAGAGGCCTGTACGAAGCGGCTGGAGGACAAATGCGGGTGCAAGGTGATGTTGCCTCCCTCGCATATACTCCGGGAGTGCTACGCGATACAATTGTTCTCACAACTGAGTTCAGTACTTTTTTAGGTACACGTGATGGTTCAGTCTCTGTTTCCACGCGGGTGCTACACAATGGGCACATCCTTCTGTATGGAGACGGAAAACCGCCACCAACTTCAGGGTCAAAATACATCACGCCAGAAGATAGCCTAAAGACCTGGATCTCCCGCAATTTTCTGGCAAAGTTCGATTGCAAGGGAAAACACCTGAAATTTGCTGTATATTTCGGACATATGGGGACTGTTCATGGTTATGAATGGTCAACATATCTACAACCGGATTATCCGACAGGTTTTTTTCTGTTAGTTCCATCTGGACAGGTTCGTGGAGATATCAATGATACATCCCGCTTATTCACTCATTTGGACTATGCGACCACAACACATGGCATCGACAAGCTAGACCATCCAAACTTCTTTTCATACCTGGCACGCATTTCTGATGATGGGAAGCTCAAGGTAGGGACATATGTTGCAGGGACAGATCTTGTCTCGGTAGTTCGAACACCTGACAATGGGGTTTTGTTGAGCGGTAGAGTTTACTCTGCTGGTTCACCGTTTCCTGGTGGCTTTCGCCATTACACACGTGCGTCCGTCCAGCAGGTTCCTGGAATTCTTGTCAAGCTCAGTGAAAATTGCGATTCGGTGCTTCTTGGTGTGCAGCTTGATGTGTTGGAGGATACGGTGATTGTTGTTTCGGCCGCACAACATCACGACGGAAGTATCACTGTTGTCGGGAATACTTCGTCCTTTCCACTGACTCGTAACGCTTGGCAGGCCCAGCGTTCCGGAATCAACGACATTTATATCGCGCGATTGAACGCAGAAGCGGATTCGGTGCGATGGGCGACCTTGCTGGGGGGTGATGGAGTCGACATTGTACACAACATATGGACACATTCAATGGGAACTCCTTGGGATTCCCATACTAATGATATCCTAGCGCGTGACGGCAAGGGAGGAATCTGGCTTGTCGGCCAGACCCAATCGTCACAATTGCTGGAAATGCCGGAGCGACGGATCCGGAACTGTAATGGCGGTATGGACATCCTCCTCGCGCATTTTGACCAGGACGGACAACCGACAATGATACGTGGTATTGGCGGCGCAGGTTATCCGGAAACGGGTCTGGGCGTGGAGGTGCTGCCCTGCGGCCCGGCAATGCTAACGGTAGCGACGGGAATGCCGGGCTTCCCGCAGAAGACCGAGCAGCCGCTGCTCCCGGGCCAGGCACCGTTCACAAATAATACGGCGAACGCCATCGTGGTGTACGAGGAAGACGGTACGTTGCGCTTCTCCTCGTATTGGGGTGAGTTCCCTGCAAGCAATCAGCGGTATGATCCTTCCGGGCATGTGGTCAGCACATCGGGCTGGGGAATTGGCAATTATCTTGACAGGAATACCATGCGCACCTACAATGCCTACCAGCCACTTCCTGCAGATCCCATACGTACAAGTGCCATCCTCTCCCGCCACTACCTGCCGCTCTGCGGGGAGGATGCGATTGCCTGTTCGTTCTCCGTGCCGGATACGATACGGGTGGACAGTTCGCGCAATTACCTCAGCATCGAGCGCTTTCCGCTGGATGTGACGATCAATAATCCCGATCCCGCGCGTGCGGTGTTCGATCTGCAATGCGAACTGCGCCTGCCGCCGGGCATCGTCACCGAGCCTGACACGGTCCGCTGGCTACGTGATGTCGCCCCGATGCTCGCACCGGGCGGTTCGGTAAGCACAAAATGGAATCTGCGGGTTCTCCCCGGCGTCGTAGTGGATTCAATATTGCCCATCGTGGTGACGACGCATTACCGCTGGGCCGATCATCTCGATAACTGCCTGTCCTCTCACAGCGGCTGCAGGGCGGAGATCATCTACATTCGCAGGGACAGCAAGCGCATGGAACTGCTCTGCGATCTTATTGCGCGCGATTCGGTACGCATCGATTCCACGGGCGAACTGTACGAGACGAATGTTCTTCCTGTGACCATGCGCCTGCGCAATGAAGGAGAGGAAGCTGTGTTGCCTGGTGAGGCGGCGTTGCGCGTGGGTTCGCGCGGCGTGCGTGTGACTCCGGCAGGGGACAGCCTGCGTGCCCTGCCGCGGCTGGAACCGCAGGACGAGGTATCGGTGAGCTGGCAGCTCGCGCTGGACCGCTGGGGCATGGACCGCGATGTCGGTCTGCAGGCGGTGGTGCGGGATGTAGCCGGACGTCTGCCAGTCAACTGCCTGACCGAAATCCGCGTTCCGGGCATCAATCCGCTGCTCTGCATGCTGGATGCGCCCCGGCGGATCGTGGAAGATCCGGGCACGGGGTATCCGGGCTTCACGCTGGATCTCGCGCTGGAGAACCGTCTCGATACAGTGCTGCGCCGTCTGGAGGCGGAAATAGATCTCTCGGAAGCACCGTCGCTGCAACTGGGCATGGGCGAACAGCCCGGTCGCTACCTGGGTCCGATCGCTCCCGGAGCACGGCGGGGTGCGCAGTGGCAGCTGGTGGTGGCAGCTCCGCCCCGGGACAGCAGCGAACAGCGCATCACGGTGTGGTACTGGTATCAGTCCGATACCACGCGCCGCAGCTGCGAAGTGCTTGTGCGTCTTGTCCCTGCCACGGGCCTGCCGGTATGCACGATGAGTGGACCGACGCTGCTGCAGGCAGCGGACAGCGTGCTGGTACCGGCGGAGGCGACGGTGGAATTCACACTGGAGAACCGAGGGCCAGGTCCGGTGACCGTGGAGCGCTATGAGCTGCATCTGACAGCCGGCACGGGTGTGGACAGTCCGGACGCTCTCACGCAACCGGGCGGCGTGCTCGGTGCCGGAGAGACCACGCAGCGCAGCTGGCGACTGCGTACGCGTATCTGGCACGACGCGCGTACGGTGATATGTGGCGTGTTCGCACTTACGTCCACCGATTCCGTGATCGCCGCTTGCACGCACACTCTCCGCATCGAAGCGGTGGACGGCCTGCGCTGCCAGGTGCGAACGGCCGATTCGGTGCGCTTCCGGCACGATCCCGCGCGCTATGAGCCGGATCCGCTCGTGGTGGATATCGATCTGCGCAACGTACTCGATGAAGCGCTGAGCGGCATCGAAGCGGAAATCGATCTCACGCAGGCGTCGCGTCTCGCACTCGCTGCGGGCGAGAGCGCTGTGAAGACGCTCGGTATGATAGGCGATCACCAGAGCCGCATGATCAGTTGGCTGCTGACGCCGCTGCCGGGTTCGACGGACGAAGAGCAGCAGATCAGCATCCACTACCGAAGCGCGCAGGAGACGGCATGGAAGCAGTGCGAGGCCGCCGTTGTCATCGAGGGATGGCCGGAGGAGGCGGGGCTCATGTGCTCCACCGCCGGACACGATTCCCTCTACTCCGATCAGTATTACGAACGCTTCATTCCGCATCCGCTGCACGTGTCGTACTCCGTGACCAACACCGGTACGGTGAGGCTCACCGGCTGCGAGGCGACGATTATCCCGCCGCCGGCATTCGCATTGGCGGGATCGGACAGTACTCAGAGCTTTACCTCTCCAGAGTACGGCAACGAGCCGGACGGACCGGTTTCCCCCGGCACACTCCTTCCCGGACGCTCGTGCACGCGTTGGTGGAAGCTTTAGCCCACGCGGGCACTCAATTCCATCGATCCCCGGCAAATCCGCTGGGTGTGG
>PKTF01000086.1 GCA_002869275.1 Ignavibacteria bacterium | reverse complement strand
TTCCGGCAGATCGGCATACCAGATCAGCAGGTACTGCGAAAACGCGATGTAGGCCCAGAAAACGTTGAAAGCGAACAGCAGCTTTCCGAGGTCATGAAATCGGTCCATGGTGAGCCATTCGCTGAGCAATCCGGCCCGGCGAAGCATGATCATCACGAGCGTGATAACGGCGAGCGCTCCCACGAGCGAACCCGCGAAATAGTACACGCCGAAAATGGTACTGAACCAGTGAGGATACAGCGACATGAGCAGGTCGAAGGCGGCAAAGGTGATCGTAATGCCGTAGAAAATGGTGATCGGCGCGCTGAATTTCCAGTTGCGGCGGGTCAGCGTGATGTCCTTGCGGCTGTCCTGCCTGATGGAATTTCCGACGATGAAGAAATACATCCCGATCCAGATTGCGACATACACGAAGAGACGAATGATGAAAAACGGCGTATTGAGCCAGGGCTGTTTTCCCGCCATGACCACGTCGCCCGCTTCGGGATGCACCCAGTGGTGATACAGTTCGCCGACACCGAAAACGATGGGCAACAGCAGGACAAGTAGAAACGGCGTGAACCCACCGAGCAATTCAGGGATGCGGCGTACCGCCGTGCTCCAGCCGGAGCGGGTAAGGAACTGCAGCATACTGAAGAACACGGCCGTGACGGCAATGCCGCCCCAGAAGACAAAAGCGATCAGATAGTCGAAAAGAAAGCGGTGCATATCGGTCATCACTCCGACGATACTGAGGACGATACCGACCGTGGCGGTGGCGATGCCGGCCATCTGCAGTTTCTTGACGAAGGTCGTTTCCGCGAGTTGTGTCATGCTGCTGCTCATTGTGACTGCTCCGTTGTCTCTGTCTCCGCGGCTCCGGTGCTGTCTGCTGCTGCGGCGGGTGCCTCAGCGTATAGCATCGGCGCTTTCTGCAATTCACGCACATAATGCACGATCGCCCAGCGGTCCTGCTCGGGAAGCTTGTCGGCATAACCCGGCATGATGTTCTGTCCCGCACTGATCACATGGAACAGGCGCGCGTCGGAGTAGCCCCTGGCATTGGCCGCCGCGAGATTCGGTGGTTTCTGCAATCCGCGTCGCACGACTTCCGTCGTGTCCTGTCCGTTCTGCGCGTGGCAGGGTGAGCAAAAGGTGTTGAAGCGGTTCTTCCCGCGCGCGAGCACGTCCTCGCGCACGGCGAGTGGATTACCCGCAATGGCCGCTTCGGCCTCCTCGGGCGTGGTGAACGCATACACGGTACCGTTGCGCGGCAGAGTGCCGGGTACGTGATCGCGCATGGCCTTGCCGTCGGCGAAAAAGCTGTTGCCTTCCTGCGCCATGGACTTGCTCTGGTAATACATGTCGTGGCGCACCTGGATGGGTGGCGATTCCGATCGCAGCGACTGGAAGCCGTTGCCTGCCCACATGACGAGAATCACGACGAGCACTGCCACACCGCCGAGGACGGGAAGCAGCGGGATATTGATATTGTTAATCTTCATATTCGACAATTCGTACTTGTTCGGCACCGAGGGATTCGAGGAGTGATGCGGTTTTCTCGCCGTCATAGGCGGGATCTTCCGCATCGATGGTTACGACGAACGCGTCATCCATGCTGCGTGTGAAATGCGCATCGTTCTGCCACTTGGAGAACCATCGCGGAAGACCATTCAGCGCAAACATGCCGACGACGGTCGCGATGGCCGTGAGCAGCACGGTCAGTTCGAAGGTAATGGGGATCGATGGTTCAAAGGCGAAGAAGGGCTTGCCGCCGATCACGAGCGGATAATCCACCGCACCGGTCCACCACTGCAGATGCAGGGCCACACCGGCGCCGAGCAGGCCCGCACCGAGAGAAATCCACGGCAGAATGGTGCGACGTATTCCCATGGCCTGATCGAGTCCGTGCAGTGGATACGGCGTATGGAAATCGAATTTCCGAAAGCCTGCATCACGGATGCCGGTGGCGGCTTTGAGCACCTGGTCCGGATCGTGAAACAGCCCGGAGACTCCGGCAGTTTTCTTCATGCGTCGTTCTCCTCTCAATGATGCGAATGATTGGGCTGCGCACCGGGCAAAATGCCCTTGATTTCAGAAATCGCCAGCACCGGGATGTACTTCGCGAACAGCAGGAACAATGTCAGGAACAGCCCGATGGTGCCGGCGAAGATGGATACGTCAACCCAGGTCGGAATGAAATAGCCCCAGCTTGACGGCAGAAAATCACGGTGCAGCGATGTGGCGATGATCACGAAGCGCTCGAACCACATGCCCACGTTCACGAAGATCGAAATCACCCAGGTGATGATCAGGTTGCGGCGGATATTCTTGAACCAGAACAGCTGCGGGATGAATACGTTACAGGTCACCATCGTCCAGTACGCCCAGGAATACGGTCCGAACGCGCGGTTGATGAACACGAAGCGCTCGTAGGGATTGCCGCTGTACCAGGCGATGAAAAACTCGATGCCGTACGCGTAACCGACCATGAGTCCGGTCGCCATCAGCACCTTGTTCATATTCTCGATATGCTTGCGCGTGATGAAGGTTTCGAGGTTCAGCAGTTTGCGTGCAAGGATCATGAGTGTCAGCACCATACCGAAGCCGGAGAAAATTGCACCTGCCACGAAATACGGCGGGAAGATGGTGGTATGCCAGCCCGGCAGCACCGATACAGCGAAGTCAAAGGACACGATGGTATGCACCGACAGCACGAGCGGTGTGGAGATGCCCGCAAGGATCAGGTACGCTTTTTCATAGCGATGCCAGTGACGGTTTGCGCCGGTCCAACCGAGGCTGAGGAAGGTCCAGATGGGCTTCGCGATTTTGTGCTTCGCGCGGTTGCGCAGCGTGGCGAAATCGGGCACGAGCCCGACGAACCAGAACATCAGTGATACGGCGAAATAGGTCGATACCGCGAAAACGTCCCAGAGCAGCGGTGATCGGAAATTCACCCACATTTCCATCTGGTTGGGCAGCGGGAGCAGCCAGTACACGGCAAGCCAGGGACGACCGGTGTGGATGATCGGAAAGATCAGGGCGCAGATGACAGCAAAAATCGTCATCGCTTCGGCGGCGCGGTTGATCGCCGTGCGCCATTTCTGCCGAAAGAGAAAAAGGATGGCGGAGATCAGCGTGCCCGCATGGCCTATACCGATCCAGAACACGAAGTTCGTAATGTCCCACGCCCAGCCGATGGGCTGGTTGTTGCCCCAGACACCGATACCGGTGAACACGGTGTAGAGAATCGTGAGAATGCCCCAGCCGGCGAGCCCGCTCGTGAGAGTGATGGTCGCATACCAGAGCCTGGTCGGTTTCCCTTCAACGACGCCCGACACCGTCTCGGTAACGTCCTTGAGCGCCGGCGTGCCTTCGAACAGCGGTTCACGCAGTTCCTCCGGACTGAGCGCGAGCGAACCCCCGCCTTCGGTATTCCAGTCGTCCTGACGGTGCTTGTCAGTCACGCGTTTCATGCAGTTCCTCCGTTCGTGTTGCGGATCTTCGCCTTGTAGGTGATGGAGGGAATGATATTCAGAGCCTGCAGCACATGATAGCCGCGTTCGCTCTGCATGCTCTTCGACACCTTGCTTTCGGGATCGTTCATGTTGCCGAACACGATGGCGTCGGCCGGACAGGCCTGCTGACAGGCGGTGAGCACCTCGCCGTCGCCCAGCATGTCACGTCCTTCATTTTTCGCGTGATGCTTGGCCTCGTTGATGCGCTGCACGCAGAAGGTGCATTTCTCCATCACACCGCGCATACGCACGGTCACATCGGGATTGAATACGAGGCTGAGAGGATCGCGTTCCTCGGTGTGGTAATTCAGGTAGTTGAAACGCCGCACCTTGTAGGGACAGTTGTTTGAACAGTACCGTGTTCCAACGCAGCGGTTGTAGGTCATCTCGTTCAGTCCTTCGGGACTGTGCGTGGTGGCCGCGACGGGACACACGTTTTCGCAGGGCGCTTTTTCGCAATGCTGGCAGAGCATGGGCTGCAGCGTGGTATCGGGATTGTCTTCATCGCCCGTGTAATACCGGTCGATGCGAATCCAATGCATTTCGCGTCCGTTAAGCACTTCGTCCTTCCCCACCATCGGGATGTTGTTTTCCGACACACAGGAAACCATGCAGGCGTTGCAGCCCACACAGGCCGAGGTATCGATACTCATTCCCCAGCGATGGCCCTTGGAGTAGTCGTGTTCGGTCGTGATGCTGATAGGACGATCGGTGGCATTGTCCGCACCATAGACCGGCAGGTCGTGCCGATAGAGCGTCTCCGGATTGCTGATAAACTCTTCGAGCGTGCCCTCCTTGACGATCTCGAGGCGATCGATGTCGTAGAGATCCTCACCGGAGAGCGAATGGTGGTCCTGCGTCGTGGCGATCGGCCAGGTATCACCCGTGGTCTCCACTTCGACGGGCAGGTAACCGATTGTCTGACCGAGCGAACTCATGAGCGGAAAGACGTTCACTCCTTGATCGGCACAGACCCTGCCGCCTTCCTGTCTGCCGAAACCCGTGGTCGTGATGATCACGTCGTCAGCCATTCCGGGCTGGAGGAACACCGGCAGCCGCGTGCTTCCTGCAGCCGTCTTCACGCGGATCACATCTCCCTGTTCCACTCCGATGACTGCGGCCGTAGACCGGCTCATGACAGCGAGGTTATCCCAGGTGGCCTTGGTCACCGGGTCGGGCAGCTCCATCAGCCAACCGAGGTTGGCATAGCGCCCGTCCTGGAGCGCATGACTCGGAAGCACGCCCAGCATCGTGCCTTTCGCAGGAGCACCCGCGGCTGCGCGCAGCATGCTCTGCGCGGCGGTGGTGTTCATCACCGCGTTGTGAGCGGGCATCCCGGACTGTACGCGGCCGTTGCGCAAGGCATCGTTCCAGAATGCCGTGAAACCCGTCGCTCCTGCCTGCGGCATGACGGTGGACTGCCAGCGATTGCGCAGGTAATCATAATACGTGGCGGTATCCGTGAAATTCTTTTCATCGACAGCGCGCGTGATGCCCATGAGTGCATCGGCCAGCGAGGGCTGCGCTTCGTTCAACGGAGCGATCAACGGCTGCACAACGGAGACCGAACCATCGAACATCGCGGCGTCGCCCCAGGCTTCCAGGTAATGATTGACAGGAATAAAAATCGAGCAGGCCTTGGAGGTTTCATCCGCATACAGTGAAAGCGAGAAACGGTACAACACACGCGAGGTCATCTTGCGGAACATGTCACCCGGCATCGAGTAGGCTGGATTGACGTCCCCGAAAAGAAGCACGCCCACGTCGCCGCGCTCGAGTTCTTCGCTCACGGCGGCGATATCACCCGCCTTCGATTCACTGAACGGCAGCGCGTGCCGCGGATCGATGATGCGTCCTTCGCCGATGGCACCCAGCACCTGGTTGATCATCACACCGAGAGCATGGGTTTCTTTCGGAAGATGGCGCCCCACCATCACAACCGATGGCTTCGCGGCGAGGTCCGAGGCGAGGGATTTCAATGCAGGGAAACGATCGTTCGCGGCTCCATTCAGCGTTCCGACAAGGGAGGCGTCCAGGCCACCGCGGCCTTGTACGACCGTCAGCTCGTGCAGAAGGGCGAGGAGAAATTCGTTGATCTCCGCCGGTTTGATGCGGATACGCTGGTCGGCGTTCGATCCCGAGGTGGTCATCGATGCTTCTACCGCGTAGTAGCGGTTCATGTCCGCCGCATCGCGCTCGGGCTTACGGCGAGAAGAAAACCGGCGAATGTGATACAGCGATTCCGGATCGGTTCCGAGGAAGTCCGCATCCACACCGAGGATCACATCAGCTTTCGCGAGATCCGGGACCAGTACCGCATCGACGCCCAGGAGCTGCCGGTTGGCTTCTGCGGCTCCGTAGGCTGTGATGGCGGGCCAGGTCACTACCTTTGTGTTGGGCAGCAGCCGTTCGAGATCGGCGTACAGCGCGTGCAGCGTCGGCGATGCATGCTCGTCAACCAGGATGCGCACGGCCTTTCCCTTTCCGGTCACTTCCCGGATGGCATCGGCGATGCGGCGCATGGCATTGAGGGGAGTAGAATCGGCGTTGTTCACGGTCGGACGCAGGACGCGGTCCGGATCGTACAACGACAGCAACGACGCCTGGGCAAGATGCGTGGACTTCCCGGCGCTGACCGAACACTGGTCATTACCTTCGATCTTGATAGGACGCCCTTCGCGCGATTTCACCAGGAGACCGGCTGCAAAATTCTGCTGCGTAAAGGCGGTGGTGAAGTAATTGGCGATGCCGGGAGTGAGATACTCAGGCTTCTTGACGTACGGGACGATCTCCTGCTCGGGCCGGCGACAGCCCGTGGCGGCCAATGCAGCCGACGCCGCCATGAGCCCCATGAAGGTCCGTCGCGTGACGCCGCTCGCCTTACCGTTCGGCGTATCGTAATCCTCAGGAAACTCGTTCTTCAGCTGTTCCATCAGGGCCGGATCGCGCCCCAGTTCGCCGAAGCTCTTCCAGTAGGTCTTGCTGTTGTTCTGCGTTTCAGACATGCGTGTTATTTCAATGCTGTGGTGTCGATGTCGTATTGCTGGTCAGGATCAATGATGGCAGGCCGAGCAGGTCTCGGGCCCGTCCGGCAGCGAGCTGCTCAGGAGTTTCGGGTCGACGTCGAGTCCGCTGATCTCGCGGGTCGGGACGACATATGCCTCCGGGTCTCGGTGGCAATCAAGGCACCAGCCCATCGTGAGCGGTTCCTTCTGCACGATGACGCCCTGCTTTTCCACTTCGCCGTGACAGGATGCACAATCGATGCCTGCATTCACGTGTCGGCTGTGGTTGAAAAACACATACTCCGGCAAGCGGTGGATACGTATCCACGGAATGGGCTTGTTCTCTTCGTAGCTGGCGCGCACGAGCTCGAGTTTCGGACTGTCGCGCTTGACCGAGGTATGACAATTCATGCAGGTCTGTGTTGGTGGCACCGTCGAATGCGCGGAAGTTTCCACACTTGTATGGCAGTACACGCAGGAGATTTCCAGTTCGCCCGCATGAATGCGGTGATCGAAGGGTACAGGCTGCTGGGGCCGGTAGCCGACGTCCATCACACTGGGGTGCCGGATAAAATAAAACGACACCGCGGCGACACCGGCCACGACGAGCAGGGCCAGGACAGTGCGTTTGATCTGTTTATCTATTTTCGCAGTAAACATGTGCAGTTCGCATCGTGATTGTTCGTGTCTTAGGCTCCGGCGCTTTCACGCGCGCGTCGCTTTTGTGCCATCCATAAACGGATGGCGAATCCACCCAGAACGAGAAACGGCATGAGCATCATGAAAATGATGCTGGCGTTGAAACCGGACGCAACCGGTGACTGTCCGTCTGCCGAGTAGGCCTCCTTGCAGTTCGGGCAGGCTTCAACTACTTCAGGCAGCAGCAGTGCCGGTACGAGCAACAGAATCGGTAACAGGCGCTTCATGGTTCAGGCGTATAGATGATACAGCATGACATACACCGCGACGCCGGTAACGGACACATACAGCCAGAGCGGCAGCGTCCACCGTGCGATTTTGCGGTGCTTTGCTTCGTTCAGTTTCAGTCCGCGCCACAGGGTGATGATGGCGAGCGGCGGTACCGCCACCGCCAGTACCGAGTGTGAAATCAGGATGGTGAAATACACCACCCGGGCAATTCCATCGCCGGTGAACTTCGTGATCATCGTACCGCTGAAATGGTACCAGAGATAGCTGACCAGGAACAGTGTCGAGGTCGCGAATGCCGCAATCATCATCGCCCGGTGCTGCGGAACTTTCCTCTGTCGGATATAGAAGAAGCCGACGATGAGAAAGAGTGCGGAAAGGCTGTTCAGCAGCGCATTGATTGTGGGCAGATGTACGATACTCATGACCGCTCTCCTTCCAGCAGGTAGTCAATCGCAGCGCGCAGTTCATCGACCTTCGTTTTATCCAACCCGTCATAGTATCCACGGATCGTCCCCTGCTGATCCACAAGCACGAAACGCGTGCTGTGCAGGGCCGGAACGTCAGCGTCGCCGACCATGAATCCCTTTGAAGCCAACTCCGCGACGACCTCTTTTTCATTTCGCATCATGTACCATCGGCCCACCTGCGCATTATAGCGCTCGGCATAGCGTGCAAGGCGCTCCACACTGTCTGTATGAGGATCGACGGAAAAGCCGACGATACGAAAATCCTTTGCATCGGCATACTCGGCCTGCAGTACATTCGCCTGCGAGTTCATTTTCGGGCAGGGACCGCCACAGGATGTGAAAAAGAAGTACGCGATGTACACGCTCCCGTGGAAATCTTCGTCAGACACGGTGCTGCCGTCGTAATTCACAAAGCTGTATTCCGGTGCCGGCTTGATATCCGGGAGGTCGGTGATATCGGGAACGGAACGGCCGGACTGGCAAGCGGAAAACAGAACAATGGCTAAAAGAAGCGGTATGGCGTTGTATCCTTTCATGAAACTCGCACGGTACGTAGTGATACGAAATAGAGGACTGCGAAAAGGCCGATGAGTATCGCGACGGAGATCCAGGGCGCCGGACCGGGAACCGCGGCAACGCCGCTTCCCAGGAAAAACGTATTCTGAAACAGCGTCGTGATGTAGTACATCGGATTCAGGCGCATGAGGATCTGCATCCACCCCGCGGCGCCTTCGAGTGGGAAAAACGCTCCTGAAAGCATCCACATCGGCAGCAGAAGCAGGTTCATCACGGCATGGAAGCCCTGGGAGGATGTCATGTGCCAGGCCAGGAGAAAGCCGAGTGCCGTGAGAAGCATCCCCGTTCCGGCCAGGACGAGCATGCTCAGCAAAAATGCTTCCAGCGTGAAGCCGATACCCGTAAAGGGAAGCAAGACGAGAAAGAGCAGGGACTGCAGCAGCGCGATGGTCGTCCCCGCAAGGAGCTTGCCGGTGACAATTGCCGCGGGTGAGGCCGGCGATGCGAGCACGGCCTGCAGAAATCCGGAGCGACGGTCGTCGATAATGGATATCGTGGAAAATATCGCTGCGAACAGAGCGATGAGCAGGATGACGCCCGGGAACAGGTAGGCGCCGTAATCCGTTCCGGCGGCCGAGGCGGTATTCTTGAATCCGGCTGCAAGAAGAATCCAGATAACAAACGGCTGTCCGATTGCACCGATGACACGACTGCGCTGCCTGACGAAATGTTTCAGATCGCGCGTCCACAGACTGTATGTGGGAAGCAGTGCCGCTGTCATGCCGCTATCAGTTCCTCCGTTTCATCGAGGAGATGATGTCCGGTACGTTCAATGAAATAGTCGTCGAGAGTCGGTCTGCGCGCCTGGATATCGAGTGTTTCAGCTTCCCCTGCATCCAGATGCGGGAGCAGCTGCTGAAGGTTCGTATTCTTGAGGAGAACATGTTCGTCCTGCACCACCACGTAATCGATATTCGCGAGCACCTGCAGTCGGCGCGCGATATCATGGCTGACAGGCCCCTGCAGTTCGACAATCGTGTTCCCGAATTCCCGCAGGAGCACATCCGGCGCGTCATCCGCGATGGTGCGACCCTGCTCCAACACCACAACGCGATTGCAATCGGTCGCGAGTGAAAGCACGTGGGTAATGAGCAGCGTCACCAGTCCGCGCTGTGCCGTTACTTCCTGCAGGATGCGGAACAGGGCGTTGCGGGCACTCACATCCAGCCCGGTGAACGGTTCGTCGAGTATCAGGATATCGGGCT
>PKTF01000021.1 GCA_002869275.1 Ignavibacteria bacterium | reverse complement strand
GTGATATGCCATATAGAGCAGCGTCGTTTCACCTGATTCCGCGACCACTGGTCGAATGCTCCAATCCCAGAGCATGGTCTTTCCCTGCCAGTCCGTGAACTGCGCCTGCTCTTCCTCTTTACCCGCCTGCGACTGTGCAACCTCCTGCAGCTGCTGATATAGATCGCGGTGGTACAGCGAATACATGAAATCGGTGGTATAATATCCGTCGACCCCGCTGCTGTGGTAAGGTTCGTCAAGCAGTGAGAGAAAGGCGCTGTTGGATTTGATACAGCGGAAGGGGTCGTCGGCTTCGAACTCGGCCATCGCCACGCTGCCGCTCTGCTCGTATCGTTCGAGCATGAGCCGCTGCACCGCGAAGGCTTTGCGCATTTCTCGGTCAGCCTCGTCTCTCCGGCGCACGTAGATTCCAAAAGCGAGTATTTCCGCAACAAGTTTGATCGTATGCAGTTCCGGTCCCACGAAATGATGCCGATCCTTCGAATACAGCGCCAGCATTCCCAGCTGCTTGTCTCCGTAACGCAGCGGTATTGCGACGAGCGAATGCAGGTGGCTGCGCTCATCCTGTCGTCTCCAGGGTTCAGAACTGGGATCGCTGAGCGTATCGCTGACCACGACAACTTCCTGCTTCTTCATCGCCTGTCCGAGCGGGCCATTACCGAACGCACTGTTGTCGTACCGCACTTTGATGCGCATGAGATAATCGACCTCACTGCCGGCACTGACGGTAGGATGCAGACGCTCGTCTTTCTCCTGTGTATCGCCTCTCCACACCAGTGGATAATCACCATGCTTGACCAGCATCTGACACATTTTGCGTTCGAGGTCGTGCTCCGATCCACTTTCGATCAGGATGCTCATGGCCTCTCGTTCAAACGCCTGCAGCATCTTCATCCGCTGGAGTTGTTCGCTGCGCTCGGCGCTGTCCTCATACGCCCGGATGAATCCAATGGCGCCGATCAGGTCGCCTGCGACATCGTGCAGCGGGGCGGCGTTGACGAGCATGGACTTCCGGCTTCCGTCGTGGGTCAGGCTGTCGATGCGTCTGTTGAAAATCTGGTGTTCCTCGACGAGAGCCACCATGATGGGATGACTGGAGATCCCCAACGGCGCTCCCGCACTGTCGACAAGGCGCCAGCGTGAATCGACGCAGGATCGTCCGATGATATCGTTCTTGGTCACGCCCAGCAGCCTGTCGGCAACGGCGTTGCTCTCGGTGATGGTGCCGCGCGTGTCGACGATGATTACACCATCGGAGGTCATCTGCTGAAGCGTCTCTTCCCTGCTCCGCACATCACGCGGCTCCTCGCGTTCTTCATGCTCCTGTTCCATTTCCCGGGCTACGCAGAGGATGTAATTCCGTGAACGGTAACTGATGTAGAGGGCTGTGATTTCTTTGAGCCGTGAGGTTCCGTCCTTCGCCTCCTGCTGGCTTTCGAATGTTTCGGCTTCTTGCGACTGCTTCAGGCGGGAAACTCGCGCCAACCACTGGGCACGGGAATTCAGCTTGTCGATGCGGTGCAGAGAGGATGCCAGCAACTCTTCCCGACTGTAGCCCAGCTGCTGCTGCATTGTATCGTTGACAAACACGAACTTGCCGGTTTCAGAAACGAGGAACAGTTCGTCACCCTCTGTTTCCATGGCCAGCGAGAACAGTTCGTCCTCATCAAACTTCCCGTTGCTGCCGGATGCGTCGCTGCATTGTTCGTACATGCCACGCAGGCGTTCGATTTCCGCTATTAACTCTGCTTTGGTGAGTCTGGAGACGTCGCTCATGGAGTCCTCTTGAATCGCAATACGTTATCGTTAGTTCCGTCGCAGGCCCGGAATATGCTGGGCTTGTTATTTGACAATCGTCATGACAGACGTTGCCGATCCGAGTTTCCCGCCGCTGCGCAGCGTCGCGGTACACAGATACACCCCTGCATCCAATGCCCCGGCCGACCAGCGAATATTGTGTGTTCCGGACAACAGCTCCTTTTCGGCCACGACCGCGACTTCGCGTCCCACCAGGTCATGGATGCGCAAAGTGAGTGCGCCGGGTTCCGCCGAGGATATCCTGAATGTGACATCGCCACCGGTCACGGTGGACACAGGATGCGGATACTGTTCGAGGGTAACCGATTCCGGCAGAGCCGGTGCGTTCGCCGAATGGGAAGTACCGGGATCGATCAACGCGGTGTGAATGCTCAGTTCGCCCTGGTCCAGCTGCGTCCAGATCGGACGGATGCGGCCACCGTAAGCAGCGATACCGTTGTAATCGCCGAAGAACACGAACGGAGTCGGGTAAAATGACACTGCGCTGATACGCTCGTTCCTGAACGTCATTCCTCCGTCGGTTGAGCGCGCCAGATAGACATCGGTGGAATCTGAATCGTAATGACGTCGGTCGTGAAACACGACGGACAGCTCGCCGGTGAGCGGATCAACCGCGAGCCATGTGAAAAACTGATCGCGACCGTTACCGACCTCGTCGTCGTTGACGCGTATCGGGGCAGACCAGGTGTCTCCGCGGTCGGTCGAACGCGCGATGAACACGTCGGGATCTCCATGACGGCTGTCTACCCAGTTGACATAGATCGTACCACGGTGCGGCGATTGGGATATGTCGGCTGCCGTGATCGGCAATCCGTTGGAGCGGTTGATTCCGGAGATTTCAATATCCCATCCTCCAGGCTGATCGGCGATCATCCTGTCTTCACCCCATGTCACCCCTCCGTCGAACGAGCGGTCGAAGAACAGTCCTCCCGGACCCGACCAGGCCATGTATATCCCGCCGTCGGGACCCACCGCCGGAACCGCGCCTTCGACTGTTTCATCACTGTCGACCGCGTTCCCGCCCTTGTCGCTGACACGAACAAACGGCTCGAAGGTTTCGCCGCGGTCGGTAGAGCGCGCGAAAACGATCACGCTGCTGTCAGCCGGATTGTTGCTGCCGTACAATGTAAAATCCGTCCACCCTGCATAGATATTTCCGCTGTAGGGGCCGTCGGTCATGTCGGTTGCGAGCCACTCCTTGTCCTGCAGACTGGAATTGAACAGGCTGCCGGCTTTCGCGCTGTCGGAACTGGGTCCGAACAGTTTCACGGGGGCAGACCAGGTCATGCCGCCGTCATCACTGTGCCGTACGACGATCGCGTCCCACCCGTAGACCAGGTTTGCGATGTATGCCCTTCCGGTTTTATCGAAAAGCACACTCGGATCGCCCCAGGTGCCCGAAGGTAACTGGCGCTGCGTCCAGGTTTCACCACCGTCAAAGGAGTAGAAATAAAATCGCAGATTCGCCCCGGCGATGAGATTGTCGGGGTCGACAGGATTGATGGCGATCGAGACTTCTTCGGGCTGTGAACCCGGCCTGTCCATTCGCACCGCCGTCCACTGTGCCGTGAGCGGAGATGACGGAAGGACAATGCTGCAGCAAATGAGCAGCAGAATCAACGGTGTTGTTTTTTTCATGATGTCTGTCCGGTCCTGTTCGGCCGGAAAATTCAGTGTATCGATATCACCGCAGCCGGGGGGACGTTGGCCGCAGTGTGTCTGGGTGCAATCGGAAGGGATGGCGCTGCTTTCCCGTTCAGGTCATCCCGTTAAGTTGCTGAAAGATCTTGAAGGTAAAATACACACCAAAACCAATGATCACAAGGGCAGTAATGGATGACGCCCGTGTGATGAAGACCTCTGAAATACTGTGCCGGCGGCTCCGAACGAATAGCGCTACCGCCATGAACCAGAGCATGCTTCCCACACCCACCGAGAAGGAAAACACCAGCTTGTCCCATGTGCTGTCCACCAGCAGGCCATGCGCGGTAACAAAACTGAGCACCGCGACCCAGGAGAAAAACAGCGTGGGATTCGCCAGCGTCATGGAAATGCCGATAAATACGCCCCCGTAATGCTCTCGTGACAGTTTGAACCGGGAGAGCGAGCGCTGGTCCTCTTCGTCGGCGTCAACATCTGCCTCATCATCCTGACCGCTCTCGGCGTCGTCGTCCTGCTTTTGCTTTCGATCACCTCGGAACCACAACATTTTCACGCCGTAGCCAATGAGAAAGACGGAAAACAGGCTCTGGACAACAGGATTCTGTAAATAGGGGCGAATCAGGGATATGAGTCCCATCGTGATGATCAGGCAGTAAAAAACGTCGACGATAACCGCCCCGACCGCGACGAGCACGCCCTTCCGGGTTTCACCGTTCAGCGCACGGTGCGCGACATACAGCGATGTCGGCCCAAGCGGAACGGTGATCAGGATGCCGACGAGCATCCCAAGGAGTACGGTTATCACAAATTGCATGTAGACGTCTATAAGGCCCGGTGAAGGTCCGGTAACTGATACCAACCAAGAAAGCTAAGAAAAAGACCTCTGGTATCAAAGGGTTTGGACTCGCACCAGCGGCAGCCTGTTGATCAGGGCTGCACCGGAACGTAATGGAGCGGTGCTTCCGGTCCGACGGGCAAACCCAGTGTCATCCAGAGAATGAGCAGCAATGCCCAGAAGACACCTAAAACGACTGAGTACGGCAGCATGGTCGAGATGATTGTCCCGATACCGTAGTCTTCGTCATATTTTTCAGCAAATGCCACGATCAGGGCGAAATATGACATCATCGGCGTGATCACGTTCGTGAGCGAATCACCAATACGAAACACCATCTGTGTCAACGCCGGGTGATAGCCCAGCAGCATGAACATCGGCACGAACACCGGTGCCATGATCGCCCATTTTGCCGAAGCCGAGCCCATGAACATGTTGATGAAGGCACTGACAAGGATGAACGCGAGCATCAGGGGAATACCGGTGAAACCGATATTGCGCAGGAACTCCGCCCCATCGATGGCAATGATCAGACCGAGGTTTGAATAGCCGAAATAATACACGAACTGCGCCGCGAAAAATACCAGAACGATATAGGTGGCAAGGTGGCTCATCGAATTGATCATCTGCTTGACACCCTCCTTGTCGTTGCGGATGGATCCGGTGATGTACCCGTAGACCATGCCCGGAACCAGGAAGAATATCATGATCGCGGTTATCATTCCGTTGAAAAAGGCGGAATCGAGGGCCGATTCCCCTGGATGACGCAACAGCCCGTTCTCCGGAACGACTGCGAGAAGGAAAAGTCCGGATACCACGACCACGCTTATGGCGGCCCAGAGGATGCCTTTTTTCTCGTCCGCCTGAAGACGCTCCATCTCCACGGGCTTCTCGGTGCCGCTGTATGTACCCAATCGTGGTTCGACGATTTTTTCCGTCACCAGCGTACCGATAATGATGACCATCACGGCCGAGGCCCACATGAAATACACGTTGACAGCCGGGTTGATCGTCATCTCGGGGTCGATGATCTGAGCGGCGCTCTGCGTAAGACCCGCGAGCACCGGATCGACACTGCCGATGAGTATGTTTGCGGCGAACCCGCCGCTCACGCCGGCGAACGCCGCGGCGAGTCCGGCCATGGGGTGACGGCCAAGCGCAAGAAAGATGACTGCACCGAGAGGAATCAACACCACGTACCCCGCCTCGGAGGCGAGATGACTGAGCACGCCGGCCGCGACGATGGCCATGGTGATCAGGCGCTTCGGGGCCTTGAGCACCAGGGCCCGGATCAGCACGGTGATCAGTCCCGATCCCTCGGCGATGCCGATACCGATCATGGCGACGAGCACGAGCCCGAGCGGTGGAAACTTCACGAAATTATGCTCGACGTTTTCGAACATCCAGCGGATGCCCTCGCCTGTGAACAGGCTGCGTACCTCGACTGTTTCACCGGTACCGGGGTGTACCGCGGTCAGACCGAGAGCCGCGCTGATCGCCGAAACGATCACGACCACGAAGGCGAGCAGGGCAAAAATGGTCGCGGGATGCGGCAGTGCATTTCCGATGATTTCGACACGGTCGAGCGAGCGGGCAAAGAAAGATCGTTTCTTGTGTTTCATCTATTCCTGCGGGTGGGTGACAGTGAATGGCATGATGCGCTTATCGTTTTAACACCTTCTCGAGTTCCGTGATGACACGCTCGTCGAGCGGATCTGTTTTTGTCCCGAACCGCGCGACCGGATTCCCATCGCGGTCGACGAGAAATTTGGTGAAATTCCACTGGATTTCCCCACCCAGTCCCTCGATTCCGGTAAGATACACGTACAACGGATGTTTATCCTCCCCTTTCACGCTGATCTTGCTGAACAGCGGAAAAGTAACGTCAAACGTCGATGTGCAGAATTCCTTGATTTCGGCGTCCGAGCCGGGTTCCTGTTTCCCGAAATTGTTCGCCGGGAATGCGAGTATCTGGAAACCGCGATCACGATACTTCTCATAGAGCGACTGCAACGGCGCATATTGCTTCGTGAAGCCGCATTTCGAAGCGGTATTGACGATCAACAGGACCTCGCCGGCAAACTCCGACAAGGGCTTTTCCTCGCCATCGATCGTTGTCATCGTGAAACTATGCACGTTCTTTTCGTTTGATCCGACAACATATTCCTGTGCGTTGACAGAGATGGTGGCGGCGAGCAGCAGGACAACGAGTAATGATTTCATGATTCACTAGATTCAATAGTACAGATGTCTGTTATGCAACAGCGCGCAGGCCGAAAGCGTTTCAGCCACTGGCGCGATGAGTGAGAATGCCGAGTTTCATCGATGCAAGCATGAGCGCCGTGACGGTTTTACCGTCACGAATCCGTCCGTCGCGGCACATATCCAGAGCCTCGACCATCGGGACGCGCAGAACGGTAATACTCTCTTCGCCTTCCTCCAGCTCCTGTTCGCCGTCTGTGAGCCCTTCTGCCAGGTAGAGATGCAGCGTCTCCGTGCAAAAACCCGGCGTCGTGAGCATGGCCATGAGCTTGTCCATCGACGCGGCGGTGCAGCCGGTTTCCTCTTTCAACTCACGGATGGCGCAATCATGAGGATCCTCTCCGGGCGAAAGCTTGCCCGCGGGCAGTTCCAGGATGTCTTCCTCGAGCGGATACCGGAACTGGCGAATAAGCAGCACGTCGCCGTTTTCGTATACGGGCACCACGACAGCCCCGCCGTCATGCCGGACGACCTCACGCACGGACGAATACCCATCGGGGTGGCGCACTTCGTCGCGGATGATGGTAAACACCCGGCCTTCATACACGATATCACGCCGCGTCACGTCAAAGGGATTCGACATCGTCAGTTTTCCCCTGTTTCCTGATCAGACGATGCTGAATCGACAAGGTCCCGGGCCGACGGTGCGAGATGGAGTACGCGCTGCGGGAAGGGAATTTCGATCTTGTGCTCGTAAAGGGTGTTGTAAATCGCCAGCAGCATGTCGCTCTTCCGCCGCGGAATATCGTTCGGATTACGGATCTTGCAGAGCAGAATGGCGTTCATCGATGAATCGCCCATTTCCATGATGCGCACTTCCGACGTCTCGGGCTCCACGACGTCCGCTTCCCGATTGATACGCTCGAGCACGACCTTGCGCATCCAACCGAGGTCGGTACCGTAGGCAACACCGAAGGGGACCTCGAAACGGACGATGTCATTGGGATACGAAAAATTCATGATCTGGCTTTTCACGATATCGGCATTGGGCGTGATGATCATGACATGATAGTCGTCGATGACACGCGTCGAGCGGATACCGATATCGGTGATATTGCCGATCGTTCCGTCCGGCAGCCTGATACGGTCACCCACGCGGAACGGACGGTCAATCATGAGCACGAAGCCCGCGATCATGTTGGCGAGCGTCTCCTGCGCGGCGAGTGCGATGGCGAGCGAACCCACGCCGAGTGAAACCACGAGCGTACTGATATCCTGGTTGAAATGGTCCAGTACGACGATCAGCGCCAGCACATAGATCAGGACCTTCATCACGCGGTTGGCAAGCGGCGCCAGTTCGTCATCGAGATGCGTTTCGGTGCGCGTGGCAACCTCGTGCAGGTACCAGCGGACGATCGCATCAATCAACCGGCCGATGAACACGGTGAAATACAGTACCGACAGCACGTACATCGCCTGCACGACGACGTGCGCGCTTTTCTGCACCAGCACCGTGTCTTCGGCAAAACTCAGCGCCGTCCATTTCAGCACCCAGTAGGCCGTGATCAGCGTCGATAGAGGCACGATGCTCCTCGCCAGAACCTGTACGAGCAGGTCGTCCAGCGTGGAGCGCGTTTTTTTTGTTATTTTGCTGCTGATCAGATGCAGCAGCGCTTTCAGAAGTCGTCCGAGCAGATATGCCAGAGCTACGAGCAGGACGGCAGAAAGCAGAATGGAATGGCGGGTGTCGCCGAGAAGAAACTCGAGTATGTTCATCGCGCAGCTGAGCCGGTTGTGACGATACCGTCCAATATAGGAAAAATGTCTTGGCGAATATGCCCTTTCCCGACATTGCGGTTCCCACGCTCCTTCTCGATGAGGATATCTGCAGGCGCAACATCGCCCGAATGAGCGCAAAGGCCCGCCTAAACGGTGTGCGTTTTCGTCCCCATATGAAAACGCATCAGTCCCGCCGTGTCGCCTCCCTGTTCCGTGAAGAAGGTGTGACTGCGGTGACGGTTTCCTCGCTGCGCATGGCGCGGTATTTCGCCGGAGACGGCTGGGACGACATCACCGTCGCCTTTCCCGTCAACCTCCGTGAGGCCGGTGAAATCAACCGCCTCGCCGCCGAGGTACGATTGCATCTCCTCGTCGAAGCACCGGCAGTTGTCCGTCAGCTCGACGACGTGCTCGATCATCCCGCCGGCATATTCGTGAAAATCGATACCGGCTATGGTCGCACGGGCGTCCCGCATGACGACGCAGGGCGTGTCGACGACGTTGTCCGTGAAATCGCACACAGCAGCCGTCTCGCTTTCGACGGAATCCTCACACACGGCGGAGACAGTTACTCGGCTCGCACACCCGATGAGATCCGCGCTCGTTTTTCCACTTCGCGCGAGCGAATGGTGGAAACAGCGAGACCCCTGCGCTCAAGTTTTCCCGAAATGATCTGTTCTGTCGGCGATACGCCGGGCTGCTCCCTTGCTGAGAATTTTACCGGCATCGATGAAATCCGTCCAGGCAACTTCGTTTTCTATGACGCAATGCAGCTGCAGCTCGGTGCCTGCACTGCCGCGGACATCGCCGCAGCCGCCGCCTGTCCGATCGTAGCACTTCATCCCGAACGCGGTGAAGCGGTGTTTTACGGTGGTGCCGTGCATCTGTCAAAGGACGCGCTGCGGAACCGCGACGGTGAACAGTATTACGGACTCGCGGCGCTGCTGACCGACGACGGCTGGTCGGAGCCCCTGCCCGACACACATGTGACCATGCTGTCGCAGGAACACGGCGTGCTGCGCACGACCGCTGAGATCCTCTCCCTGCTGCGCGAAGGCATGCTCATCGCCATTTTGCCCGTGCATTCCTGCCTGACGGCGGAATGCATGCGCGGTTACCTGACGCTCGACGGACATGTGGCGGACCACATGGCCGGACGCCCGTTTTCCCTATCGCAAGCTTGAGGTACGCATGAATGAACAGTCCCTGGAACACGCACGGACGTTGATGTCACGGCATCCCGTGGCTGATATCCATTCCGATTACGCCATCGAAATCTTCCGGGCCGAGGAGCGCGGAGAGGACGATGTATTTGCCACGTCGCATATCCCGGCTCTCCAGGCCGGTGGCGTGAACATGGAAGTGCTGACCGTCGGCGGCGATTTTGACATCGACGGCATGCGCATCTGGGAGGATCGCATCGTCCGCGGCATCATCGCCTCGAC
>PKTF01000029.1 GCA_002869275.1 Ignavibacteria bacterium | reverse complement strand
TGACATACTGTTTCGTGAACGCCACTTCCAGGAGGGGCGTGACATGATAGCGGCCTTTGTGATGCGCGCCTGCCGGCGTATTGCCTGATTACGATTCGAATCCCGTTGATCAATCATCATGTAAGGATAGAGCTATGAAGTCTTGGATACGCTTGCAGTGTATGCTGCTTGCCTGTGTTGTCCTGAGTGTGGTGGCCTATGCCCAGGCGCCGCAGCCGGGTGCCCTTCCAGACAACGCCGCATTGAGCGGCATACAGACACAGAACGAGGATATGGCGGTCATTGAAAGCACCTGCGAGGACTTTGAGCAGGCGATCATTCTCCGCGACGCGCTCGTACAAAACGGGGCGGTGGTCTCGATCATCACGTCTCCCGGACGCATGCTTGCGTGGGTGCCCGCCGAACGACGCGACGCCGTACGGAACACCCGGCTGGAATCCGTGGCGGGAGACATCCGGGTACAATCCGTGTCCTTTTCCTCGGCTGAGTTCGAGCTCAACCGCGATCAGAACCAGACGATGGCGGCGGAGAACGATGCCGACCGCGCAATCGTGGAATACCTGGACTTCATCAAACGTCCCCTCACCGAGGAGGAGAAGCTCGCGATCAGAGAGCGCGAGATGGAAATCGCCGCACGGCTGGAAACCGAACCGCCGATGGACTGCATGGACGTCGCGGTGACGGATATGCCGTCTCCCCGGCAGCTCAATACCGGGATTCCGGCTCTTGACGTCAGTGAGGATCAGCTGCTCAGGCGTACGAAGGTCCGCGGCTTCATCGTGCACACGAGTTTCTTCGTGGAAAGCAAATCCGGGAGCGGAACCTGGAACTGGGATCCGGTCATTTACGCCCGGTACAGGAACTTCTACATCGCCGGCATGAACTACTGGTCGAGCTTTGTGGCACGCTACGGCAAATCGCTCACCACGCACTGGCGGCTCTATTCGCCCTACTCTCCGGCGACACAGGTCAACGGCGAACCCACGAGCATCGGCGAAGAGGCGTACATCCCGCAGTGTATCATCAAGGTGGCGATGCCCACAATCTTCGACTGGCCGCCCGCATGGGACTTCACCGGACCCGCACTGGAGTGGGCGTGGTGGTACAACAAGCGCATCCGCAACGCATTCAATTCCGATGAAGCGATCTGCGGTTTCATCTGCTACAAGCCGACGTACGACGAAGCGGTCTGGCCGCATGCGCGCAGCGTCATCTGGGGGGGCTCGGATATCGAGGGCGTCTATTTCACGCTGGATACGCAGTACTGGCAGGCCGAACTCGACCCGTTCTCCGCGCCGCAGCGCAATGTCATCGCGCATGAAATCGGACACCTCTGGGGCTGTCCCGACGAGTACAAAGATGACAACTGCAACTGGTCTTACCGCGGAATCCGGAACGTGAACTGTCAGAAAACGACGACGGCCTACAATCGTCCCGGCATGACGATGAAGGGGTGGGACGGCATGATGAAGACGAACTACCTGCACGGCAACAGTATTGCGCAGCCCGTGCATTCAGGTGTCATCAATGTGAGCCAGACGGCACCGATTCGCTGTTTCACAAGTGCGCCGACTGGTATTCAGCTGTCATTCAAGAACTGCGACAACGCGGGGAACGTCAACCGCACGACACCGACATGCATCCCGATGGATTTCGATTACTGTCACCGCATCGTCGCGCCGAACAAGGTATTCAAAAGCGGCAGTTACTGGTATTTCGACCACTGGGAAATCTCCCGCGAGACCGGCTCCACGATCAACATCGATTATTATGGCGCTGAGCTGCCTTCCTACGCGGTGTCCTCGAGCTGGAACAATGCCGCAAAGACCGTCCGGGCAGTGTATACGAATTCTCCGCCCGACATCTTCACCAACAATACGTCGCTGGAAGCGGCCCTCGCACCCGCCAGCGCGGCTGCCACGCCGAATCCCGCCGTCGCCCTGCGCTGGCGCACGAAATACAGCATGCTCGACGCCGATACCTACGTGCAGTACGAAGCCTCGGCAGGGAACTGGAAGCAGCTGACGGGCACGCATTACACGCTGGCGCCGTTCCGCGTCGATGCGGGCGAATGGACGGGAGTACACATCTGGCGCGTCCCGAATGCCTCTGGTACCGGAACGACGAATATTCAGGCAAACAGGACGTATAAATTCCGTATCGTGGGCGAGTTCAACGGCAACCCCGGAACGCCGTCATCATCGGCGTCCGTGACCACGCGTCCGTCTGCGCCGCAGGATACGATTTACTGTCACGACCCGAACGAACCAAACTCGCAGGGCAGTCCCAAAACCCTGCCATCCTCGGGTCCGGGCATGACACCATATTCCATCGAGGGAGCCGTCCCCATCATCCCGCGTTCGGGTGAATGGAGCTGGTTCATCCCGTCGCCGGATTATTACCGCCTGACAGTGATCAATGTCTCGGGCATGGTATTCGGCGAACGAGTCACGATGATTCTGCGCGTGAAGGACGGATCGAATTTCCGTCCGCGTTTCCGCGCGCAGCGCGTCGGCACGAACACCCACATCAATTCCGTGTTGAACGGAGGCGTGTACCGGCTCAATCTCACAGCCGATGGGGAATACCTCATCAAGGTCGAGTCGAATATCTCGCAGACGATTTCCTACGACCTGGTGGATCGTTCGAGCGGCCACTTCGGATTCGGTGAATACGAGATCTCGGTGGAAAGAACCACGACCAACCCCGGTTTCCAGACACCATGCCTGAACTGTGTCAAGGTCGCGTTCGTCCATCCCTTCCCGGGCGAAATCGTACTGAAGCCGCATCCTCGGTTCGCGCTCTTCTCTACGGGTGTCAGTCGCAGCGTCGATTCCTTCTTTGACATCTCCTACATGGTACCCCCGGGGTACTCGTTCCAGGGTTTCGGAGGTGACTTCGGGAACCTCACGCAAAATCCGGCACCGATCCGCATCAATCAGAGCACCGAGCCGGGTGTGTACAGCATCTACCCGATCATCGAACCGATCAGTCCGGGCATGGCCGAACTCGTGGTCGTGAATCCGGAGGGTCCGGAGGGACCGCCGACCGCGAACGTGATCGGGTCCGTCGGTGACAACGTCATGGCCGAAGCCAAGCCGCCTGAGGGCCAGGTATTCGTCGGTTGGGGCGGTGACACCACGGGCATCACCAATCCCATGCCTGTGACGCTCTGGCGCAGCAAGCGGCTCATCGCTTATTACCGGCCCAGGCCCTGCGTACCCGAACCGATGAGCGAGTGGCGGCACGTGCTGACCTTCCGCAACGCGCGCCAGAACGAAGTCGCGCTCGACTACGCCATGCAGCCCGGAGCGGGTGACGGACTCGAGGCCGGTCAGACGGACCTTCCGCCCATCCCGCCTCCCACGGCATTCGACATACGCTGGATCAATATCGTCGGATCGCAGGGAAGCACGACCGATCACCGCGCCATACAGAGTGCACACACCTACCAGGGGCGCGTGCAGACCGGACCAACGCACCCGGTGGAACTGACATGGGGCACCCTTCCGGCGAAGCCGAACGCGAGTTTCGTCCTGCGCATCCAGGGTGTGCCGGGCACTATCAATATGCGTGAATCGTCGAGTTACACCTTCCAGGATCAGGGCACGTACATCTTCACCATCGAGGTGAAGGAGGCCGCATGTCCCGAACCGACGGAAGAAAACGATGTCATCGTCACCACCGAAGACGTCGACAATGACGAATGGCCGTGTATCAGCCTGAAGCTGCGCATCCGCGACAGGAATACCGGTGATCCCCTGCCGTACTACAATCCGTATCACCTCAAGATCTTCGAGCGCAACAGTACCGGCGAACTGGTGCCGACGCGCATTCGCGAATTCATTCAGCGTGACTCGATCCTCATCGCCCGGCTCTGTCCCGATGCGAAGGACCCGGATCGCGATCGCGAAATCGTGGTGGTCAACGACAACGAAAACGATGATCAGAAAAAGGACACGACGACTGTGCGTGTGACTCCGCCGGTGCCGGATGGCGACGGCGATCCCGTGCGCTTCGTGTTCAAAACCGACGGCGACTGGCAGATGGTATCGACACCGCTCGCGTTGAAAGAGGCGGAGGTGACCGAACTGTTCGCTGATCCGAATATGCGGCTGTATGAATTCAACACCACCAGTGGTGCCTACGAAGCCGCGGAACAGATGGAGCACGGTACGGGTTACTGGATGAAAGCCGGTCCGCTCGAGCAGGTGCTGCTCGGACTTGCCAAACCCGAACTCGTGTGGAACAGCCTGAGTGGTATCGGTGAGCCGTACGGATACGGATGGAACATGGTCGGATCGCTCGCATCTGCGGTGAACGTGTCCTCCATTCAGCAGAATCCGAGCGGCGGACTCAAGGCGATCTTCGGATGGGATCCCGGTCAGGGATATGTCATTCCGACCCAGATCGAGCCCGCCAAGGGCTACTGGGTGCGCGTCGATCCGAACACGACTCTGCGCATCGCCACCAGCGGTATACGCGGCAGTGGTGTGCAGACGGCATACAGCAAGGTCGTCTCGCGCCTGGATCTTGCCGGCATGCTGATCGTCGAGGACGCCGAGAATAACACGCGCCTGTTGTACGTGAGTGCGACCGACGTCACCTCTGAGGATCGCGACCATCTTGTGCTGCCTTCGGCACCGCCGTCCGGCGTGCTGGATGTGCGCACCGCGCAGGGCACGCAGTTCCTCTTCGCCGGAGAAAACCTCGTTCATATTCGCGGCAGCGGACGCCACGTGCTGTCCGTGCCGGTGGCTTCTGATCGCATGGCCGTCGAGGTCCGCGATGAAAACGACAGACTCCTGTACCGTTTCGACGGTACCGAAGGCGAGCATCTGCTTGTGGATGTGGCGGACAGCCGCACGCTCAAGCTCACGACGCACGTGCGTCCCGCGGCGACGGACATCGCCCTTGGCAGCAACTACCCCAATCCCTTCCGCATCGCCTCCCGCACGGTGATTCCTTACACGCTGACGCAGGATGGTATGGTTCGTCTGACGGTCTACGACATGCTCGGACGCATCGTCCGCGATCTCGTCACCGCGCATCAGGCGGCCGGGAGCAAGGTCGCTGAGTGGAATGGTCGGGACCATGCCGGCGTGCCCGTGCCTGCCGGTGTGTATACCTACCGACTCGAGACCTCGGCGGGAGTTGTTTCTCGTACCCTGACCATCGTCAAGTAAATGGAGAAGATCATGAAGCAGAAAAATCTTTTCATCATGGTATTCCTGCTGCTGGCCGCTTCCGCGGCCGCACAGGAATTCCGCGGAGTCTCGATGGAACTCATCGTGAGTAACGGACAGGGACGCGAACAGGTCGTCGTCGTGGGTGTGCGACAGGGCGCTACTACCGGGCTCGATCCCACGCTGGAAGAATCGGAACTGCCGCCGCAGCCCCCCAATGAAATCTTCGACGTGCGCTGTGTCAGCACGCCCGGGAAATCGCAGCTGGGTCTCGGTTCCTACGCCGACTACCGGCCCTATCCTTCCGGCAGTACGGCGGAAACGTTCACGATCTCGTATCAGGCAGGTCTCAATGCATCCGGTGTCACCGTGAGCTGGGACGAGGTCTGGCCGGGGCGCGTCACGAAACTGATGATCGACGGCGAAGACATGGCCGGCAACACCAGCGTGGAAACGCAGTTTGCCACCGGACAGGTCGTCGTGGAGGTCACCTTCGATCCCTCTCCGCTGACATTCACAGCGAATCCCGATCCGCTGCGCTTTGATGTCAACAACCGGGACCAGCTGCCCACCAAGACGCTGACCATCACACCCAACGGCGAACCCAACGCCGCCTGGGAGCTGTCTGCCGATGTCGAGTGGCTGACCATTTCTCCCTCCAGTGGAGAAGGCGAACAGACCGTCGATGTGACCGTCAACACGCAGGTGCTTCCCGCGGGCCAGTACACCGGCAAGATCCGCGTGCGCTCGCCGGTGTTCGGCGCGGAGCTCGATGTCGCGGTGCAGATGGAAATGGTGGTCGGAATCGGTGCAGTCGCCGCGCCCGGCAGCCTCGAGCTTCTGCAGAACTACCCGAACCCATTCAACCCTTCAACAGTCATCACCCTTGAGCTCGGGTCTGTGCTGCAGGAGCAGGGTACTCCCGTGCTTCTCGTGCATGACCTTCTGGGCCGTGTCGTCATGGACCTGTCTGCGGAAGTCGAACTCCGTCACGGCGTGCAGACAATCACCCTGGACGCTGCGCAGCTGGCCGGTGGCGCGTATTCCTACACGCTTCGGTACGGATCTCAACGTCTGACACGGACAATGATGCTCGTCAAATAATTTTTCCAACTCACTCCTGGCAGATGCTCGCGGCGGAACTCCGTCGCGAGCACGAAGCCTCCATATGCACAGAAAGTGAAGCCCATGACATCCCGCAGTGTTTTCTTCGCGCTTCTCCTCCTGGCCGGCGGCATTCCCCTGCAGGCGCAATACGAACTGGTCAATAGTTCGCTGCAGCTGGGCGGGTCGTCGTATATCTCTGTTCCGTATGACGATGCATTGAACTATGACATCGTCAGCAGCGGCGCAATCAGTATCGATGCCTGGGTGCGACCGACGAAATCCGGAACCAGCATGACGATCGTCGGAAACGACGAGAGCCAGGGCTACTGGTTCGGAATTACCGCGCAGGGGAAACTGCGCTTTGCCCCGAACCCCAGTACCGCGTTCGAAAACACGTCCACGATTCCTCTGAATACCTGGACGCATGTCGGCGTGACGTTCGACGCATTTAAAAACGATATGAAATTCTACGTCAACGGTACGTTGAACCGACAGGTCAATACGGGGCAGACATACATGGGATTCAGCTATTTCGACCTGCGTATCGGAGCGGATCGAAACAAGGCGGGGCCCGCACTCTACTGGACCGGCGGCCTCGACGAAGTGCGGATCTGGTCCGCAGTCATCGACTTCGCTTCGGCCGCGGGACGCCTGTACAGGATTCCCCACGCAATGACCGGTGGACGATACGGCTATGCCTTGAAAGGAGGGTGGCGCTTCAACGGGAACGCGCAATCCGTGGACGGCAACGTCAATGGCTCGCCCGTCGGCACCGTGTCATATGTTCAGACCCCCGATCCGCCGCTTTATGGAAGGATCGCTCTCGTCGTATCCAACGCGCCTGACCGCACCGACCACCTGACCATTCCGCATCGGAGCGCGCTGACGCTCACCCAGGATTTCACGCTCGAATGCTGGGTCCGTCCGGCGAGTGGCGGCAACGCTTCGTATCACACCTTTATTTCGAAAGGCTCCTATTCCCAGAGCCGATGGAATTACTGGCTTGGACTGAACAAAAACAACGGCCGTATACGCTTCCTTCCCACCGGCGACTGGAAGAATCCCCTCGAAAGCAGCAATGCGCTCGCGTTGAATACCTGGACTCATGTGGCCGCGCGCTTTGAGCGTGTTGGCGCTTCGTTCAGGGCGACGCTCTTTGTCAACGGCGTGCCCGCCGGAAACGCTGCGTATGCCCAGGGTGGAAGCGGCAACAGCGATGCACTGACCATCGGTGCCAGTGATACCCGTTCGTCGGGACACCAGGCCTACGGGTACAGCGGGGCGATCGATGAAGTACGCATCTGGAATGTCGCGCGCAGCAACGATCAGATCGCCGATCATCATCGTGTTGAATTCAGCGGTGGCCAGAGCGGGATGATTGCACGGTATCCCATGCACGGAGACGACATCGACCGGTCGGGTAATGGGTACCATGGTACTGCGAATTTTCGTGGATCATCCGAAGCGTATTTCATTGATGCTTCTTCGCTTCCCGGTGCACCAACCTTGACGCTGAGCCGCCCTCTGGGCGGAGAGCGCTGGCAGATCGGTGATCTGGAAACGATCGTGTGGAACGCCTCGGGGCTGGTAAACGTCACCGTCGAACTGTCCAGAGACGGTGGCAAGACCTTCGGTGAAGTCCTCGCCGCATCCGTTCCAGCAGGCTCCGGAAAAACAGACTGGACCGTGACAGCTCCTCCGACGAGCGACGCGGTCATCCGAGTGCGTCCGCCCTCCACCACGGCACTTTCAGCGGAAAGCCATCCTTTCCAGATCGAAGACCCCGTCCCCATTCTGGATGTCACACCGCGTCAGCTCGAATTCACGTCCTATGTCAGCGGACCGCCCCCACCGCCGCAGTGGGTGAATCTCCGCAATGTCGGCGGTAAGACGCTCTCATGGACGGCGGATCGCCGCAGGGCAGTGTGGTATGAAGTCAGTCCCACTTCCGGGACGGCCAATATCGATTCCTTCAAAGTGGAAATCACCGATCCCACGCTCCCCGTCGGAGTCTACTTCGATGATATCATCATCGGCGGCACGGCAGTCAATGCCGGTCTGCAGGTCCGTGTCGTGTATAATGTGATCCCCGAGATTTCCTACACCGTTTCCGGTGCAGTCAGGGACGGTGCCGGCGCTCCGGCCGAAGGAGTAAAAATGACGGTAGTCGGTCCGGTCACCAAGCACGCGTTCACGAACGCAAAGGGTGAATACGCCGTGACCGGCCTGATCCCCGGAGATTACGCCATCGCTCCGACGAGTCCGTATTTCAGCTTCACGCCGCAGTCGAGCAGTCTGCTGGGTCTGAACGCAGATCAGACGGATGTGGACTTCGAAGCTGCGCGGCTGAGCGGTGACGTCGTCATACGCTACGAAGAAGGATGGAACCTGGTATCATTGCCGCTGCCTCTTTCCCCGGCACGTGTTGAAGAGCTGTTCACGCACGCAGAAGGGAATGCCTATCAGTACACTCCCGGCGAGGGCTACGTGGAAACAGAAGAGCTGTCGTTCGGAACAGGGTACTGGATTAAATTTTCACGAAAGGATTCAATTGTTGTAACAGGATCGTTCGCCACGTCCATGGAGATCACGCTGCAGGACGAATACGGCGGCTGGAACCTGATCGGTGCTCCGAGCGGACCCGTGCCGCTGTCCGGCATCGAAGATGATCCTACAGGCGCCTTGCTCGAGATTTACGATTATCATCCCTCCGAGGGGTATCGTCCTCCGCCGGACGGAGTGCTGCGTCCGGGGCGAGGTTACTTTGCCAAGGTAAACGTGAAGGCTGTTGCGCGCTTCATCGTCCAGTCTTTTGCACCGGGAGGCCTCCTCATCCTCGAAGAGTCGCTTCTTCACTCCGGTGCCGGGGCGAGACCGATGCCGCCACCACCACCCGCAATCGAGTAACTGCCTGCAGGCTCAGACAGAGGGCCCTCGTCACCACCGGGGCCCTCGTTTTTTTTCCTGTGGAAGTCGTCCCTTGTTCATCAGACAGGAATCTCCGATATTCCGGCCATGAGAAAGCATGGGAACGTACTCGCGTTCGTCATTCTGACCGTGTCGATACTCGCTGCTGTTCCGGACGTCCTTTCAGGACAGGAGAGTGATGCAACCCTGCTGGTGGATGCGGATCACCGGGTTCGCATGGTGTACTGGGATGCAGGGCTGTTCCCCGTCAACGGCTGGGAGGGCTGGTTCACACGGCACAGGACGCGTGCTGGAGTCACATGGAACCCGTCTCCGGAATTCCGCGTGCGTGCAGCATTCGCGAATGAATTCTTTTCCTGGTACCGCCACCGCGACAAGCCCGATTTCACGCTGGATGAGATTTTTTTCGACAACCTCTATGTTCAGTGGAGGCCGGAGACACTGCCTCTGGAAGTGACACTGGGCAGGCAGAACATGCCTCTGGGTGAGGGATTCGTGGTGATGGATGGTAGCCCGCTCGACGGTTCGCGTTCAATTTACTTCAACGCCCTGCGGGCGGATATCCACCCGGCCGAAGATCATCGCATCACCCTGTTCGCCATGCATCAGCCCGCACAAGACGACCTGCTGCCGCGGATCAACGATTCGGACCGTCGGCTGTTCGATACCGACAAGGATGGTATCGGTGTGTATTACACGGGGTTGGTTGCGAGCAGTTCGCTGAGCACATACTAT
>PKTF01000355.1 GCA_002869275.1 Ignavibacteria bacterium | reverse complement strand
CGGAAGATACCGTCATTGTCAGAAAGACATCGAAGACCTGCCGGAAGTGAATCACGCGCGATCAGTACATCAGGAGTGATTCCGATGCTTTCCTTCATATTCCGATTCAGTACGAGTGTGCTGTAGGTATCCGTATTGCTTTGCGGACCCGCATCCTGTGCTTGCCCGTTTTCGTAGACGAACCGCTGGATGCACCGTCCGGAAGGGAGGTAGTATCGAGAGGTGGTAAGTTTCAAGGTCGTGCCATGAGGCAGGGGAACGAGTGTCTGTACCAGACCTTTTCCGAACGTGCGCTCTCCAACGATGATTGCGCGGTCGAGGTCCTGGAACGCACCGGCAACAATTTCGGAGGCGCTCGCACTTCGGTTGTTCACCAGTACCGCGACAGGAATGTCTTCATCGAGCGCAGTCTCCCGCGCGGGATAGTCCCTGGAATAGGTCGCATGGCGTCCGCGCATCGAAACGATGGATGTTCCGGGTGAAACAAACTGATCGACCAGGGCCACGGCCGCCTCGAGCAGTCCACCGGAGTTGTCCCGAACATCCAGGATGACACCACGGACCTCTCCGTCTGCCAGCACCCTGCGAAGAATATTACGAACACTGTCGGCACTGCTTCGTGTAAATCGACTGAGTTTGAGATAAAACATGCCATCTTCGAGAACGGCATGGTATGGAACGGGATTCAGTTTGATCCTGCGTCGCTGGACGACCAGTGCCAGGGAATCACTGACCCCCGCTCGGCGGACGACAAGCTGCACGTTGCTTCCAGGGGCGCCGCGGAGAAAGGAGCGCAGGTCCGAAATCTTCTCTTTCTCAATGTCGTGGCCGTCTACAGCAAGCAGTTCATCACCGATGCGCAGCGTTGTCAACGAACGCACTTCAGGGTAGATGTCGCTGACATAGTGGACGCCGGCACTGGTACGGACTTTGAT
This sequence comes from Ignavibacteria bacterium, assembly GCA_002869275.1. GTDB lineage: Bacteria > Bacteroidota > Ignavibacteria > SZUA-365 > SZUA-365 > BM516. The sequence continues at coordinate 9,034 of PKTF01000355.1, read as the reverse complement.
TCCGAGGCCTCCGTAGCTGCCACGCGAAAGAGCATCCACGTCGCTGTTCTCACGTTGTTCGATGAGCTCCGCGTACGGATCGAGAGATTTCAACATGCCGTTCACCCCGGCATGAAAAAGGTCAGCGGCTGAAACATCGCCCACATATTCGCTGAGAACGTTTTTGTACACTGCTCCAAGGATGTCGAATCCTCTCACGATATCGCGCGAGGTGTCCTGCACAGCCGCGGCGAGCAGCAGTATTGCAGGCAAGGCGATGATGACAGGGAGTCTCACTGAACGTCGTTTATTTCTCATGGGGGCCCTCTTTGCTGTCCTCGCCTTCGACGAGGCGGCTCGATACTTCTGTCCATATGAGATCGGAAATACGCTGCTCATCATTCATGCCGTCGATTCGCACGAAGCGCTGTGGATTCGTTTCAAGCAGGTGAAGGTAGCCTGTCCGTACGCGCTCAAAAAAGGCATCGTCGGCGCGCTCCATTCTGTCGATCTCGCGCCCGAGCTGCGCTCTCCGTCGATAACTTTCTTCGAGCGTAATATCGATGAAGAATGTGATGTCCGGTGAAAGACCGTGGGTCGCCAGGTGATGCACGTGCAGGATGTCGTCGATGTTAAGACCCCTGCCGTACCCCTGGTACGCAGTGGAGGAATCGAAGAAGCGGTCTGCGATGACATGCTTTCCGTCCTGCAATGTCGGGAGTATGGTCTCACGAACAAGCTGCGAGCGTGATGAGGAAAACAACAGGAATTCCGTGACAGCATCCATGCTGTCATATGCCGGATCGAGCAGCAGCGAGCGGATCTCTTCCGAGATTGTTGTTCCACCGGGCTCTCGGACCAGGACGACTTCGCCGCCGCACGCGCGCAGCTGTTTTGTAAACGCTGTGATCTGCGTTGTCTTTCCTGAAAAATCGATGCCTTCGAAGGTGATGAACATGCTGTTCCGCCTGTATGAAATCACGAACGGGGATGAAACGTACGGTGCACTTCCTTGAGGTAGTCGCGGTCAACGTGCGTGTAAATCTGTGTGGTGCTGATATCGGCATGGCCGAGCATCTCCTGCACCGAACGCAGGTCGGCTCCTCCTTCGAGGAGGTGCGTCGCGAACGAATGCCGGAACGTATGCGGGTGTACATCCATCGCGATACCGGCGCGGGAAGCGTATTTCTTTGTGATCGTGAGAATTGACATCCTGGACAGACCTCCGCCGCGACGATTGAGGAAGAGCACAGGGGTAGGTCGGTTATGCCTGTAAAGTCGTGGGCGGCTGTGCGTCAGGTACTCCTGAATCCATTTCACCGCAATGCTGCCGACCGGAACAATTCGTTCCTTGCTGCCCTTGCCGAAGACGCGCGCGTAACCCTGGTCGAGAAATACCTGGTCCGTGGCAATGGACGTCAGTTCGCTGACCCGCATTCCCGTGGCATACAATGTCTCCAGGATTCCACGGTCACGCAAACCGAGCGGCGTACCCGTTTCCGGCTGCTCGAGAATTCTCTCGACCTCCTCCGTCGTGAGCACCAGAGGGAGGTGGCGGGTGAGCGAGGGCGTATCGATGTGTTCTGTCGGATTGTGATCGCTCAACCTCTCAGACACTGCGAAACGGTGGAAATGGCGCACAGACGAAATGGTTCGAGCCATGGATGACGCAGCGAGACCGGCATCACGCAATGTCGCGAGAAAATCCGTGATGTCGTGCATACCGATATCAGCCGGTGCCGCGAGCTGCCTGTCGCCGGACATCCATCGCAGATAGCGTGTGACATCCTGTACGTATGCCGCGATCGAGTGGTCCGAAAACCCGCGTTCAATCGTCAGATAGGTTTTAAATCCCTGAAGAGCCTGCTGAAACCGCGCGTGCATCAGAACGAATCCAGTTTCTTGATCCTCTGGAGCAGAGCGTCGGTTGTTGACGGAAGGTTGAGCAGCTTGGACGTGCGATCGGCGAGCTTCTTCGCTGCCTGTGCGTCCTCCTCACTCGGATACTTGATCCGGCTGTGATGGATGCCGGTGAGGATGTTCAGAAAACTGTGTTTGACGATTGTCAGTTCGCGAAATGTCAGGTCACAATTCTCCAGTTCGCCGTCAGCCAGGCGTTTGCTCACGATACGGTCGATCAGCTCACGGATCTTGTCAATGGTCGGTTCTTCAATCGCGCGTGTGGCGGCTTCAATCGTATCGGCAAGCATCACGATGCCGGTTTCTTTCGAGTATGGTTTCTGTCCGCCGTACTGGAAGAGAGTCCGGTCGATTTCGCCCTCCGTGTGTGTTTTTTCCTTTTCGTAGAAATAACTCACCAGCGTCGTTCCATGGTGCGCAGGGATGAAATCGATCACACGGTCGGGAAGGTTATGTTCACGTGCCAGCTCCATACCCTTCACCACATGATTGATGATCTTGCGCGCGCTCTCCTTGGGTGTGAGGCTGTCATGGACGTTCTGATTCCCGATCTGGTTTTCAACAAAGAATTCAGGTTCGAGCATTTTCCCGACATCGTGATAGTACGCGCCCACACGTGCCAGTGTCGCATTCGCGCCGATCGATGTCGCTGCGGCTTCTGCAAGTGTGCCCATGACGATGCTGTGGTGGAAGGTCCCTGGAGCTCGCGATGAGAGATCGCGAAGCAGGGGATGATTGAAATCCGACAGCTCAAGAAGTGTGAGATCCGTTGTTATTCGAAACACCTTTTCAAAGAAAATCAGCAGGCCGAAGGTGAATACCGGGGAGAGCACGGAATTGATCAGCGCGTAGGCCATTTCCTCGGCCATCGCCAGGGGTTCGATGGATCGCTGCAGCCCGTTGATGAGGATGACGAACGCGTATCCGAGGAAAATGAAAGAGAGCGACCGAAAGATCTGCGTCCTGTTTTTGATATCCCGCACTGTGTACACCGCGAGCGATCCCGCCACGATAGAAGCGAGGATAATGGAATACTCGTTTCCACGCAGCGCTCCGACAAGGAGGGAAATCGAAACGGTGGAATAGAACGCGACGCGTGAATCGAATATGACCGCGAGCAGCATGGCTGCAGTGGGTACAATGATCAGGTATTGTATTGGTCCGCTCACCTGTAACGTGAAAGTCAGGTACGCGATAAAGGCGACAAGCAGAATGATGATGCCAATCACCAGAAGGCGTGAATTGTCTGTGATGATGCGCTTCCGGAAAATCGAGAGATAGATCACCGGGAGGAATAGAATAGCGACCGTGTGTCCAACACGTCCGACGAACTGCAGGAGCTCGTTCGTGTCCCCGGTCCGCTCTGCCTTCGCGTGCATGTATGAGTCGAGCTTCGCCTTGATCTCGGGAGTGACACGTTCATGCCGGCTCACGATGCGCTCATTTTCCTTGACGATACCAGTCGTGCGCATCACGTTGTTCATCGCGGCGAGAATCGCGAATTGTGTCTGCTCATGGTTGTAGACGATATCGGGTTCCAGCAACGGGAAGAGAAGGGAACTGGCAAACGCGGTGAGTACGCTGTCGCGGTTGAACTGCGTGCCGAAATAGGACTTGAGCATCGAAGCTGCCTGGGCAGCATCGAAAAATTCCCGTACAGGCTGACGCACTTCCGTTGTACTGTCGATCCGTATGGCAAGAATATCCTGCTGGAAGGAAGATTTGTCCTTGTCGAGAAATCCCCGTTGATAGACTTTCTTTGTACCAGAGGCCAACACCTCCCGGATCCTCGAGGAAAACTGATCGGCGTTTCGGTCGACTTGCTGAGTCAGCCAGTAGAGCCACTGTCGCGACGATAAGCGCACAGGGAAAGGAGCATCCGCCATTCCGCTGTTGTTCATGCTGTCTACAAAAGCCTTGATATGTCTCGATTGTCCTCGTCGGGGCAGCGAAAGCATTGCACGCTTCGCGATATCGTCCATCATCATCAGCATCCGGTCCAGGGAATCGATGACGACGCGCTCCTGTTGCGGGATTCGGTCAAAGCTTAATGGTGTATTCTTTGCAGCTTCTCTTTTCTCTTCTTCGACAACGCTCTTTTCGCGATAGATTGAAAAAGAAAATGGCGCGATCAGGTCGTCCTGAATCCAAATGGCGCCTTCCTTGTAATCATACTGGTATTCCAGCCCGCGGGGGAAAAGCACGGCAATAGTGAGGACGAGCACAACGGCGATGCTGATTTTTACCGTCATGCTGGATTTCAGGAATTCCCGGACCGAGCGCTTCTCTGCGTGCTGATCGGATTGTGCTGTCATGATGACCTTTATCTGGCTGGTCGTTGACCGGATAGCATTCGAAGAAAATCAGCCGCACCACCGTCATTATTCGTGCGATGCGTGATGATATCTGCCTGTTCGCGGACGGCATTGTTACCGTTTTTCATTCCCGCTGACACTCCCACGAATGTACACATTTCCACGTCGTTTGTATAGTCTCCGATGGCGGCGGATCGCGTTCGCGGAATATTCAGTTCTTCCAGCACATCGCGGACCCCGGTAGCCTTGTTGACACGCTTCAAGCTGATTTCGAGGTAATAACGATCCTTTCCGCTGCCGCTCTGATACATGACACGCTTCAGACGAGGTCCGAGTTTTCGCGCGAGAGTGACGTTAAGACGTTGAACCGAACGGTAAGGCCCAACGGCACAGATCGAAACTGCCTGCGGATAATATGGCGTCAGATCGGAAACGCGATGCATTTCCTCCTCGCAGGCCCGAAGATATCTTGGCAGGAGGGGTCGTTCGTCGAGACTCATGATACCCTCCGGAGTGAACAGCGACCAGGTGAGCGCCGCTCCGTCCGGAGTAAACTGGAAGTCATCCAGCACTGCTGCGATGCTGTCGGGAAGCGGATGACTGGTCAGTATGCTTCCGTCACCGCGTTTGACCAGTGCGCCATTGAGGGAAATCACCGGAGATGACGGATCCAGCACGGAAGAGTAGAGTCGAATAAATCCATCGGTTCTGCCGGAAGCGATCACAATGCGAATACCAGCCGATCGAACGGCTGCAATAGCTGCCTTCACATCCTCGTGGATACTGTTGTGATCGGTGAGCAGGGTTCCGTCCAGATCACAGAAAACACAACGAACGCGACGTAGCCGCTTTCTCCGAATACTGCGTGTTTCAAACAGACGTATCATGCCTGGCTGTACTTTCCATTTTTGATAACAGGAGCCAGAGTAAGGGGGCCGTGAGACCGGTGATACCGGCCCAGAGCAGAATTCCGCCCGTGTCTCCAAAGAAGATTTCCGACAAGAGGAAAAGTACGGAATAGATGAGTAGAACCCCAAGGATCCACCCGAGGAGACGATAGGCAGTTCCGCCGTCGCTCCTGATTTCCGGGTGCTGAAGACGGAGAGGTTTCCAGAATCCTGAAGGTCGAACGCGCAGGTAAAACGCTTCGAGGACCGCGCTATCCGCCGGACGCGTGAGCAGCGTCACGATTATCCAACTGACCGTTGTGGTGCTGACGATGAGAAACATCGAGTTCGGAAACTCGATCGTCTGCTCCGGGCGTAGCAGGTTGTTCACCGTAATGAGTGTATAAGCCAGGACCGGGACGATGGTTGCCGTGATTTCGCTCCAGGCGTTCACTCGCCACCAGTACCAACGGAGGAGGAGGACGAGCCCGAGCCCGGCGCCGCATTCGATGATGAACTGCCACGCGCCTGAAATGCTGGTGATGAACAGTGTGAGAAGCAGCGAGGCAAGCATGAGCAGAACGGTCGTGATACGGGAAACAAGGACGTAATGCTTTTCGTCACGCGATACGCTGATGAATCGACGGTAGAAATCGTGAATGATGTACGACGTCCCCCAGTTCAGATGTGTCGCGATGGTCGACATATATGCGGCGAAAAACGCTGCCACGAGCAGGCCTTTCAGGCCTGCCGGAAGGTAATCGTTCATCGCGTAGATATACCCGAGTTTCGCGGTTTCCGCGGTGAGCTGGGGATACAGGACAACGGCGGCGAGCGCAACCAGGATCCACGGCCATGGGCGAAGGCAGTAGAAGGCGATCTGAAAAAAGAGTACCGAGAAGACGGAATGACGCTCGTTCTTCGTACCCATCATGCGCTGGGCGACATAGCCGCCGCCGCCTGGTTCCGCACCGGGATACCAGGACGCCCACCATTGAATCCCGACGTACGCAAAAAATGCTCCACTCGAAAGGGCGAGCACACCTGTGGCGCCTTCCTCGACAGAACCGATGACGGGCAGCAGGTTGAGAGTGCCCTCCGGCAACGCTGCCTGCAGTGAGGCGAGTCCGCCCACCTCAGGCGAGTTGACGACGATAACGGCAAGAATGATGCAGCCTGCCATCGCGATCACAAATTGCACCGCGTCAGTCACGGCAACACCCCACTGACCGGAAAGCGAGGAATATACCGCGGTGAAGATCATGGCGGCGGCGATGTACCAGAATACCTCATGGTGGGGGATTCCGAACATGCCTTCGAGGATGGTTCCCATCGCGACATTGACCCAGCCCATGATGATCGCATTCATGAAGAGACCGAGGTACAGTGCACGGTATCCGCGCAGGAAGGCGGCAGCTTTGCCGGAGTACCGAATTTCTATGAATTCCAGGTCGGTCATGATACCGGCACGCCGCCACAGATGGGCATAGAAGAACACAGTCAGCATGCCTCCGATCGCCATGTTCCACCAGAGCCAGTTCCCTGCGATTCCCCGGACAGCAACGAGTTCGGTCACAGCCAGAGGAGTATCGGCTGCGAATGTCGTAGCCACCATCGAGAGTCCTGCAAGCCACCACGGAAGATTCCTTCCGCTCAGGAAGAACTCCTCAGTGCTTTTTCCAGCGCGGCGGGCATAGTACAGTCCTATGGCAATGCTTAACGCGAAGTAGCCGGCGATAATCAACCAGTCATAGATTGTCATGACTCGTCCCCATGACGTTGCAGGGCCGCTCGGATCCGTTCTGTAATCAGGGCCGCTCCGAGGGTGATCAGGGCGCCGGAGAGTGTATACCACGTCCAAGCCAGGGGCGTGAAGAGGATGACCATCCCACTGCCCAGAACGCCGACGAAAAATCCGCAGCCGGCGGCCATGGAAGATACTCGTCGTGGGAGAAGCAGGAGAATGAAAATCCCCAGCAGCCCTCCATAGGTATACGATGCGATGCTCAGTGCGAGTTCAATGACGGTTTGCGGTGTCTTGACGAACAGTAATGCCGTGCCGAACAGCACGACAGCCCAGAACACGGAAAGGATGCGCGACAGGCGCAGTGCCTGGTTCTCGCCCAGGGGCGATTTACGAAGAGGGGTGATAAAATCGAACATCACCGTCGAACTGAGTGCGCTGATCGAACTCGAAAGTGTGGACATCGCGGCGGCGAGAATACCTGCGACGATCAGTCCGGTCACCCCGGCGGGCATCTCTTTCAGAATGAACACAGCGAACACTTCGTTGGAGGTGAAACTGGTATCAGTGAAATACAGCGACAGCAGTGAGCCGACGAAGAGGAACAGCGCAAACTGAAAGAAGATGATGAATCCGCTCATGACCATGGCGCGCTTGGCGGGCGCGGGACTTCCGGCAGTCAGAACGCGCTGCACGATCAGCTGATCAGTTCCATGTGATGCCATCGAGAGAATGGCACCACCAATCAGGCCGCCGAACAGTGTATACGGTTCGGTGAAAATTCCTGTCCATCCCGAATCAGGAAGAAGGGAGATGGCTGCCAGTTTCCCACGAGATGCAAGTTCCGCGATCTGGTCGGCGAGTCCACCGGGCAGGATCGTCGAGAGCACGATAATAGAAGTGACGGCGCCAAAGATGTAGATGACCCACTGTGCGACATCTGTCCATACCACTGCTCGAATGCCACCGAAAATGACGTAGAGCAGCGTCAGAGAGGTAAGAACAAACATGGCGATCATATACACGCTGAGGGTGTCGGAGCCCGGGAATAGCTGGAATCCTTCGATCAGGAGGGCGAGCGGAATAGCCGTGGTGTACAGGCGCACACCGTCGGCGAACAGTCGCGTGCCCATGAATACAGCCGATGCCGATCGTCGCAGTGATGGATGAAAACGCTCATCCAGCAGCGCGTAAGCTGTGGTAATATCACCGACGAAATAACGTGGAATCAGGAATACGGCAACAACAATGCGTCCGAGAATATATCCCGCAGCAAGTTGAAGGAAATGCAACGCGCCGAGATAGGCAACACCCGGGAGTGAGAGAAAGGTAATCGCGCTCGTTTCAGTGGCGACGATGGTACCGCACACGGCCCACCATGGCAATGCGCGGTCACTGACAAAAAAATCCTTTGCGGAACGCTGCTTTCCACCCATGAGAATGCCGAACAGGGCGATTCCCGACAGGTAGAGAATGACGACGATAGTGTCCAACAGCGAAAACGTCATCAGCGGCAGTCTCCCGGGAGGGCTAAGAAATGCGTGGTACGTGCTTCAGTCATCCGTTGGAATCGGAGACGCTCAGTCATCGACGATCAGGCCGCGTGCTTCCTCGACGGAACCAACCAGCGGGATGATGTCAGTGAGCTTCGCGATCTCGAAAAGTGAGCGTACCTTTCCGAGCACATCGACGACGATGATCCCACCATCACGTTCACGGAGCTGTCGCTCTGCAAGGAGAATGGCGCTCAGGCCACTGCTGTCGCAGAAAGATGCTTCTGAGAGGTCGATGATGAGGACTTCAATGTTCGACTGGCAGAGGATGAGAAACTCACTCTTCGCTTCTGCTGAATTCGTCGAATCGAGTCGTTCTTCATGGAGGTGAAAGATGGCGAGGCCGTCTTCCTTGTCGACTGTGAAATTCATAGGACGATCCGGTTATGGTGATTCGGGTAATTGTGCAATGAATTCTTCTTCGCTGAGAATCGCAATGTCCAGTGTCTGGGCCTTGTCCAGTTTCGAACCGGCCGCCTCGCCGGCGACGAGCACATCCGTCTTTTTGCTCACACTGCCCGTAACTTTCCCTCCGTATTTCAGCACGAGGGCTTTGGCTTCTTCACGGGAGTAGTTCGAAAGTGTGCCCGTGATGACGAAGGTCTTACCTTCAAAGAATGCGAGGTGGTTGTTCTG
>PKTF01000231.1 GCA_002869275.1 Ignavibacteria bacterium | reverse complement strand
GCATGCGTGGTGCTGCCGGCGGACGCAATTCCGGAGAGGTAGGCCTGTTCGAAGTCCGCAGCCGTCGTGCCGTCATCGGCTCCCCAGCCGTTGTCGTTGTTGATCACGATGTCAGTCACATTGGATATGACCCCGACACCCACGTACTGCGGCGTCAGCTCGGTATCGTCGAGTGAAGTCATCTTCATCATGAAATCACCGATGCCGGGCTCATCGCCCACCTCGACGGTGATAATGACAGGCATGGACGCCATCGGTGCCAACGTTATATCCGCCTCACCGGTGTACGTGCTTCCGTCGACTTCATACGATACCGTCCAGTCCGCCGGGAAAGCGCCATCCACGTCAAGTCGCAGCGACAGCTGGTCCTGACCGAGGTTGTCGATACGGGCGTTGAACGTCGCGTTCGCCTGCGAAGCAGCTTTTTTAAACGACGTATCATCCAGCACGAATTCCATGGCGGGCAGGAAGTCCGCACTGGCGTTGATCACCTCGGCCGAACCGTCGAGCTGCACCCACACGACGGTGAACACTTTCGTGGTGTCCCAGTTCTGTGTATCCAGATCGTACGTCCAGCTGTGTGTGACGGATTCGCCCACACCGGCCGGAACAAAAGCCTCGCCGGCGGCGGAACCGTCATTGACGAAGCGGCGAAACACGTTTGGAAACTCTTTTTCGCCGTTGGAGCCAGGAGCCGTGGCGTAGGTGATCTCCTCCTCGATCACCGCGGCGCGCACCTTGATCCCGGCGGTGGGAATGGGTCCGAGACTGCTGAACCTGGCGGTGACGGTGCGCTGCGTGCCGTTCGAACTTTCTTCCACCCGAATACGCAGCGGACTCGATTCGGAGGTCAGGCGGTCGAGCAGCTCCTGCGAGACACCGACGGGGCTTCCGTTATAGCGATTTCCCTGCAGAACCATATTGGGGACGCCGCTTACACCGTAGAATTTTACACGTGTATCGACTTCTTCTTTGTTGTATGCATTCATGGGATCGCGGCCCGGCCACACCGTGTGATACGCCAGATGGATGTGGTTGCCTTTGTTTTTGTCCATGATTTCTGCCTGGAAGATGGGATTCTGCGAGGCACAGGGACCGCAGCTGGCATTCGTGAAATGCTCAAACAACGCAATCTTGCGTGCCTGGGCCTGCGTCTGCTGCAGCGGGAGGAGCATGCCGAACAGCATGCAAAGGAGAAGCAATCTCTTCATGGAGTCATCCGTTTTATGTTGTTGAGCTGAAGGGCTACGCGAATAAAAAAGGTGGGGAAAAATACCCACCTTTTCAAGCCCGAAATGTCGGGTACGTGTCATTGCACTGGAGTGACGCGATAGCCTTTGTCGCGAAGCAGCGTCAGGAGTCCATCTTCACCCGGTAAGTGGCCTGCTCCGACAGCAAACAGCGTCGGCATGGCCTTCGCCTGGCTTTCCATGCGCGGAATCCAGTTGCGATTCCTCTGACGGAGCAGCGACTCCTGGTAGCGTCCGTACTCGATGTCGGAATTCAGTAGTAGTTGACGCAGTCCCATAAGGTCTTTTTCGCGATATAGCGCTGCGAGTCGCCTGAATTCGATGCGTGTGCTGTCCATGTTGTCGATCATGTGGATGACCATATCCGCCTGTTCCCGCAGGCTGATCACACTGAAGGCCGACAGCTGTTCAGCGGGGGTCTCCAGTCCGATCACCTCTTTTCCCTGACGCTGCGCCATGGCCATGAACAGCTGTTCATAGGAGGTGGGCGAGCATTCGATGATCCTGCCAACAAGGAGTCCGACAAGGAACATCGGCCGCAGGTTGCCGAGCATATCCAATGCCATGCCCGCGGAATCGGCCATCCAGGTGTTGATGCGCGCATAATCTTCTTCACCGAAGACATCGACCAACGTCGTGTCACCCGGAAGGAAAGAAATCTTTCCCATCTCCACGATCAGCCGCTGATCGTCGAGATCGATTTCCAGAGCCAGCTGATCACAGCTGTCCATCACCTCTGTTATGCGTTCGGGCATCACGACATCTTCCGGACAGATGGCGTGAATCGTGCCGTAGATATAGGAAGGACTGCTCAACCCGTTTCCCTCGATCTTCCAGAGAAGGCTCTGTCCTGAGACCGTCGAGACAAAAAGGAGCGTTAAAAGAATTCCGAAAGAGAAACGTCGCATCATTGCTGTCGAGTGCTTGTGGATAATTGTATCAGCCGCACGGGAACGGTATGCATGTGTCTCGCACATGTGTTCCGGTGCACTGCGTGAATGTCCGTGAGTGCTGCATCATGGGATGCGGAAAACGAAGCCGTCGATTCCCGCTTTCTTGAGAGTTTTCAGTTTCCAGCTCGCGGCGTCCTCGGTTTCATAGCCGCCGACCACGATGCGATGCACACGCTGTCCGCGTACGGTCGCCAGTTGAATATGCACATCTTCGATACCTTGTTCCCTCAGTCGGTCGGCATGGCGGATCAGATTTTCCATCTTGTTGAAGGACGCGATCTGCACGCCCCAGCCTTTCAGCTCGGTACGTGCGATGTCGAAAGCGAAATACTCCACGTTCCCCTTCGATTTCTCGTGATCCTTCTTGCCGCTGTCTCCAAGAACTTCCACTTTCACCCGAGCGGTTCCGGTCTTGATCATGTCGATTTTTGCCGCGGCGCCGCGCGAAAGATCGATGATGCGTCCCTTCAAATGCGGACCGAAGTCGTTGATGCGCACGATCACAGATTTGTTGTTGGCGAGGTTGGTTACGCGCACACGCGAATCAAACGGAATCGTCTTATGCGCCGCCGTCATCGCCCACATGCTGAACCGCTCACCATTCGCTGTCTTTTTTCCATGAAATTTCTTTCCGTAATACGAGGCCACACCAGTCTGGGTGAACGCCGTCTGCGCTGGCAGAGATTCGGCGGACAGCATCGCGGTCAGCAGGACGAGCAGTACAACGGGTACAGGATTTTTCAGCATGAACACATTGCCGATGTTCTTGAAAACACGGTGGTTGAAAATAATGATTTGAGAGAATGGTTCAAACAGTGGCCGTAACAGGTTGGGATACAAGAGCGGATGGAATTGTCGCAACCTGCGATTCCCTTTTTCCCAAATAATCGTGATATTACCCGAAACTCGCGACAATACATGATGTGCGTACCATGAAGAACAAACGCAACGCCGGTGGAAAGCCGGCACAGGCGAACAGTAAAACCGGTTTCTATATTTTGCTCGGAGGCGGCGTGCTATTTGTCCTGGCAATTCTGTATGCGTTCGGAGCCTTTTCCTGGCTGAGCAGCGACGGAGCGGCAGAGGGGGATATGCGCGAGGAAACAGGCCTGTACCAGCCGCAGGAAAAATGGCTGCAACGCGCCTATGCGATCGACAAGCTTTTTCAAGAGGTGTACACCGCCGGGTGGGAAGGCGCCAACGGTGCGATCGGCGACGCGCATTTGTTTGCGATTACGGCGGACAGCGCGCTGCTGCGGTTTCATACGCAGACGCACCCCATGCGTGACCTGTTTAACGGCACCTGGGTGGATGACCGCGCCTGGGCCGCACTCGCGGAAATGTACTGGTGGGATTTCACCGGCCGCACGCGAGACGACCTCGTGGAATCGGCCGAACTGCGCTACGTCGAAGCAAAGATGCAGGGACGCCTCTCGCGTCACGAGGGCTACTGGAGCTGGTACAACTGGCCGCCCGATTCCGACGTACGCGATCAGATTTTCACGAACAGCAATATGAACCAGATGGTGACCGTTGCCTGCTGGCTGTATGAAGCGACGGGCAAGCGCGAGTATCTCGATGATGCGCTCAAGATATGGAAGGGCGACGAGGTGGCACCCGGCATCGAAGCCACGCTCTACAAGGGCGACGGACGCTGGGAGGGCGCTCGCGGTCCGGCTGCCTTCGGAAAACAGCTGCCCTGGGAGGGCGCTTCGTACTGCAGTATCGGCGCGGCACTGTTCCGCGTCACGGGTGATGAATCCTATAAGGACATCGCGGTCGCAACCGCCCGACGCGTCATGGATCCAGCAAACGGCTGGGTTGATCCGACGAATTTCTATCAGCTGCGCATGGATGGGAACGGTGCGTTCGTCCATTTCATTCTCGATGCCTACATGATCGCTCCGGATGAGCTTCAGGACATTCCCACGAAAATCGAACGCATGCTCGAACATGTCTGGAGCAACCACAATGGACAGGCCAGCGTGGTGCTGCATCGCGGACGTGACCACGGCATCCGCAACGGTTGGAACCCTCACGGGGGTGAAGATGGTTATGGAGTTGATGAAGTTGGTACCGTACATCCGCAGTCACAGGCAGTGCGGGCCTTCGGAGTGTTCTGTTACGTGCTCGATAAGTATCTAAAGGAATAGAAATGGATTTTGTCACCCAGGTCACGCTAGGCGGCGCCGTCGGACAGGCGACCATGCACCGCGAACTTGGCAACAAGGCCGTGCTCTGGGGACTGCTCGCCGGCGCTCTTCCGGACCTGGACGTCGTCGCCTACCCGCTGATGGACGCCGTGACTCAGCTCACCTGGCATCGCAGCATTTCGCACAGTATTCTTCTCGTCGTCGTACTTTCACCGCTGCTGGGGTGGCTGATCGCGCGTCTGCACCACTATGAGGTCACGGTGGAGAAGGCGACGCTGTTCTCCTTCCTCGCGCTCGGTTCGCATATTCTGATCGATCTGTTCACCACGTACGGAACGCAGATTTTCGCACCCTTCGCTGATACGCAGGTGGCGTGGAATTTGCTCTTCATCATCGATCCGCTGTTTACGCTGCCCCTGCTGCTTTTCCTGCTGCTGTCGATGCTGCCCGGGGAGGTGCGGGCACGGCAGTTCCGCAACGCCGCCGGCCTCATCCTGGCTCTGGCCTATGTCATAACCGCCCTGCTGTTCAAGTTCAGCGCCGACACCGCCTTCGAACGCGCCTTTGCGCGACAGAAGATCCCCGTTCAGCGCATGATGACCACGCCGACGCCGTTGAACACCATTCTCTGGCGGGGTGTGGCGGAAACCGCCGACGGTTACTACATCGGATATCACTCCATGCTCGATGGAAGCGAGTATATTCCGCTGTGGTTCGTACCACGAAATGAAAAATTGCTTGAGGGATTCCAGGATCAACGCGCCATCCAGGTGCTGCAGTGGTTCTCCGATGGCTGGTACAGCGCCGAGCAGACACCCGAAGGCCTGTTTTTCAGGGATTTGCGCTACGGGGAATTCGATGCGGTGGAACCGGCGAACAGCTACGGCGTGGCCCCTCCGCTGGACCTCGAATTCATGTTCACCTTCACCATTCTCGATACCGGAGTGGAAGGTCACGATCGTCTGACGTTCGAAGGGCCGAACTTCCCCATGCCCGATATCGAACAGGCTTTCGACTTGCTCTGGAAGCGCATCAAGGGCGTGTCGCGCGTACCCGTCGCCGGAAAATAATTCGCATTTCTCTCGAGGGAGCGACTCATGATCGGAATGGGAAAAACGTTTCCCGGCACCGTTTCAGCTGAACACCCCTATATAATTTCCGCTGTCCGAAACGAAGGGCGCGTTGTTCAGATTGGAAAAGATTTCGGTGGAAGCGTATCCGGCCGCGCGGGCGCTTTGCTCAATGTCGGCGTGTGTGAACGGCGACAGATGCGTACTGCGCAGCGTATGCTCCGGTTCGCTGCCGCGTTGATCTACGGTGAGGATATTGAAACGCAGTCCCTCGTCAAGAAAATCATAGAAACGAATGATCACCCTGCCGTCAGTGCTGCGGATATTGACGATGCGCTCCTTCTTCTCGAGCACCTGTTCGTAGTTCAGGAGTTGAACGATGACGTGTCCGCCCGGTGCGAGCAGCGTTTGCCAGTGTCGTAGAACGCGGGTGAGTTCCTCGACCGATGCAAGATGGGGCAGGGAGTTTCCCAGGCAGAAGATGAGGTCCGCGCTGCGCTCCGGAAGCACAGTGAGGAAGTCGCCGTGGACGAAACGCGCGGCGCTTTCGAACTGCGCAGCATGCTGTCTTGCGCGTGTCAGCATCTCAGCAGAGATATCGACCCCCGCGACGTTGATTCCCAGCCGATCGAGCGCAATCGTGTGGACACCCGTTCCGCAGCCCATATCGATTGCGTTACGGGCGGGGTAGCGTTCGAGCAACGCGGCGAGTACTGCCTCCTGCTGTCCGAGCCGCGTGATGAACTGCGTCATGGCGTCGTATTCATCGGCGAAGCCATCGTAGAATTGTTCTGCATCAACCATGGCGGAACATCGGGAATTTTGATGGACAGATGCAAATTCCGCCGGAGAGCGGATTCACGCCCTTTCATTTCTGAGCCGATTTCCCCACATTCTGATCAGTGTTATCGTGAAAGGCTTGCATGCGTGTTCTTATCGTCGAAGACGAAATCAAAGTAGCAGATTTTGTTTCCCGCGGACTCCGGGAATCGGGCTACGCCGTGGATGTGGCGTATGACGGTGAACAGGGACTGAGTCTCGCGCTTCAGGGCAATTACGACCTCCTTATACTTGATGTCATGCTGCCGGGTCGAGACGGATTTCAGGTGCTTGAAGCCGTTCGTGAAGCCAGGCTGGAGGCGCGCGTGCTTATGCTCACGGCTCTCGATCAGACGCAGAACAAGGTGAAAGGTCTGAATCTTGGCAGCGACGACTACCTGACCAAGCCCTTCGATTTTGAAGAACTGCTGGCCCGGGTCAACGCTCTTTTACGTCGCGGCAATTACGATGCAGATGAAGAGCTGCAGGCTGCAGACCTCGTTCTCGACATTAAAAGCATGACGGTGATGCGCGGGGATACTCGTATCGAACTGACGCACCGTGAATTCATGCTGCTGAAGTTTCTCCTGGAGAACAAAAACGAAGTCGTCACGCGCACCATGATCGCTCAGCATGTGTGGAACCTGGGACTCGAATCCAGTACGAATGTCATCGATGTCTACATCAATTACCTGCGGCGAAAAATCGACGAAGGACAGGAGTATAAACTGATTCAAACCATTCGCGGACGCGGGTACATGCTGTCGGATATGGAATGAAACGTTTCTCACTCCGTACTCAGATCGTGGGGGTGTTCGTCCTGTTCTACGGAGCGCTCTTCATTCTACTTCTCATGTGGATGATGCAGCATATACAGTCTGATTTTCTGGAAGAAGTCGATGCCGAATTGCATGAAACGGCGAACAGCATCGAAGAAATCCTGTTGCGAGGGGATTCTGCGATCGATTCGCTGCAGCATTCGTTGCGCTCGATGTCGGCGCTTTTCCCCCTTCCTCGAAAGCTATGCATCCGGCGAGGAGAGGAAATCATCCATCGGTGTGCAAACCACCCGCTTGCGGACGATTTACGCGTAGCCGATGGAGTGCTGGAATACCTTACCATCACGCAGGGTGATGAGTGGTACCGGCTTATTGTCATGCATAACGGCGCATTCACCATTCAGGTGGCCGAGCGCATAACAGCCACAGAGCATACGGTCAACGAATCATTTCTGCTCATCGTGATTTCGATTCCCTTCGTGATCCTCATCTCCATAGTGGGCGGCTATTTTTTCGTGCGGCGAATCCTGCGTCCTCTCGACCAGATTTCCAGCAAGGCCAAGCAGATCACTTCCGAAAATCTGAATGAGCGTATTCCCGTCCCCAAGACGGATGACGAGATCAACCGCGTCGTCACCACGCTCAATAACATGGTCGAGCGCCTCGAGAACTCGTTCTCACAGCTGGAACAGTTCTCCGCCAACGCTTCGCATGAACTGCGCACACCTCTGACGATTCTCAAGGGCGAACTGGAGGTGATACTGCAGCAGCCGCGGGAGCCCGAGGAATACCGTTCTGTACTCGAGAGCAACCTTGAGGAAGTCAAGCGTATCGCCAAAACGGTGGAAAGTCTGTTTGTCATGGCGAAAATTGACAGCAAGGCTCTGGTGCTGGAACGCGAACCCGTCGAACTGCTTCCATTGCTCGAAGAAATCACCAGCGAAGCGCGTCACCTGGCCGATGGGAGCGAGATTGAGATCGAGAGCAATCTTCTTCCCGTACAGACCGTCAAAGGTGACGTCGTCATGCTCGTGCAGCTGTTTCTGAACCTGATCGAAAATGCGATCAAGTACAATCGTCCCGGGGGGACAGTACGAATAACACTGCGCGAAAAGCCCAGCATGGCCCGTATCGATATCACCGATACCGGGATCGGTATTCCGTCGGAAGAGCAACATCGCATCTACGACCGTTTCTACCGAGTAGACAAGGCCATGGCACGACGCCAGGGTGGGGCTGGTCTTGGGCTTTCGCTCGCAAAATGGATCGTCGATATGCACGACGGGCGCATAACCCTCCAAAGCACGCCGGGGAGGGGCAGTACGTTCAGCGTATTTCTGCCGCTTTCCTGAACACGAGACATCGTTGTTTCCGCACAAGCACTCATTCGCTGCCGTTCGCAGTATTTTCACAGCCACACCGTGAGTCCTCATGAGATCGCGCGTGTTTCCCACCAGTGCCCGAATTAATCCGGCTCTAATTGTCCTCTAATCTTTTCTTCTGCTCTTTACGACTGTACATATCCGAAATGTCCGGTTGTACTGGAAACGCGCACCTCGTCTATACAGGAGCACATTATGAAAAGAATGTTATTTGTATGCATCGCAGCGGGATTCGTTCTGAGTCTCTGGACTTCCTGGGCGATCGCTCAGGATTACGTCGGCTCGAGCCGGTGTATGACCTGTCACAACTCCGTGAATCCCAACACGGGATACAACATCTGGGAAGAGTACATGAAAACCGGCCACCCGTACAAGCTGAACGCTGTAAGCGGTGGATCGCCGATGTATCCCGACAACACGAGTCCCGGCGTACCGGCTCCTCCTCCGGGAACGGACTGGAGCGAATTCGTATACGTGATCGGCGGCTACGGGTGGAAGGCACGCTTTATCAAAGCGGACGGCAAGATATTCACCACCACCGAGGAGGCGCAGTACAACCTGGAGACACAGGGTTGGGTGGCATATCATTATCAGGAAGACAAGGCCTACAACGAATCATGTTTCCAGTGCCATACAACGGGCAATTCCCCTGACGGATCCTGGAACGCGCAGACCGCAGATCTGGGTACCTTCAGTGAACCCGGCGTCCGCTGCGAGGGCTGCCATGGTCCGGGAAGCGACCACGTGGCGAATCCCTCGGGCGTCAAGCTGCCGAACCAGGGTCGTGACCTGACCCATGAGCGTTGTGGTGACTGCCACCAGCGCGGCGGTCGGACGAACGCCATTCCCGCCTCCGGCGGCTACATCAAGCATCATGAGCAGTTCAACGAGATGATGGCCTCGAAGCATGGCACCGGGCTTCTGTGCGGTACCTGCCATGATACGCATATCGCAGGCCGCTACCCCGAAGCAGCAGGTGAAGGACTCAAGGCCATCACCAAGGAATGCTCGAGCTGTCACCCGGACCACAAGATCTACGTCAACGGCATGGAGAAGAACATCGACTGTATCGACTGTCACATGTCGATGGCGAGCAAGTCGGCCGTGGGCAAGCAGAAGGGTAACGGCTGGGAAGGTGACGTGAAGACGCATATCTTTAAGATCAACACCGATGCAGTGACCAAAGATGCGATGTTCACCGAAGACGGTTCGGCAGTGGCCCTTGACAATGACGGCCTCGCGGCGGTGACGCTCGATTTCGCCTGTCTTGGCTGTCATCAGTCGAAGGACGTGACATGGGCCTCGACGTATGCGAAAGACATCCATACCAATGGCATCCGTACGATGCCCGATTATGTGGGTTCGCAGCGATGCAAGACCTGCCACGACAACGTGAACGCAAACACCGGATATAACATCTACGAAGAGTATATGAAGACCGGGCATCCTTATAAGCTCAATGCGGTGAACGGAGGACCTCCGACGTTTCCGGCGAATACGAGTCCGGGCGTGCCGGCACCGCCTCCGGGTACGGAATGGAGCGAATTCGTGTACGTGATCGGTGGTTACGGCTGGAAAGCACGTTTC
>PKTF01000106.1 GCA_002869275.1 Ignavibacteria bacterium | reverse complement strand
GTTTTTGACATCTCCATGACAACTCTTGTCCCGCCGCATTGCATCTTATGCCATGAAATCCACTGGTAAAGGAGAAGACGCATGGGACAGCAAACACCCCCGGCCTTTCCATCCGATAGTCGGCAATGGATGATTTATGGTGCGAATGGCTATACAGGACGGCTGATCGCGGTCGAGGCCGTGCGACGTGGAATGAAGCCCGTGCTGGCGGGACGCAATGAGTCGGAGATCCTGGAGCTGGCGACAGCGCTGGATTGTCCGTACCGCGTGTTCTCCCTGGAGGATATTGATGTCGCGACCGAAAGCCTGCGCGATATACATGTCGTGATACACTGCGCGGGCCCGTTCTCGCAGACGGCACGGCCTATGATCGAGGCCTGCCTCGCCGGCGGGACGCATTACATGGACGTTACCGGCGAAATTCCCGTGCTCGAATACCTGTTCTCGCGGAGCGAAGAAGCTCGTGCCGCAGGTATTACCGCCCTGCCGGGATCAGGGTATGACGTGGTACCGACGGACTGCCTCGCGATGATGCTCAAAGAGCAGCTCCCCGATGCAGCGCGGCTGCGCCTGGCCTTCTGCGGCAAGATCTATCAGAGTCCGGGAACCTGGAAAGCGACGCTCGAGGCGCTCCCGCGCTGCGGCGCAGTCCGTAAAAACGGCGCGATCGAAAAGGTCCCTCATGTCTGGAAAATGCAGCGCTTGCAGTTCGATCACGAGAGGTGCAACACCATCAGCATACCCTGGGGCGATATATCTTCCGCCTGGCATAGCACCGGTATTCCCGAGATTGAAGTGTATGGAGGCGTACCGTTTCCTTCCGCCATCACCATGCGTGCGATACGGACTCCCATCTGTGCCATATTCCGAAACCGCGGCGTCCTGAGACTGAGCAAGATACTCATCTCGAACTTCGTTAAGGGGCCGGATACCCGGCAGAGAGAGTCCGGCGAATATCACCTCCGGGGAGATGCATGGAATGACCGAGGGGAACAGCGTACACTGCTGATGCGGACTCCTGAAGGCTATACCACGACCGTGGAGAGCACTCTCGCAATTCTTCCACGCGTTCTCGACAATGGCGTGCAGCCGGGTGTCTGGACACCGTCACAGGCTTTCGGCAGTGGATTCGCACTGACCGTTCCAGGCATTGAAATGCGGTCACTACCGGAGTCCTCCGGCAGCGACTGATCAGCGCTGCAGCAGCATCCTGCGCGTCTGCGTGCCGTCTTTCGTAACGAGCCGGCAGAAATAACTTCCCGTGGGCAGCGGACGCCCGCTGTCATCTTTTCCCTCCCAATACACTGTGCGCCAGCCTAAGTGGGCACGTCCCTCGGCGAGCGTGCGAACCCGCCGTCCGAGCATATCATATACCGAAATGGCATACGCTGCATGCGCACGGAATCGCAACGCGGTTGAGTGCGTCCCAGCGAGGCTTCCCACGCCGAAGGGGTTCGGGGAATTCTGCTCGAGAGCGAGATCTGCCGGGGAAGGTCGCACTCCCTCGGCAATACCCGTTGTTGCGGGAGCGAACGTGACGCTGTAGACACCGCCATCGCCGGCCGGAATGCGCAGCATCCTCCCCGCTGCGTCATACTCCCCATGCGGCATACCGTCTTTCCACACCTCGACGATGCGGAGCCTCGTGTCCGCCACCGCCAGCGGAGTCAGTTTCAGCCGGCGCTCCGCCGCGGACGGCTGGAAACGGTAGTACAGCGTGAACGGCCACTGTTTCAGGAACAGGCTGCCGTAGATATAGGAATAGAAGCCCGTCTCGATGGAATGATACCCGGCTTTCCCACCACTGCCTTTCGCTTCGTTCCAGGCAAGTCCGCCCGAGTGCGTGCGGTCGGCAAACACCTCGCCGTATGTATGATCCACGAAATGCCGCATATAGAAATCGATAGTCTCATCGGCCATCTGCAGGTACCAGTCCTCCCCGGTGATATCGTAGAGTTCGAGTCCGGCCACGATGGCCTGCTCCATTTGCCACCAGGCCTTGGCAGGATCGGGCAATCCCCACAACTGCATGTCGCCGGTCACGCGATTGTAATCCTTGAACGGACCACCGTAACTGTGGTCATAGCCGCTGCGCCAGACATCCTCGATCAGGACCGCAGCCGACGAGACCAGCGCCGTATCCGGAAACAGCTGATGAATGCGGCCGAGACACCAGCCGGCTTTCAGCACATGTCCCATCAGCGTCAGGGTCTCCCCGGTGTTCTCGTTCCAGTCGGAATCGAACTTCTCCACGAAGCCGATCGCCTGTCCGGACATACTGCCGACAAGATGCTGGTGGATCTGTCGGGCGAGTTCCTCGAGGCGTGTACGATAGCGCGGATCTTCGGTCAGCGTGTAGAGCGAAAGCAGATGTGTGGTGATGGCGTCGACCGTTGCGTTAAAGCTTTTGCCGGCGGGATTTTCACCGCGGTAGTCGGTGCGATCGTAGTATCCTTCTAGTGAAGAGCGGTCATCCCAGAACACGCGCTCGAGGTGAGCGTATCCACTCTCGAGCCAGCTCAGCGCGAGTGTATCTCGCGTAGCCTCGTAATACGCGGCGATACCCAGCAGTGCGTAGTGCTGATAGAAAGCCGTTTTCTCCGCCTTCCGGTCGACCGGATGTCCAGACGCTCCGATCTCCTCGTACCAGCCGCCGTAGACGGGATCCCAGGCCTTTTCATACATCCACTGCAGCGCGCTGCGCGCCGCGGCGAGATAGACCGTATCGCCTGTGAGCATGAACGCCCTCGTCAGGCCATAGGCATTCCGCGACTGCGTGAGCATGTTCTTGTTGTTTCCCCACGAGGTAAGAAGGCTTCCGTCGCGATCGACATTGGTATAGAATCCACCTGTACCATTGTCCCACGTCTGAAGCCAGAACGCCGCGCAGCTGTCAGCGTAAAGAATGTTGATATTCGGATACTGGAGGTAGGAAGACGCCGGGATGTACTGTGCGCGCAGCGGGAGCGTGGCAAGGATAACAATGGCGAAAACGGAAGCGGTGAGTTTCATGAGTACCAGCATGATTCATTCGTTGCACGTCGAACGGTTGCCAGCAGTATAGCCAATGTGACCGCGGAGCACAATAGAAAAGACGGCGTCCCGAGGGACGCCGTCTGATGCCTGAATCCGAATCGCCGGTCAGCGCGAGATCACGAAACGGCGATGCGTGAAATTGTTCCCATGCCCCAGACGCATAATGTAAACGCCTGGAGGAAGGTCCGCTGTGTTGAAACGTACGACGGTCTGCCCCGCGGCGCGAACGCTGCCGCTGAACACGGTCATGACCTGCTGACCGAGAAGGTTAAAGACGTCCAGCGTGGCCGCACCGTCATCTGGTGTGGAGAACGATACTTCGGTGACCGGCGCAGCGGACTGGCTCACGGGCTGCGGATACATCGATGTTATCGCGAGGGCTCGTGCCGCAGCGTTGAAGTTCACACGCAACTCGGGGGAGTACTCCTCCGAACCGTCGTGATCGATCTGACGGAGCCGATACACCCATTCGCCGCCGGCGGGCGGCAGATCAACAAACGTGTAGCGCGCGGATCCACCGTCTGCCGCTCGGCTGGATAGATAATGCAGTGTATTCCAGACATGCGCGGTTCCTGAACGGCGCTGGATGTCGAAGCCGGCATTGCCCGTCTCCGATTCCGTTTCCCAGCGCAGCATGACGCTGCCGTCGATCACGTCCGCGGCCAGTGTACGATATTCGACCGGGAGCGGCGAAGAGGCATCACCGATGGCGAAGGGCGAGAAGCTGCTGACGCCGGAGACAGACCGCTGATAGGGCATGCCACCCGTGGCCGCGCCGAGGGACTGCAGCGGGAGCCACTGCATGCCGTCATGGTGCGCGATCCAGCAGGAAGCGCGTGTGAACGCCGGCAGTTCGTCGCTGCCGTTCCACTGAAACGTCAGATCGGCGCTGCTGCCTCCCGGACTCGCTTCGGAAATGAACCAGGTCTTATCCACCACGTTCGTCGACAACGGAAATCCGCTGCCGCCATCCGTCAGTACGTCATCGCTCACGCGTACGCGGAATTCATCGGCTGTCGCGGAGTTCTGTACAAGGACAGGAGTATAGCTCAGGCCGTTACTGCCGACCGGGAAGAGTACCGCGCCGGTCCGACCGCCACTGCCGAGGGAAGCCTGCCGCAGTTCGCCGCTGCCGTCTGTGACGATGAAGCTGGAGGCTCCTGCACCGCTGATGCTGGCGCTGCCCGACAGAGACAGGCTGGCGCTCCCGAGCGTCACGTTGCCATTGGTCAATACAAGACTGCCGGTAATTTCAAGATCGGATGTCAGCGTAATACCGGCGGCATTGTTCACGACAAGCCGCGCCAGCGAGAGGGTCGGGATTCCCGTCGGAGGCTGGAGGCTTCCGGGGATGATCACCGTGTCTCCTGCTGTCGGTACGGCGCACTGGCTGTTCCAGTTGCCAACGGTGCCCCAGTCGGTATCCACACCAGCTGTCCAGGTCAAGGTTGTGGGGTTACCCGGCAGCACGGTTACCGGACGCGGACTCGACGTCGAACTGCAGCCACCGCTGCTGATTTCGACCGCGTAGAGGCCGCTCTCGGAAGCAGTGTAGCTCGAAGCGCCGGCACCGGGAATGACAGTGCTGTTTCTCCTCCAGACATAGGTCAGGCCAGGTCCCATGGTCGCATTCAACACCACGCTGCCGCCCTCGCAGAACGTTGTGGGTCCCGCGGGTGATATCGACGCCGTCGGAATCTGCGCGATGGCGAGGTCACTGCCATTGTCGCTTCCGGTGACAGCAGGCAGGGATGAAATCACCCGAACACGGTAGCCGCTGCCGGATGGCGTATTCGCGGGAATCGTCGCATTGATCTGTCCTGATGTCGTGGAACTCAGGGTACCGATGGCGACCGGCGATGCGAAGCCACCTGCGGCATCAGACAGCTGCGCCGTGTACACATTGCCATTCTGGAATGTGCCCGTGGCGGTGAACGGTACGGTGACGCCGTCCCCGCTGCAGAAACTCGACTGCGCGAGTGTACCGGTTGTGATGGAGGTCTGCTCCACGGTGATTGTTCCCTTCATACCCAGCGAGGCGTGCGGCGTGCATACATAATAGTGGGTCGCGGGTGCCGTGAAAACGACGGTCCCTCCACCGAAGCCCACCGACCAGCCTCCGCTGAGCGGTGTGTTGCCCCCGGCGCTCCACGTAGATTGGCTGACCTCCACGGCGTCATGCGAACTACTGATGCTGAACACCACGGTATCGCCCACGCTGATGGTGATGCTGCTCGGACTGAACGCCAGACCGGAATTAGACACGGTGTGCGTTGTGGCGAAAAGCGACGGGGCCGCGAAAAGCATGGCCACGGCCAGAATGCGGATACAAATGTTCATGAGAAGCCTCCATCTATATAAATCCTGCCGGTACGCGTTCATATCGCGCCGCCAGGTGCTGTGTTTCTTCGGGTACGAGAGAAGCGTTCAGGCTCCATCTCGCGACTTGCTTTCAATTTGGATAATTTACATTTGAAATAACCGGATTTCGACGCTCAAATGCAAGTCGTTAACCGGGAACAAAAAACGGGAGCCGCGGAGGCTCCCGTTTAGAGGTTGGCAGGAAAAACGCTACTTCGCTAGCGTCATCCATTTCGTCAATCGTGTGTCCCCTGCGGCCAGCGTACAGAGGTACATTCCGCTCGGGAGGTGGCTGCCATCGAATGTCACCGTATGCCGGCCCGCGCCACGTGTCTCATCCAGGAGTGTTTCCACGTGACGTCCCAGCGCATCGATTACCGTCAGGTGCACCTCGCAGTCGACGGGCAGAGAGAATCCGATGGCCGTCGTGGGATTGAAAGGATTCGGATGGTTTTGCTCCAGGATAAATGCCGCAGGCACGATCTCCTTGAGATCATTGCCCCGTTTCGGGATGACCGTGCATTGATCGTAGTGCGCGAATGGGGCGACCTTCGGCGTGGTCGCCTGATATGCTGTTACGAGATCATTGAGAATGAGGGAAACCGGATCGGCCCCCTCAAGAGCGAAACCTGACCAGACCACCCATGCCATTGTTTTTGGCACCCCGCAGATGGAGACTGATTCCATGTCCGAAAGAAAAGGAAAGGATTGCATCAGGGTTGGATTGCCGTACATCGGCCGACCGTTCACTACCGTCAGCGTCACATCTTTCGCTTCCGTATCGAGTAGGTCTGCGTATGGATCCTCAGAAAACTGCGGAATGACAACGAGATCGGCTTGCTTCCCCTCCTCGATCGATCCGATGCGATCCTGCAATCCCAAAGCATGGGCGGCATTAACCGTCACAAACTCCGTGAACTGCAGTGCGGAAATCTGACCGCTCCAGTTTGCATTGCTCCAGCTTTCGGCGAAGCGCAACTCGTCAAGAATGTTGAATTCACCGGATTCGGTCCAGTCCGGCGCGAGCGCGACGGTCACTCCGGCATTCAGCGCCGCCGGAATGTTCGCCGTCGTGCCATAGAGCAGCACATTACTCTTGGGAGACCACACAAGGTTCGAACCTCCCGCCGCCATGATGGCGTATTCCGTGGCAGTGAGGGGGACACCATGAATCACGGAGAGCCGGTCATCAACCAACCCGTTCACATTGGCGACATAGAATTCCGCAAGCGAACTGGCGTCCTTGCCCTCGCAAAGATGAACCATGAACCGCTCCCAGTATTCGCCCAGCCACTGTGGCCATTTCGAGAGATTTGAAGATGAAAGCGGTTTCACGACATGTATGATCCGGGCAGGGAAACGTTCGGCGTTGTTGATGCCGATACCCTGCGAGGCATAGTTCTCAGACCAGTTGACGCCATTACAGTTCACACCCTGCCATGTAGTCGTCCCGGCCGCGAGCGAGCGGATTTCTCCCAGCTTTATGATGTTGAAGTCCTGAAACGGCAGCCAGGTACCTGGAAAATCAATCACGCCGTCGTACTGCTGACCGAACAGATCGTACATCGGACTCGCCTGCCACTCATACCGGTTATTGAACGTCGTTCCGAAAGGAATATGACCAAACACATTCCAGTAAGGGTGATTATGTGCGTCGATCAGGCCCGGGAGAATATACCCTTCGACATCGTACACGAGATCGCAGGCGGGCTTGTTCTGCGATACCTTGATGATACGGTCACCGAGGATTTCCACGTATCCGTTTGAAATGATCTTCCGCTGCTTGTTCATCGTCACCACGGTGCCACGCAAAGCGTAGTGCGGAATAACGGTGCCTCTGATATCGGCAGTCTCACGGGGCTGCAGTTTTCGCTCTCCGTAATCATACAGGACGATCCCTGTTACCGACTGCAGAAAATCACCGTAGCCGGGGAAGTACATATAGTCCCTTTTGTAGCTGCAGCGCAATTGCGTACTGCCATCGCTGATCATCCACTCCACCCAGTAATTGTAAGGATGCCAGTCCGCGCCGCTCACGGTAACGTTTTCCACGGTTACCAGAATGGATTCGTAGGATTCCTGGTCGGCGGCACCCAGAGGTATAGTCACCGGCTTGATATGATTCGGCTGTTTGACTGAAAGCAGGTGATAATCACTGACATCGACGATTTCTGTGAGGCCCCAATATTCCGTCACCCTCCCGGTCAGCTGCACCTTGTGTCCGCGCTTCGGGCCATGGTTATAGGTGTACACGTATATCGCACGCCAGGGACCTTCGGCCTCGGCCACGGTAAATCCGCCGACAAAGATGGCCGTCACGACGCCGCGGATCGTGACGGTCTGACCGTACAAGGGCGAGTCGCCCGAGGGATTCGTGGTGTACTGGATGTCGTAAATGGATGTCAGGTTTGAAGCGTTGACAGGCGTTACCTGCCCCCATGTCTGCGTACTGATGAGAAAGAGCAGCAACGGCAGTATCGCAAACGCTCGTACTGCAACTCCCTTGTTCGTCATGTTTGTCATAAGTGTTCTCCTTCTGAATTGATCGAGGATCTATCAGGCATGCGCCGATGCGCTCCGACCATTTGTCCGCGAGCCGTCTAAGGATCACGCAAACGACAAAAGGGAACCCGACCACAACGGCGGTGTCCGTACTGGAGACATGTTCTGTAGTAACAGATTGACTTATCCGGAATATATTGCTTGCCATCAAAAATGTCAATATCCAGATTCCCTTTTAGTTGTGTCCGTGCTACATTGACTGCAAGTACACCCTCATGTTCCGCGTCGGACCTGCCGGCGAAATAAGACCGCCACGGCGTTTTCATAACTGAAGCGCTACACAATGTGGGTGAAATCAACGTCCCGCCGTCGTCGATATTTCTCTGGCATTAATTAAAGTATTTCGGTATTCTATTCATGTAACGCCCGTCAGTACATAATTGGAATGCACTCCGCGTATCGGATCGATGCGCGCCCGTTCCTATTCGACATACGAATTGTATTCGATAGATTTCACATCACACGCAGTATACAGGAGGTCTGTATGAGAACGCGTCTATATCTGCTTTTCGCCATGGTATTGCTGGTATCCGCCTGCAGCGAGGAGGCCGGTGATCCGGTTTCCGCAACGGATCCCTCCAATGGTGAAACCGCAACCTTTGCCAAATCCGATCGCGCCATGGACCTGACCGACAGGTACATCGTCGTCTTCAAGGAAGGCGTCGGAAATCCAGATGTCATCGTTGACGAGGTAACGCGCGGCAACGGCACAAAGGTGCACTACCGTTATCGCCACGCCCTGAAGGGCTTCGCAGCAACGATCCCTGAGGCCGCACTGGAAGGCATCAGCCGTAATCCTCTTGTCGATTACATTGAACCCGATGGCGTCGTGACCGCGGGAACGACACAGACCAGTCCGCCCAGCTGGGGACTCGATCACATCGACCAGCACAATCTCCCGCGAGATTATTCATACACCTACCAGACCGACGGCACCGGTGTCACGGTATACATTATCGATTCAGGGATCCGCTGGGATCATGCCGAATACTTCGGTCGAGCAGTAATCGGTGGTAAGGATTTCATCGACAACGACGATTGGGCCTATGACTGCCACGGACATGGAACTCATGTCGCCGGGACTGTCGGCGGAACAACGGTTGGTGTCGCGAAGGGCGTCTCGCTCTACCCGATCAGGGTCCTGGCCTGCAACGGTTCGGGAAGTTACAGCGCGGTCATCGCCGGTATCGACTGGGTAACCGCAAATCATACTTCTCCCGCGGTCGCCAACATGTCTCTCGGTGGAGGATACTCCACGTCACTCAACACGGCCGTGAACAACTCCGTGGCTGCCGGTGTGGTGTACGCGGTATCCGCGGGTAACGACAACACCAATGCCTGCACGAAGTCACCGGCATCAGCGGCTAGCGCTCTGACCGTGGGCTCGAGCACGAGCAGCGACTACCGCTCCTCGTTCTCCAACTATGGCAGCTGTGTCGATATCTTCGCGCCGGGATCGAGTATCTATTCTTCCACGATGACCTCAACGACCTCGTATGCCAGCTGGTCGGGTACGTCGATGGCTTCACCGCATGTCGCCGGCGTCGCAGCGCTGTACCTGGAAGCCAACCAGACCGCAACGCCCGCGCAGGTGGAAGCGGCGATCAAGAATGGCGCCACCAGCGGTGTGCTCAACAACATCGGCACCGGTTCGCCCAACCTTCTGCTCTACAGCCAGATTACGGGACCTGTCACACCGCCTTCACCGCCGGCCGCCCCCACTGGCCTCACGCAGACTGCCGCGACGACCTCGTCGGTAACGCTGGGCTGGAATGATGTTTCCGGTGAAAGCGGATATCGCGTCGAACGCGATATCAGCGGCACCTGGACGCAGGTCGGCTCAACAGGCGCGGATGTCACAAGCTTTACCGAGAGTGGCCTCTCGGCTGGCACGTCATACGATTATCGTGTCTATGCCTACAACTCCGGCGGCAACTCAGGGTACAGCAATACGGAGACTGCCACGACTTCGACTCCGCCGCCACCTCCGTCGACCATCGATATGGATGTGCTGAGTGTTGTGGGTGACAAGTACTATGTGAGGAAGAAAGTCCACGG
>PKTF01000230.1 GCA_002869275.1 Ignavibacteria bacterium | reverse complement strand
GCGACCATCGCGATGCCATTGCCCGCGGGGGAGAAACGGGGCATCAGGTTCTGAGGGGCGATGCGGGTGAGCGGACTCGCATCCGTCGTCGCGATCCACACATCGCCTGTTCCGGTCTCGTACACCATGGTCGCGCGGGAGGCCAGCACATCCATGTCGACTACCGCACCCTTGACCAGCTGACGCGACTCACCGGACTCAAGGTCGAAGCGATGCAATCCGGAGCCGTCACGGAAGTAGAGGAGGCGTATGCCGTTGAGCGAATACAGCATCAGTCTCTGCTGCCAGGGATTCTCCGTATCGAACGGCGTGGTGGTAAAGGTGTTCAGCAGGGCACCGTCGAAGTCGTATTCACGCACGACGCCATCGGCGAAACGCAATGCCACCGAACGCTGGGAGGTCAGTGCCAGGGCGATGATCGGGGATTCACGGGGGATGCTGAACAGGGTCGATTCATCCTCGATCGACCAGCCGGTACTGTTGTACTGTGTCGTGTTCACCGTGTATTCATTCGCTGTCGCGCCGGTCCACACAAAACTGTTGCCTGTGTTGTTGAAAGCGAGATGCATCGGCGTGCCGCCCGCGGACGGAGAGTAGCGGAGCAGCTCACTGCCGTCGAGGCTGTAGAACCCTATGGCGTCCTCGACAAAGGCGAGGGCCATGCCGCTGGGATCGAAACTGTACAGCCGATGGACCGTTCCCACGGGAAGGGTGATGACCGACTGGCTCTCTATTTCCATATCATACACGGCAAGTGTCCCGGGGTCAATCCACGGTCCCGTTACCGCATCGCTGCCGGAATCGAGGTACTGCCAGATGCCCGCCACGACGGTTTTGCCGTCAGGCGTCCACACCGGATTATAATAGTGGGTGATCTGCACGGGATCGTCGTCTGAACAGGCTGAGAATCCGATGAGGAACACGAGAAGCAGGAAGATCGAACGCGGCTGGAACATTGTCATGAATACTCTTCAGTTGAAAAGGAATAGATCCCGGTCTGTCATATCAACACGGTATTGTACGTAAAAGTTACGAATCGACAACAATATGGCCTGGGGAAAAATGTGGCTCTGTCAGGGAGACGACATGCGACGCATCGAACTCCGCCGCGCAGGCGCGCGCGCTTTCTTCGTCGCTGAACAGGCCGAATACCGAAGAACCGCTGCCGCTCATCAACGCACCCAGCGCACCGTGGTCGAGCATGGCGGTGCGCACCGTTCCGATGCCGGGGTGTGCGCGGATGACGCTGCGCTCGAAGTCGTTCTGCAGAAGGTCGGCAAGGGCCGATGCATCAGACCGCGCCGCGAACAGCGCATCTCTCAAATCCGGGGCGCCCGTGTTGTCCCGCAATTCGAGATTGGCATACGCCCATGCGGTGGAGACGTGAATCGGCGGAACCACCAGCAGGATCCACCACGGTGCGTCGAACGCGAAATACTCGAGCAGCTCTCCGCGTCCTCGTGCCTCGGCACTGCCGTCCTGCAGGAAGAACGGGACGTCGGATCCGAGAGCGGCCGCCACTTCGCGGAGCTGGTCTTCGCTGATGCGGAGGTCGAGCAGGCCGGGCAGGACCCGAAGGACCGCGGCAGCGTTGGAACTGCCGCCGCCGAGTCCGGCGCCGGCGGGAATGCGTTTTTCAAGGTACATATGCACGCCGCGGTCGGGGTAGCGCCTGAGCAGCGCTTCAGCAGCACGCACACAGAGGTTGCCGCTGTCGGTGGGCAGATCGTCACGGTTGGTTTCCAGCAAAATGCCGCCGTCAACAACCTCGAAGGTCAGCGTATCGAACAGATCGACCCGGTGAAAGATCGTATGCAGATCATGGAAGCCGTCGGATCGCTTCCCGAGGATGCGCAGGCCGAGATTGATTTTCGCGTACGAGCGTATGCGCATCGTGTCAGTTTTCTCCGAGGAAGAGGCCAAACGTCAGGCCGAGGCGTACAAACGGCGCATTGAAATCGAAGTCCGGCATCTGTTCGACGTCGAATTGCTCGTCGAGACGCCAGTCGCCTCCGCTGCTGCCGTACCAGCCACCGGTCAGACCCACGATCACGAACGGGTGCAGCTCATACTCCACGGTCAGCCACGGCTGCCACGCGAAATAGCTCTGCTCGAGCTCATGCCGCCGGTCGGACGAGGTTTCCAGTTCGGTGGGAAAGAGTCCGCCCCACGTTTTGCCCGCGTTTTCCGCCTGCGTGAGCGTCAGTGTGTATGAGCCTCCGCCCAGCATTCCGCCCACGGCGAAGTGCAGGCGACCCACGGGAATCACGTATTCGATTGTCACGCCCCCGGCAGAAACATCGAGTTTGGTGGACTGATACAGCCCGTCGAGATCACGCCGTTCTTCGAAACCGCCTCCGAAGCCCATTCCGCCCATGCGCAGGTTCGGGATGAGCATGATATAGGCGTGGCCCTGTCCGCCGAACATGAACAGTCCGTCTTCGCTCAGCGTTGGGAAGCCTTTTTCCGCCA
Organism: Ignavibacteria bacterium; assembly: GCA_002869275.1. Lineage (GTDB taxonomy): Bacteria > Bacteroidota > Ignavibacteria > SZUA-365 > SZUA-365 > BM516. The sequence goes on along the minus strand of PKTF01000230.1, from coordinate 7,576 downwards.
GTGCGGAATTGAGCTTCCCCGTGTTCATGAACATCCATGTTGAGGTTACTCCGCCGCCGCCTCCCACGATGCCGCCGCCGCGCTGGCGCCGGTTCGGACGGTATTCCTCTTCCTGGGCAGAGGCGGATGCGGTGGTGAGAAGCAGGAGGACGAGCGCAATGCAGAGCTTTTTCATACCGCGACCTTTCTGGAACTAATGATACATGGCGTCAATATCGGAATGACGCCTGCCTGAGACAAGCGTGGTCAAAGGAAGAGCAGCACGAGCTGCATGACAATATTAGCATAGACACCGGCGATGACATCGTCCATCATGATGCCCCCGGCACCTTTCATGCGGTCGAAATAGCGCGCGGGCTGCGGTTTGACGATGTCAAAGAGCCGGAAAAGGAGAAAGGCGGCAAGCATGACCCACCAGATCTTCGGGAGGTACGCCACGGCGATCCACATTCCCACCGCCTCGTCGAGCACGACCAGCGAGGGGTCGTCTCCGTGCTTCTGTTCGAGCACCCGGGCCGCGGGCAGACCGAGAAAAAGAGCGGTGAAGGCGATCAGGATGGCGAGCGTACCGTTTTCGGTAAAGGGCAGGAACCAGAACAGCAGCAGCGCCGCGGCCGAACCGACGGTACCCGAAGCGATCGGCGCGTGTCCGGTGAAGACAAAGGTGCCGATCAGGTGGTAGTAGCCATGGAGAAGCCTGCCGGCAAATGTGGGGGCCGGCGTGGGATTAGTCACTTCGCGAACTCCTTGCGCCCCGTGATCAGGCCTGCCACGAAGCGGCGATTATCGATGAAATACTGCATCCCGGCCAGAATGGTCAGCAGCGTGACGGCAAACATGAGCAGCCAGACCAGCGTGGGTTCCAGCAGCGTGTCGATCACACCGCCTGCCGCCTCGTGGATCCAGCCGGTTTCCCCGCCCACGATGAGCAGCAGCAAGTAATACAACACGGCCATCTGGATGAAGGTCTTCCACTGCGCGAATTTCGAGGTGGTGATATGCACGCCGCGGCTCTCGGCGATGGAACGGAGTACGGTGATCACGAAGTCACGGATGACGATGACGATCACCATCCACCAGGGCACGAGGTCGAGGAATGCGAATGCGAGGAAGGCCGACGAGGTGAGAAACTTGTCGGCAAGCGGATCGAGAAATTTCCCCATATTCGTCACCGTGCCGCTGCGCCGCGCAATTTCGCCGTCGTACCAGTCCGTCACCGCCGCGATGAGAAACACGGCGAGCGAGGCCTGGCGCAGGTAGGCCGCCTCTGCGATGATCAGAAAAAAGAACACCGGTGAGAGCAGCATGCGGAAGACGGAAAGTATATTTGCCAGCGTGGAAAACATCAAACACTTTCAGGAAGGTTCAATTCGCTCCGAGACCCTCTGACGCGGCCCGGAAAAGGATCACCGCGGAAAACAGGCGCAGATCGGAATCCAGGCGAACGAATGGCGGCCCGGGGCCGTATCATGGAAATCTACGGGAAAAAACAGGATAAAAAAACCTCTCCGGCTGAGGGAGAGGTTTCTACCATTTGTGATGTACGAGCGCCGCACGCACCGCTTCGTGCGGTACGAGCGGGCTACAGCATCAGTGTTTCAACGACGACGTTTTCCGGAAGCCGGCGCACGACCGTGGCCTGCATGCCTTTCGGACCGAGCTGGGCTTCGTATTCCACGATTTCTCCGCCTTTCAGCTTCTTATAGCCTTCACCCTCGATGGATTTGTAATGCACAAAAACATCGCCTCCCTCATCAGGCTTGATGAAACCGAACCCCTTTGCGTTGTTGAACCACTTTACTACGCCCTGTTCCATAATACCTCCGTATAGCCAGGTGTAACAAGTGCCAAGACATCAGCACATCGTGTCACTCGTGCCGGGGTAACACTGTCAATCGGACTGGTCCGCAGTCTCGCAGGTGGTTAAAGCTGTATGCATGGCTGGATGGGGATAGAATTTTGACCTAAAATAACCGACGAATTGACTTGACGCAAGTCCAAACGACCACTATTCGATTATTTTCGCAGGTTTTTCCGCTCCGGTCAAAAATCCTTCTTCCTGAAGAGGTAGAAAGCGAGGGTGTAGAACCCGAGTGCAGAGAGCGCGCTGGTCCACACCGGCATGAAATCGATGACCGAACTCCACGACGAGGCGGGGTTCAGTACGAGGTTGTTCGAGAGGTTGCTCAGCGCATCGGGTTTGGGCAAGGGATAATAGACGATGTCGAGAATTGTCTTCAGCGCATCGCTGGAAGCGAGTTGCGAGATGGCTTCGCGTCCTTCAAGTATCGGACTGAGAAGAAAAAGGAAGACATAGAGCAGGATGATGGTGAGAGCGGAGCTTCGCGAAGCGATACCGATGACGAGCATCGGACCATACAACACGACGAAGGTGTAGGTAATGCTCACCGTTACCGCCAGGAAGCCCATGTTCCAGAAACCGGTGCGTACGCCGAATATCAGCCACATGCCGATGATATAGTAGACGATGTTGAGGAAGACGATGAGCAGACTGCCCGCGATTTTCCCTGCGAGAATCTCATGACGGGAAACGGGCTTTGAAAGCAGCAGGTCGATGCTGCCCTTTTCCATGGTGTTCGGCAGAATGCTCGCCGTGGCGAATATCGAGAGCACGAGTGCGGCGAAATTGATGAAGCCGGTGAGGAAGGCCTGTACCTGGCGGAGCATGTCGGTGTCGGTGAATACTTTGATCTGTTCGGCGGCGCCCTGCGGGTTCTGCAGTTCGATCGTGTCAGGGGTGAACAGCGCTCCCAGGATCGCGATGAGCAGGAAAAAGGTCGAGATCAGGAAGAACCCGAGGATGGTTTTTCTCGCGAGACCTTCCCTGAAGGTGTGTTCGATGATGGCCCAGAGTTTCATGCTTCTTCCTCCCGCGAAATGACATCGATGAACATGTCTTCAAGGCTCTGCCTGTTCTGTGCGATGCCCGTGATGAGGACACCGTGGTTGCGCAGCTGGTCGAGCGCCGTGTTGAGCGCCGGTACGTCGTCGAGTGCCACCAGCAGGCCGCCGTCTTCCTCGACCACGTTCACGCGTGTGGCCTCCCATTCGAGCCGCAGCGCTTCGGGGAGCGTTCCCTCGATCCCGATGCGGTATTGATTTTCCTGTGTGGTCAGTTCCTCCACCGTCCCGATACGAATGAGGCGTCCTTTATTGAGAATGGCCACGCGGTCGCAGATCATTTCCACCTCTGAGAGGAGGTGCGAATTGAGGAAAATCGTTTTTCCTTCGTCGCGCAGATGCATGAGCAGATCACGAATCTGCTTGCGTCCGAGAGGATCCACGCCGTCGGTCGGCTCGTCGAGAATCACCAGCTGTGGATCGTTGATCAGCGCCTGGGCGAGTCCGATCCTCTGCATCATGCCTTTCGAGTACTTGCGGATTTTCACGCGGTGCCATTCCTCCATGCCCACGAGCTTGAGGCGGTCGTGTACACGTTCCTTGAGCGTTCCATCGCCCACGCCGCTCAGCCGGGCAAAATAGCGCAGCACCTGCGCACCCGTGAGGAAGTCGGGGTAGCGGTGGTTCTCGGGCAGATACCCCACACGCCCGCGGGCCCTGGCGCTGCCGATCTTCTCGCCAAGCATCGAGCCCGTTCCGGAACTCGGAAAGACGATTTCGAGCAGCACCTTGATAAACGTGGTTTTTCCGGCGCCGTTCGGTCCGAGCAGACCGAAGATCTCGCCTTCCCGCACATCGAGCGACAGTTCCGACAATGCCGTTACCGCGTTCTTGCTGCTGCGGGGATTGTACACCTTGCTGATGCGTTCCGCGTGGATAATGGACATGCGCTTCCCGATTGTTCCTGTTTCAGAAAGATAGCGAAAATATGCTGTATGCCATATGCTGTATGCTGTATGCTGTATGCCATATGCCATATGCTGTATGCTGTATGCCATATCCCTCGTTCCCACGCTCCAGCGTGGGAACGAGACCGCCCGACAATCGTGTTGTATCGCCATGACGAAACTCTTGAACCGCGCTTTCATACTCAGCCTGATTACGATCGGCTACAACGTCGTCGAAGGACTCGTTTCCGTGTACTTCGGGTATACGGACGACACACTCGCCCTGCTCGGCTTCGGTGTGGACAGTTTTGTCGAGGTGATCTCCGGACTCGGGATCGCGCATATGATCGTGCGCATGAAGCGGGCTCCCGTCATGCAGCGAGATTCCTTCGAGCGTACCGCACTGCGGATTACCGGGGTGAGTTTCTACGTGCTCACCGCCGGACTCCTCGCAGGAGCCGTGCTGACGGTGGTGCAGGGGAGTGCGCCGGAAACGACGATTGTCGGGGTCATCATATCCTCGCTCTCCATCCTGACCATGTACGGCCTCATGAAAGCCAAATTGAAAGTCGGGCACGCATTGCAGTCCGACGCCATCATCGCCGATGCCAACTGCACGAAAACCTGCTTCTATCTATCGCTCATCCTCCTCGCTTCCAGCGGACTCTACGAACTCTTCGGCATCGCCTGGTTTGACGTTCTCGGTTCACTCGGCATCGCCTGGTTCGCCTTCCGCGAAGGCCGTGAAGCGTTTGAGAAAGTCCGCTCGAATTCACTGGCCTGTTCCTGTGACCATGAATAAGTCCTACGTCCTACGTCCCCTTGCCTTCTAATCAGAATCCCGCTATATTTACAGACTTCGAACCGGCGCGTTCGTCTAGCGGTTAGGACACGGCCCTCTCAAGGCTGAAACACGGGTTCGATTCCCGTACGCGCTACCACGATTCCGCATGAAGAATTGCCCGAAAATCCGCCTCGTGCGGATTTTCTGTTTTCCGGGAAGGCCGTACATTAAAGACACACACCCTTCAACGATCCGTGACATGATGATGGCTCGCCACTTCGTATTTCTTCTCCTCCTGTTTCTCGCCGCACCGCTGTCTGCGCAGCAGGCGCTGCAGCTGACCATCCTGCATTACAATGACTTTCATTCGCAGAACGTCCCGACCACGATGCGAGTGAAAAATGATGACGGCGAGCAGGTACGCAAACCCGGCGGCGGAGCCGCGGTCATCAAGCATATGGTCGAAAAATTCCGTGCCGGGGAAGAACACGTCGTGCTCCTGCACGCGGGCGACGACTTCCAGGGGACGCCGATTTCCTCGATCACAAAGGGCGCGTCGCAGTTCGAGATCCTCGAACTCATGCAGCCCGATGTCATGACGCTCGGCAACCATGAATTCGATTACGGCGCGGAGAACATCCGCCGCCTGCTTCCGACAGTGACCTTCCCGATCGTGTCGGCGAATCTCTGGGACAAGGATGCCGGCGCGCCCTTCGTTCCGCGCTATCGCATCCTGCGCCGGGGACCGCTGAAGATCGGGGTGATCGGACTCGCTCCGCCGGACCTCGCTTCGCTTTCCCTGCGTGAGAACGTCAGCGGCCTCGATGTGCTGGACCCTGTGATGACCACCCGCCATACCATGGCCGAACTGGAAACAAACTTCGGGGTGAATTTCATCGTCGTGCTCAGCCACATGGGTATCGAGGTCGATACCGTGCTGGCAGCACAGGTGGACGGCATCGATGTGATCGTGGGCGGACATTCACACACGGCGCTCTGGCGCGAAAAAATTGTGAACGGCACCGTCATCGTGCAGGCAGGTTCAAAAGGAAAATGGCTCGGAGCACTGCAGCTGGAGGTGGATGTCGATGCCGGCACGATACTGCAATCGACCGGCGAACTCATTCCCATGCTCAGCGAGGAACTGCCGGCAGACCCGGTGATGGCAGCCAAGGTTGCCGAACTCGAAGCCGTGGTCGAAGAAGGTTTCGGCGAAGTGATCGGCACACTGGAAACAGACTGGGAACGTCGCAGCCACGGTGAAAGCAACATCGGCAACTGGCAGACGGATGTCATGCGCGATTTCACCGGGGCCGATGTGGCCTTTCAGAATTCGGGCGGTATTCGCAAGAACCTTGAGGCCGGACCCATCACCCTGCGCGACATGTGGGAAATCAGTCCCTTCGGAAATCACTTCGTGATCTTCAACGTCACCGGTGAGCAGCTGCTCGGCATGATCCGCTACCAGGCCGTGGTCACGGGCGAGTTCTGCCAGGTGAGCGGAATCCGCTACAGCTTTAATTATGACGCGGAAGATTCCGATGCGCTGAAGGTGGAAGTCGGGGGTGCGCCGGTGCAGCTCGACAAGACCTACACCATCACGACGAACAATTACATGGGCGGACATCTGTATGACATCTTCGGTCTGCCTGAAGCGGACGTCGCCGTGGAGCCCGCTTATCCCGTGCATGTGGACCGCGACGTCTTCATCGAGTATATCCGCAAGCAGAAGAATATCTCTTCCACGCTCGAAGACAGAATCACACTCAAAGGAAAGCGTCCATGAAGCGAACCGCCTTTCTGACCCTGTTCATCGCCACGATGGCCATCACATTTTCCGCGGCTGCACTGCTGTCCTCATGTGATGATGACGGCGTCGGTCCGGGGGACGACATCGTCTTTCCTGATAAGGACGTGAGTTACTCGGCCCACGTGCAGCCGTACTTCAATCTGCGCTGCGCGAATTACGGCTGCCACGAAGACCAGACGCGCGCCGGGAACCTGACCCTGACCAGCTACACCGGTCTGATCGAAAGGCCGGGCATGGTGACGCCGTACGACGCGGCCAGCAGCCTGCTCATGCAGAAGATCGACGGACGCCTGCCGCATCCGATCGACGTGCCGATCCTTATCAACGAGAATCAGCTCAAGGGCATTGAGACCTGGATCAACGAAGGCGCGAAGCAGAACTGACCAATGATGGAACCCCTCACACAGCAGCAGGCGAAGGACTTCGGAAAACTGCGCCTGAAGAAATTCCGGGACGAACAGCAGTGCATGCTGCTCGAAGGGGAACGCCTGGTCACCGACGCCCTGCGTTCGCCTGCGGCGCTGCGCATGGTGATCGTCGAACGGGGGAAGGAAGACCGCTATGCCGCCCTGCTCGACAGTGCGGAAGCCCGTGGGAGTGAACTGCGCATCGCAGCTCCGAAACTCTTTGAGCGGATGGCGGACACACGCAGTCCGCAGGGAATCGCGGCGGTGGCGGAACTGCCCGCTCTCGATCCCGAGTCAGCCCTGGAGCAGGCCGACGACCGCCTCCCGCTCTTTGCGCTGCACGGAGTGACCGACCCCGGCAACCTGGGTACCATCATTCGTTCCACCGCGTGGTTCGGCGGGAACACGCTGCTGCTCTCGGCCGACAGCGTCGATCCGTTCAGTCCCAAAGTCGTGCGCGGCAGCATGGGGGCGATTTTCAATGTGCGCATCGGACAGTACCCTTCGGCCGCCTGGCTGATCGACGCCGCCGAGCGCAGCAATCGACGCCTGGCCGTCACTTCCGCCGAAGGCGGTACCGCACCGGGCGAAGTGGCTCATTCATCATCGATACTCGCTGTGCTGGGGAATGAGGCGTACGGGGTGCCTGAAGAGCTGATGGAAGCCTCCGGCATGCGCGTCACGATCCCGGGCGGGGGTACGGAATCGCTCAATCTTTCCATTTCTCATGCCATCCTGCAATTCTCCTGGAGTACGCAAAAGGGAT
>PKTF01000098.1:1623-3436 GCA_002869275.1 Ignavibacteria bacterium | reverse complement strand
ATCCGCGTCACGAGCGACCCGATCGACGATATTCAGCTCACCTACTATAAAGGAAAGATCGGCCGCGGTCGCATCAACGCATATCGTGCGCTGACCGAGTCTTCACCCGCCGTGCGCCTGGTGGAATGGTCGATCAGCGATTCGCTCTACGGAAACGGCGACGGCTTCCCAGACCAGGGTGAAAAACTGACCGTGACCATGAGGTGGAAAAACCTTCTGGAGCCTGCGCAGGACGCCATGATCACGCTCTCGACGCCCAGTATCCGCGCAACGGTTGAGCAGGGGAGTTTCCATGCCGGGGCGATTCCCTCCAACGGTGAAGTCACCAATGCGGGCGATCCCTTCATCATTCAGCTCGAAGACTTCGCGGTTCCCAATAACCGTGTGGACCTCATCTTCACGGTTGAGGACGGCGAATACAACGACCACGGAGGCGTATTCTTTATCCAGCAGCCCTCGTATCGCGATCACGACATCAATGATATCCGTGTGACGCTGACCAACGACGGCAACATCGGCTTCGACGACCTGTCCGGTGTGCTCGGTTCGGGGCTGCGTTACAGGGAGAGCGAGAACGTCGTATTCGAAGGCGCCACCATGATGGGGGCGATCATCAACCAGCTGCCTTTCGTCGTCGATGTGGCACGCACGGGCAGCCAGCAGCAGATGGAGGATTTTCGTGGCGAGGAGCTGTACCGCGTCTATGAACCCGGTGTGATCGCCGAGCAGGAGGGCTGGGGCAGGTACTGGGACGCGAATGCGCCACTCTCGTACCGGCTGCAGACGGAAGTCACGCTCAAGAGCTTCGCCTTCACTCGTCCCGAGGCGGCGAACATGGTGTTTTTGCATTACACCATTCACAATTACTCGACGAACCTGCACGAGGATTTCTGCGCAGGACTCTTTTTCGACTGGGATATCGGTTCGAATTCGCAGACCGACATCGCCCTGTACAAAGACAGCCTGAAACTGGCGCTCTGCTTTGACACGACGGGCCGTCCGCGGACGCCCGTGGCTGTCGGCACGGTGCTGCTGACCCCCGAACACGGCAACACCTACTGGGGCATCAACAACCGCGACAGCGATGCGGAGGACCGGATAGGCATTTACAACGGCTTTACCAAGGAAGAGAAGTGGAAGGCGCTGTCGACCGGCATCGTGCAGCCCGTCAGCAAGATCACCGACGTATCGCAGCTGCTCTCGATCGGTCCGATTGACCTGCCGGCGGGTGATTCTCTTATTATCGGCTTTGCTCTGATCGCCGGCGAGAGCCCTTTGGACGTCATGAATTCCGTCCCCACGAGTCTTGCACTCTGGGATACCATCACGCGTCTCTATGACCCAACCCCTATCGGCGGGATGGAAGAGCGTCCCTCGGCATTTCGTCTGGAAAGTGTTTCACCGCAGCCGGCGATGCTCAGCCAGGGGAGCATAACCGTGAATCTCAGCGTACAACGGGACGGCTGGATCCATGGTGAGCTGTTCGATTTGAATGGCAGAAAGCTCTATTCGTTATTCGACCACCATGCCGCACCCGGAAGAATTCAGCTCCCGGTGATGCTTCCCGCTGTCTCTGCGGGCACGTATTTGCTCAGAATACGGTCTTCCGGGGAGGTGCAAACCCTTCCGATAAGGCTGCTGCGATAAAAGTGAAAAAAATGCAGAAAGTTTTGTCCACCTGGACCGAATGATCGGTATATACATATATCAGTTCACTAATCGTTCGAGCAAGGACATCATCTGACGAATCGTCTGTACGTCATATGAAAAAAACCACAATAACCGTCGAAGATATCGAGCGTAAGCAGCGTCT
>PKTF01000098.1:0-1595 GCA_002869275.1 Ignavibacteria bacterium | reverse complement strand
CTGGCAATGCTGTTCAAGGTATTCGTCGCAATCCTGATATTGATCGGGTGCCTGTTTGTCGGCTGGCTAATTTCGTTCATGGGTTATGCGGGAGAGTTGTTTTCCGACTGTCGCGAGTCCGCCTCAGCAGTATTCAGCCTCGCTGAACGCACGATTTTCTTCACCTGACCGCCCATATTCCCATTCGCCTGTGGGAATCCCGCTTCACGAACAGCGCTTGCTGGACTACCGGAGTTAGAGGAAGTCCACTTGAGCGCCGCATGTTGCGCAGAAAGCAATAACGTTGACGATTATCGCGCCCTAATAGTGAATTAATTAGCGTAATAGGCGCAACATTGACAGATTAGAGAAATATTTCTCATATCTATTGCGCTAATCGGGCCTCTTTTGTATATTGCATGCAGTTGTTCGAGAATTAATTCTCGATAAATCAGAGTTGAGGATCAAAATGCAGAATCAAGAGAGCACGCAGCAGGTCTACGGGAAGTATCCCCGCCGGGATGCTTCCTGTCTCATCGACTTGCTGCAGGAAGTGCAGGAGCAGTACGGTTACCTTCCTGATGCCGAGATGCAGCAGGTCGCCCGGCACGTGGATATTCCTGTTTCACGTGTGTATGGCGTGGCGACATTCTACAATCAATTTCGTTTTCAGCCTCTCGGAAAATACGTCATCAAGGTCTGCCGCGGCACGGCATGTCATGTGAAGGGTTCGCTCGACATCCTGACAACGCTGGAGAATGAACTGGGGATCAAGGCGGGACAGACGACGAAGGATCAGAATTTCACAATTGAAACCGTGGCCTGCATCGGCGCCTGCAGTATCGCGCCGGTCATCGCGATCAACGAGGAGTTCCACGGGGGATTGACCACGAAATCCCTGCAAAAACTGCTCCGCAGCTACCAGAAGAAAGCGGCGCAGCCCAGTGAGGTGACGGCATGAACGCATTCACACAACAGTGTTTCGAGAACTGCTGGCACAGCGCCGAGAAACCCTGTCCGCATTTCGTGACCTGCGTGCACGAGGGACAGCAGTGCGAAGGTGCGGAAAAGAGTGCGGAACGCCTCGGTCGCTATACGCGCGAGCTGCTGATGGAGGAACATGCGCATCCTGTCATCCTTGTCGGCATGGGAACCTGCGGACTCGCGAACGGCGCGCAGGCGCTGCACGATGCCATCGTCGCGGAATGCGAAACGCGGGGCATCACCGCATCGGTCATCCCTGTCGGTTGCGTGGGCTACTGCGCCCGCGAGGTGATCGTCGACGTCAAGCTCCCGGGCAAACCCCGCATCAGCTACTGCGAAGTGAAGGCCAAAGACATTCCCGTCATCATCGAACGCACCGTCATCGGCGGCGAGGTGATCGAAGAGCTGCTTCTCGGCATCGATCAGCCGGACGAAGACAACGGATGGCAGAAACTTCCGCTCCTCAGCGAACTGCCGTTCTTCGCGAAGCAGCAGAAAATGAATCTCGAGAACTGCGGCGTCGCTGATCCTGAAAGCATTGATCAGTATCTGGCCCGTGGCGGATACACCGCGCTCTCGAGCGTGATCAACGGACGCTCACCGCAGGAAACCATTGACGGTGTGCTGGAGGC
>PKTF01000246.1 GCA_002869275.1 Ignavibacteria bacterium | reverse complement strand
TTACTTTCCGGACTTCGCCACGTTTTCCAGCGTCTTGACGACGAGGTCCCAGAAACGGCTCGTGGCCGGAATGTTGATGCGCTCGTCGGGAGAGTGCGCGCCTTCGATTGTCGGACCGAAAGAAATCATGTCCATGTTGGGGAACACTTCACCGATGAGCCCGCATTCGAGTCCGGCATGGATGGCTTTGATTTCCGGTTCGCCGCCGAAGAGTTCGCTGAAGCTCTGCTTGACGAATTTCAGCGCACTGGATTCCATGTTGGGCTTCCAGCCGGGATAGCCATCGCCCTGCACCACTTCGAATCCGGCGAGGCGCAGCACTGCGCCGACGGTTGCGACGATGTCTGCCTTTTCGGATTCCACGGAACTGCGCTGGCTGGTCCCGATGGTCAGCTTGTCTCCGTCCATTGTGACGGTGGCGAGCATGGTGGAGGTTTCGACAAGGCCATCGATGTCTGCACTCATCTTGATCACGCCGGTTGGCAGGGCCTGCAGCGCTTCGAGCAGTGCTGTGAACTGTGCGTCGTCGGCAACTTTTCCGTTTCCTTCGACCTTCTTTGCGGTCAGCGCGAGATCGGGTTCGACGGTCTTGATCTCACCGAGGAAGAGTTCCTGGTAACCGGCCATGCTGGCAATGACAGCGTCTGCGTCGGCCTGCGGCACGTACACGACGATCTCGGCTTCGCGCGGAATGGCGTTACGCTTGGAGCCACCCAGAATGCTGGAGAACTGCACGGTGTACTTCGCGCGCAGGTCGTTCAGAACACGGGTGAGGAACTTGATCGCGTTGCCGCGACCCGTGGCAACGTCGAGACCGGAATGGCCGCCCTTGAGTCCGCCCATGTTGATCTCGATAGCAACGGAGTCTGCTGCAGCGTCGCCCATCGTGAGCTGCATGACGCCCGCGGTGTCCATTCCACCGGCACAGCCGACGTACAATGCACCGTCTTCTTCCGAGTCAAGGTTGAGCATCATGTCTGCCTTGAGGAAACCCGGTTTGAGTCCCTTGGCGCCCGTGAGGCCGGTTTCTTCATCGACAGTAAAGAGGAATTCCATCGGCGGATGCACCATGTCCTTGGACTCGAGTACGGCCAGTCCGGCAGCGACACCGATGCCGTTGTCTGCGCCGAGGGTGGTTCCGTCAGCGGTTACCCATTCGCCGTCGACGTACGCTTTGATGGGATCATTATCGAAATCGAATTCCGTGTCCTTGTTCTTCTCACAGACCATGTCGACATGGCCCTGGATAAGCACGGTCGGTGCATGTTCGTATCCCGGCGTGGCATCCTTGCGCACGACGATATTGCCGGTGTCGTCCTGTTCGTAAGAATATCCGAGATCTCCCAGGAGCTTTTTCAGGTAGTCCAGGATCTTTTCTTCCTTCTTCGAAGGACGCGGAACGGTCGTGAGTCCATGAAACTGGGTCCAGAGGGATTTCGGTTCGAGGTCAGTCAGTACGGTAGACAATGCGGTTCTCCTATCTGGTGAGTTGTATCCGTATGGTTCAATCTTCCTAAGATATACAAGAATTCCTGTATTGAACAACGCCATACGCAATACGCTTTATGCCATATGCCATATGCAACGGTTGTTACACGGCTTCAGCCGTACAGCATACAGCATATTGCATATAGCATACTGCGCTCGCCGCAGGCGAGCACCGCCGCAGGCGGACTTCTCCCTTGCCAATGCTCCCTCAATTGAATATGTTGCACAGATTGTATGCACCATCTCCAAGGGCCCATGATCAAGCGTCTATTCCTCATTGCCGCATGTGTGTTTTTCGTTCATGCGTTGCCCGCTGCCGGACAGGATACGCCTGAAAATGCGAATTTCAAGCTCGCAATCAAGTTGCTGAACGATGGACTTTTTACACAGGCCGAGGACCAGTTCCGCAGCATCATCGATCGCTATCCCAATACTGCGAATGCCGTGGAATCGCGTTTTCGACTGGCGGAACTGCTGAAACGTCGGAAGAGCCTTGCGGAAGCGCGAGGGCTATTCCAGGAATTCGCGCTGCAGCATCAGGACCATCAGCGTGCCCCCGATGCCTGGTGGCATGTCGGAGAAATCTACGCGGAAGAGCACAACTATGCGGAAGCAGGACAGGCCTTTGCCCGGCTGAAGACCTTTTATCCGAAAAGCGCGAAGGCCCCTGCAGCGCTGCTCAAGGCAAGCAGGTATTTTCTCAAGGCCGCGGATTTCGAGAACGCGCGCACGGTGTTGAATGCAATTCTGATCGAATACGCACAATCCGACGTGCGACTTGAGGCACAGTCCGAGCTGGGCCAGCTCTACCTGGCGACAGGTGAATACGAGCGTGCCCTCAGAGAGTTCAGCCGTCTGCTGACCGAAGCGATCTCCACGACGATGCGGGCCGACGTCATCGTCTCGATCGGAGAGACCCATGCACTGCTTGGCAATCGTACAGAAGCAGAAGCACGGTACCGCGAGGTTACGGGGACGTATCCCGAGAGCGCTGCGGCGCAGAAAGCGCTCATCAAACTGGGAGATCTGCAGCGGCAGTTCAGGGATTATTCAACCGCCCGGGGAAACTATGAGACCGTGGCGAACAACAGCAAGGCACCTGCGGACCTGAGACGGTTGGCGTTTATCGGACTCGCTGAAACGGCCATCGCGCAGAAGAATTATTCCGATGCGGAAAACGCCTACCAGAGACTTTTTCGCGATACCGGCGAGAAGACCGTGGAGCCGCAGGTTTATCGCAAGGCTGCCGAAGCCGCCAGGCGTGCCGGCTCCTTCGCGCAGGCGGAGCGCTGGCTCGACCATCTCTACGCGGATACTCTGATCGTGACTGATCGGCGTGTGCTGCTTGTCGATATGGCGGAGATCGCGCGCGAGGGAAAGAACTTCACATCGGCACTCGCGCGCTATCGCAGCTACCTGAAACGATATCCCGATGATCCGGGCGCGCCTTTCGCGCAGCTTCGGATCGCTGAAATCGAGGAGCAGGAATTTCGCAATCACAGCAGCGCGTTGCAGCAGTACGCAGCAGTGAACGAACGGTACGGAGTGACGCGGGTCTCTGACGATGCGCTTGCTGGAAGAGCCCGTACGCTTCAGGCGCAGGAGAAATACGAGGAAGCTGCAGAGACCTGGTACCAGGTGCTCATGCAATATCCCGCGTCGGATCTCTATGAGCACGCTGAGGAACAGTACCGTCTGCTCACCGAGATCGGCGGTGGCGATCACGAGCGCGCGGTTGAACAGCTCACGGAACTCGTGACCATGCGTATCGACAACGCTCCGGTCGCATCCGTCAACGTATTGCTCGGGCGCATCTACCTCGAGGATCTTCGAGATTTCGAGCGTGCTGAACAGCGCTTTGATGCCGCCGTCAACGGCGGTGTGAGTGGATCTGAAGCAGAGGAGGCCGGATACGGAGCGGCACTCGCGGTGGTGCGTCTCGCGCAGAAAGGCAAGCGCACGACAGCTGACGCCGAGAAGCGCTGTATGTCATTTTTCACGGCATACCCTGAGAGCGAACGCCGCGATGATCTCGGCTGGGCTCTCTTTCGCCTGCAGTCCGCTGCCGGGAACGCCACGGCGCGGCTGGATGCCGCCACAGCCTTTCTCGCGCGTAATCCCGCCCGTCACCGTGAAGAAGCGTTACTCGTCTACGGACATGCGCTTGCCGCGCTTGGCCGTCTTGACGATGCTGAAAAGGAATTCACCACGGTGATCGAAACCAGTGCGGCCGGAGCGCTTATCGCGGAAGCCTGCTATGAGCGCGCAATGGTGCGTGCTGCTGGAAAAAAATTCGAAGCCGCCCTCGCGGATCTTCAGACTTGCCATGACCGCGCTCCAAACGGACGTCAAGCCGCAGCAGCGCTGCTGCAGTCCGGCCGGCTGTTGACACGCGTGGGACGGTACTCCGAGGCCATCAGCGCTTGCAATCGCTGCGTTTCAGAATATGCATACAGCGCTCTGGCTGACAGTGCGCGCATTCAGCTTCTTACCGCATTGTCTGAGAGCGGTGCGCATAACAACGCCGTCGTTGCGTCTCGCAATTATCTGGAACAGGTCGAAAGCAATCCTTTCCTGGGTGAAGAACACACACAGCAGTACCTCTTTTCGCATGCCTTCGTGCTCGCGCTTGCACGTCTGCGCAGTGACGCGAAAATCGCACTGCTGCGCTACACCACGGAATATCCGTCTGGAACACACATCGGTGAAGTGTACTATGCACTCGGACAGATGTACCGCGACGAGGGAAAGATCGACCTTGCAACGGCCTATCTTCAGCAGTCCGCCGACTTCCGTCAGGGAAGTGAAGCGCTGCTGGCAGCCGCCGATCTCCTGCTCGAGAGCGGCAGATATTCCCGTGCGGTCGATTCGTACCGCCGCGTAGAGGAAAGCGCGACATCCTCGCGTGAAAAGGAGTACGCGGCCTCTCGTATCGTGATCGCCCTGTATCGCGACGGAAAACTCGAGCAGGCCGGCAACGAGGCACAGGCGTTTCGATCGCGTCACCCCGAGGCCGAACCGGTTTTTGATGAATTCGAACTCGAACGTGGCAAGCATTTCTTCGGTCAGGGAGATTATCGAACTGCCGAAGATATCTTTGAGGATGTGGAGGATTCGGATACGCGTGTCCTTGCGGCATTCGGCATGTACTGGATCGGGCGCTGTCACGAAGCGCAGAGCAAAAACGCCGACGCGCAGGAACAGTTCGACGAAGTCATTGCCCGACACCCGCAGAGTGAGGCCGCTGTGCAAGCCATGCTCGCCCTCGCACGTATGCACATGCGCGCGGAGCGCTTCCAGCAGGCGGCACAGCAGTACCAGACGCTCGTCGATGCAGGAGCTGTCTCCGAGGAGAATCTGAAGGTAGCGTTGAACGGGCTCATCCGCTGCTATGACAAGCTGAATATGTATGATGCCGCGCTCGAGATGACGAAACGTTTTCTTGACGCCTATCCCTATGATCAGACCGCCTTTCGCAAGCGGGTGAATCTTGGTGTGTTCTACTATCAGCTGAAGTACTACGACACGGCCATCGAGCATATGGAGAATCTCCTCGGTGAGGCACCTGCCAACGATCAGGCGGAGATTCGCTTTACGATTGGTGAAGCGTACTTCAGCAAGGGTGATTACACACAGGCAGCGTTGGAGTTCCTCAAAGTGCCGTACCTCGTCGTCGGAAAGACGGAGATCGACTGGACCGGTTCCGCCTACTATATGGCAGGACAATCGTACGAGAAGCAGGCAAAGTTTTCGCTGGCCATAGAGATGTACCAGAAGATTATTGACACACCGGGAATCGATGGGTTCTTCAAAACTGAAGCACGGAAGCACATCGAACGGGTCAAAGCATTGATGAACTGACCGACATCGTCTGAGGAGGAGTTATGCACCCGCGCCGTATGACCGTGCGCGTCGTACTCATGTCGATACTCGCATTCGTGGGAGCAGGGAATGCTGTGCCGGCACAGCAGCTGGGTATCAGTCCGGATGCCCTGCATTTCGGGCGGGTGCGTTTCGGGGGTGATGAATGCGAGTTCCTTGAAATCATCAACACCTCGGGCCGAGCTGCGACGCTGGTCGATGTGCGCAGTCCTGCTTCGCCATTCCCCATCTCCCATATCGAGACTCTCGAAGCAGGCGATACGACGGAACTCGAGATCTGCTTCCAGGCAAGGAGGCTCGGTCCGCTGTCCAGCCATCTGACCATTGTCTACGATGCCGGAGGGGTCGATTCGGTTGTCCTTCCGATGACGGCGCTGGGATGGGACAGCCTCGCCGTCGGTATCGGAACCACCATCAGGGGAAAACCGGGAAACATCGCCCACATCCCGGTGCGTGTTTTCGGTTCCATCCCCGAGGTGTTCAATATCCGACACTACGAAGTCAGCCTCATGTACAACAAGAGCATGCTGTATCCGCTGGATTACGGATTTGGCGGACAGCCCTCGCTCACGGGAGGAATGTTCCCCAGCGTGCAGGTGCAGCGCAAATTCGGCGGTCAACAGGCCTCGGTGAAGTATCGCATCATGGGCGAGCAGCCCCTGCTCAATCCCGCGCGCGACTCGGTGCTGCTCTATGCCCCGTTCCTCGTGCTGCACGGCAACGCGCTATCGACCGATCTGACATTGACCAGCATCTGGTGGGAGAACGGTATGCCGAGTGGTGGTGTCTTCCTGAAAGGAAAATTTGTAACGGATTCTCTCTGCTACCAGGACCAGCGCCTGCTGCAGCCACCACCTCTCCTGTCGGTGCCGGAAGTGGAAACCTCCCCGAATCCCATGCGAAGCGCATCGCTCGTCCGCTATACACTGCCCGCCGCTGCGGACGTCCGGCTGTCTGTTCACACCATGTTGGGCGAAGAAGTAACGCTGCTGGACGAAGGTCCACGGGTGAAAGGCACCCATGTTCGGCGCTTCGATGCGTCCGGTCTGCCTGCGGGTATGTACATCTGCCGCCTCGTCGCGGGCCATGCCGCGGCATCATCCACCATACTGCTGCTACGATAGGAGGGGGGAATGAGGTACCTGTTGATCATGTGGCTCATGCTGCTTCCACTGTCCCTCTTCGGACAGGATTACTATGACGCGCCGTACGAGCGTGCTCAGGTGGGACTGGTAGGTGGACTCGATTTTTCATGGCAGTCGGGTGCATACACGACGGGCGACGCGCAGTTTGACTGCTGCAGGTTTTCAGGCGGAAATGGCATCGGACGTGTGGCCGGCGTGCGCTCGATTGTATCGCTCACGCCCCTGACCTTCCTGCGTGCGGGAGTCACATTCGAACAGCTCAATGCCATCTATCCCGTAGAGATGGAAGCCTATCCCGTGCTCACGCGTGAGAACAGGGTCGTGTTTGCGCAGTTCGAGGAAGAACTGGAGATCAGCCTCGACCTGTTTACCGTCGATATGATGATCGCATATCGTGTGGTGCCGCCCGGAATGTACGTGGCTGCCGGACCGTCGTACAGTGTTTTCATGTCCAAACATCAGACCCAGACCGAACGCCTGATCTCTCCACCAGACATTGAATTTGTCGATGGTGGCCGGTCGCACCTGCTGCTCGACAGTGAGATCGAAGACCTTTCCTCCTTTCTCTCTTTGCGTCTCGGTGCGGGAGCGTTCGTTCCTCTCAGCCAGATGTTCTTTGCCAACCCCGAAGTGTTGTTCACTCTGCCGCTCAACGACGTGCAGGAAGACGGCGAATGGTCCGTCGCCGGATTTACGTTTACGCTCGGGGTGCTGCTGGTTCTTTGACGAATCATTCGCGTTACCCAATACCTGAGTGCATGATGCGAGGGTGTACCTGCGGAAGGAGACCTCAGGGAAGATCATTCAACTCTTGAGTGTGGGATTCCGGGCAATGAAGATACAGCCAAATACCATGGGAAAATGAGTTAGTTGCCTTATTCATGGAATTTTTGCAGAATGGGACATTCCATCGTACGCCGTCGCCGTACCCTGTACTAACCTGGAGGAGGTCGCATGAGATCAGGAACACTGCTTGTTTTTGTGGTCGTACTGGTATGGATGGGAAAGACGAGCGTGCCCGATGAAGCTTCTGCACAGCAGCGCACTCTGGGACCCGTACTCAAAATCTACACCGACCCATTCGATTTCGATACCGTGCGATGCCGCATCCGCCGCTGTATCCCGCTGACCTTCCACAATATCGGGGATACGGCCCTTGTCCTGTATAACCATGACCGGCTGCGGCGGCCGTTCTTTGTGCGCATCGACACCCCGCTCGTGCTGCAGCCAGGGGAGATGGCGACCTTCGATCTCTGCTACAATCCGTCTCTGTACACCAGCGACAGCCAGTATGTGTTTTTCCGCGCAGACACCCGACTGCCGCTGTCTATCGCAATGGTGCACGATGTCAGCTCGAGTATGTACACGATGATGCCGGACGGGAAGCGCCGCTACGAGGCGGCGCATGAGGCGAGCTCGGAATTCATCGGCAACCTGCTCGACACCCTCGGGGTGGAGGACGAAGGCGCGATCTATACGTATGACTACTATCAGGATTTCGAGTTGCGGCAATGGTGGACCAAGGATACCGCTGCATTGCGCGCAGCGATTCCCGGCCGCCCGCTCGGTACCGCGACCTGCACCTTTGACGCGATCGCACGCGTGATCGATTCGATGAAAACACGCACAAAGAAACGCATTCTCATCATGATCACCGATGGTGAGGACAGCGGAAATGTCACCTGTGGTCCGGCGACAGAAGAAATCGTCATCAAGAAGGCGCAGGACAACGACGTGCGTATCTACGCTATCTCGATCGGCAACGTGAACCGCGAGCCACTCATCAGAATCGTGAAGGCGACAGGCGGGAAGGAGTTCAACGCGACACAGAGCACCGACCTCCTCGCGATCTACCGTGAAATCGCCGTCGATATGAGTAAGAATGTCGAACTGGATATTTTCATGAAGGGAGAAGCGGTCGGACCGAAGGTCGAATTCATTCCTCCTTCGTGGACCTTTGACAGTGTGCAGGTTGGGGAGACAGCCTGTCAGGAAATCCTGCTGCGGAACAACGGCAACGCCTGGCTGGCACCGGATACGGTGCGGAAAATCTTCTCCTCTCCGTACTCGATCACTGGAATAGACGTCGATTCCATCGCCCCGTATCAGACGATATCGGTGCGGATCTGCTTCACACCCCTGGTACCGCTGCATTATGAAGTGCCGATACCCTATTTCCCTTCACCCTGTGAGTTTTTCAGCGATACGCTGCACGCGACGGGGAGCAGCTTCCTGCTGCCACGTGTACCACGGAAGAATCCGCTCCTGACATCAACCGGTGATCTCGCGCAGGGCTTCGATACGACGTTCTGCAGGACAACGGAGTGTGCCACGCTGGAATTACGGAATGTCAGTGACACATCGGTTACCGTGCACTCGATGCTGCCGGTTTCGCCACCGTTCAGCGCCACGGTCACGGCACCGTTCACCATCGGTCCGGGAGATGCGAAGAGCATCACCGTTTGTTATTACCCGCCTGATGCACCGCGGACCGATACGCTGGACCTCTCTTTCACAGCGGATGCACGGGTGCCGCAACGCATCGCCCTCCTGTTTGACGGCAGCGTTTCCATGCGGTCGGAGTATATGCCAGGTCTCACGCGCATGCTCGCGTCCAGCGCCGGAGCAAATGATTTCCTTGACGGACTGATATTCGACAGCTCTGTCACGGATCGCGTGGCTGTCGCGGTGTTCGACACCGTGGGCAGCACGCAGTGGGACGGTCGCTTTGTCACGTCGAAGGATTCAGCCAGATCACTTCTGCCCGATTCCACGGCAGACCAGATCGCATGTCTGTATGCTGCCGTGGACGGCATGCTGGATAATTTCTCTGTTGCTTCGACGGAACCGCAGAGTCTCATTCTGTTCACTGCCGGCGAGGATGCCGGAGCAGCGCATTGCGGCAGTATCACAGATGCGGACATCGTGACCAGGGCTGTCAGCCTTGGTGTGCGTATCCACTGCGTGCAGCTTGGCGATGCCGACTCCTCATCGCTACGGACAATCGCGCAGGGCAGCGGTGGACGCTACCTCAGGCCGGTCACCCTGCTCGACCTGATACTGGGATTGAGGGAAATCGAACTCGACCTGTCGCGCAACGTACAGTTCCGAAGCAGGATCATCGCACAGGGCGTCACGCCCATTCTCCAGGTCGATGATGATGCGCTGGAATTCGAGACGTACATCTACCAGTCCGATGCGCAGGCACCGCACATGCGCGAACAGACGGTGAAGAATGTCGGCGATGCACCCATGCACCTGCAGCTCACGGGGCTCGAAGCGCCCTTCATCGAGCGCAGCGGTCCGCCACGGGCACGAGGCGAGACGAAGATGCTCGTCGACACCGTGATCGATCCAGGACAAAGCCTGCTTCTAGAGCATCTGTTCCATCCGGCGGTTGCAGGGTTCTACACCGATACGTTGTACCTCACACACGACGGCTGCGGTCAGGACCCGATCGAAATACCGATGAGCGGCCGCTGCATCGCGAGCGATCTCAATCCATGGGAATACCCGCTCGCCGTCAATCCGCTCGATCCTCTGCGCTTCGATACGCTGTCCTGCGGCGGCGAGCAATGCCTGAACCTGTGGTTCGCTACGCCGGATTCAGCCACGATGCTGCGTTTTCTCGAAGAGCTGCCAGCGCCGTTCCATGCCGTGGGACTCGACAGTCTCGAAGTTTCGAGTGACCAGGATGTGGCGGTGGAGGTTTGTTATCGTCCCAGGTT
>PKTF01000159.1 GCA_002869275.1 Ignavibacteria bacterium | reverse complement strand
TCTTCGAGTCCGGTAAAGACCGGGCGGGTACGTTCGCGGACTTCCGGCTGCGCGGGAGCGACGGGCACGTCGACGTTCAGATCGGTGGTGGCGGGGGCGCTTACGGTCAGGGGTGCATACACTGTTTCCATCTCAATACTCCTGTGAAACAAGTTGGTAAAACGTTGTAGTTGAACTCTATGATTTGAACTGCATTCTTATGCTGTCATTTTCTTCGTTTGTTTATGTCATGTAAATACAATATATTAATTTACGCTATTTAAGACGATAAAATCCTATATAATTGTGTAACTCAAGGGACTCTTTGTACGGATTCAGTACACATATCCGCATGCCGAGTGGCCGTATTTCAAAGAGCGGTATTAAAGCAAAGAGCTGGTGCTATGGTGTGATGGTTGACATGAAGACGTCCCTGACCGGGCACGATACTGCATGTCGATCTGCGATATGGCGATGAAATCGGACGATCCGCACCGCGCGTTACGTGCTGCGCAACCTCTCCTCAGTACGAAAGGGGTAAGGCGGTAACACTAAGCGTCGCAGCTAACCTCCACTGTTTCTTCCAACATTCACTGTTTCGTTTGCATTCACTATTCTGCAAGAGCAGTGTGTAGATTCCGGAAGATCGAAGATCGGTGATGCGTCAGATATTGACGATCATAATATCCGGAATATACGCTGTATGATGAATATACTTAAATGGGGATTAATATTGCATTAAAAATATGTAATCGAAGCCATATTTTTTATGCATTTTTCGCGTGGAATCGCCATATGTCCATAAACGGGACATAAACAGATCACACGTCCTGAGCCTGCCCGCGTTGTTGAACCCTTGAAATACAACGATTTTCACAATTCAACTTCTCTGTTCGATTTGCTGTCCGTTAATCGTCCGTTGTATTCATACTTACCTATGGAATTGATGAACTGAGTATAGTTAATTGTATCCACAGTCGCGCGAAGGCTCCCGCGGTGTTCTCTTCCATGCCGCACATTCTGCGTTGACAGTTATCAGAGCATCTTGTAGTTTGTGATCCATGCGTAGAATTCTCTTATTCCTCGTGCTCTTTACGCCTGCAGCACTTCAGGCACAGACTCCGTGCTCCGAATTACCCTTCATTCGCGGTTTGCGCGTCTTCGGTGGAGACCGGGAGGACAATCTGCCCGTGATTCTGCAGGCCGATACCTCCAGGGCCTCGGCGGAAACGTTTCTGCCGACCTATATCACCATCCGTTTCGATGTGCACGAGCGCATGCCACCGCGACTGGTGATCCGTTTCCACCACTGTGACAAAGATTGGAATATCGACACGGACTACTTCGTCCGGGATGACTTCTTCACGTATTCGAGGGAGCTGCTGTACGAAGGGGCACCCACGGGAGCGGATCATTTCCTCTGGCGCTTCGAAAACCGCTTTCCCAGTGAGGAACACTCCTTCGTACGATTTCTCTATTCGGGAAACTGGATTTTTGATATCGTGGACGAACGTGACCAGGAATCCATCTATGCCTCGGGACGCTTCATCGTCGTCGAGAACAGGGTCAGGGCTGGTCTTTCCATACGCAATGACTACTGGACGGACTGGGATTCCCCATACGACCAGGTACATCGCCTTGATCTCGACATCGCTGTCAAGGACCAGAAGCTCTTCCCTGACTACGTGCGGACGGTGGATTTCTACAAGAATTTCAATCTCTTTGAGCAATATCGCGTCGACAGCTATGACCGAAGAGACAACACGTTCGTCGAGGGCATCGGACTCAAAGAGAAGACCTTCACCTACAGGAACGTTCCTCCCGGCAACGGCTACCGTTTCTACGACCTGCGTAGTCCGAGCATTTATGCCGAAAAGGCCATCCTGACGAAGTTCGAGGGACCAGATTTCACGCGATTCCGCTTCAGCGCCGATGCCAGCAGGTATCATGGTTCCTCTGTCACAACTCCCCTCAACAGCTTCGACACCGATTACCTGTGCGTACAGTTCGAACTCGAACACCCGGAAATCGACGGGCGCGACGTGTTCGTCGCCGGGCTGTTCAACCAGTGGGACCCCCAGGCCACCGACCAGCTGGAGTATGACAAGGACATCGGGCACTACATCGGTAGACGGTGGTTGCTCCGCGGAGCGTATGACTATCAGTATGTACTCGGCACCTACGATGAAGAACTCGGATATGTGGCGAATCAGGACTGGATCGCCCTGGCCGGAAACACCTGGGCAGCCAACAACTTGTACTGGGTGATCGTGTATTATGACGATGACGAATTCGGCGGCGTCACACGTGCCGTTGGATTCGCGGCAGCGGTGGCGGGCAGATAACCATGGTGGCCGATGGTCGGCGGATAACACGGAATATTGTCGCGATCAGCACGGGCGAACTCCTGTCCAAGCTCCTTGGTTTCGCTGGCATCGCCTACATTGGCCGCGTGGCCGGCGGCGACGTCCTGGGCATGATCGGATTCTCCACTGCAGTACTGGGGTATTTTTCTCTCGCTGGTAATCCGGGACTGGAGACCATCGGGGTGCGAGAGATCGCCGCGGGCCGCCAGACGCATTCTCGCACCGTGAGCCTGGTCACCGGGATGCGTCTGCTGCTCCTCGTCCCAGTTGCGGCGCTCTTCCTGTTATTTGCCCTGACCACCTCGATCGATGCGACAACAAGGACCGTCCTTCTGCTCTTCGGAGCGTCACTGCTCCTGCAGCCGTTTTCGTTGGATTTCTATTTCAGCGGTCGCGAACGCATGGGAGCTGTCGCCCTGCGGCGTGTCCTGCAGGCAGCAATCTATCTTGGCGGAATCCTGCTTCTCGTCTCGAGCACCGAGGATGCTCTTCTGATTCCCGTCATTTTTGCCGCGGCTATGATGATGTCCTACCTCGCACAGATATTTCAGACGCGAGAACCGGGACTGCTGCGCCGAGCCGAAATCACACGTGACCGTCTCCGTACACTTCTGCGTTCGGCTTTCGTCGTCGGAGGAGCGCAGCTGCTGATCATGACCTACCTCCAGATCGACCTGGTGATGTGCGGACTCATGCTGAGCACGGGCGAAGTCGGACTCTATACCGCCGACCAGCGGCTGGCTGCCGCCATCGCGGTGCTTCCATGGGTGATCCTGCAGGCTTCCCTCCCTATGCTGTCTCGGGTCGAGAACGACGTTGATCGCCGTAACGGACTGCTGCGTCTGCTGCGCCTCATGCTGCCCGCCGGTGCTGTCATCAGCGTGGCAGGGTATCTGCTCGCCGAACCAATCCTGCTCACTGTGTTCGGAAACTCGTATCTTGCGGGAAGCGACGCCCTGCGCATTCTCTTTCTGAACACCGGGCTGGTTTTCGTGAATATGGCGCTGGCAAACCCCCTCCTCGCCTGGAAACGCGACCGGGAATATCTGCTCATCGTGCTCGGAGGCGCCGCGCTCAATATCGCGCTCAACGCCGTACTGATTCCCACCATGGGAATCGAAGGCGCGGCCTGGGCCACCGTCGCAGCCGAAGTCCTGGTGCTGCTGCTCGCTCTGCGGGCACAGCGCTCGATTCTCCTGCACCGAAGCGGTTGAACAGCCCATGAAACGGACGGACTGCCTTGTACTATGACTATCTGATCGTGGGGGCCGGATTCGCAGGAACGGTTCTGGCCGAACGCCTCGCATCCCGTCTCGGGAAGCGCATCCTCGTCGTGGACCGGCGTGCGCACATCGCCGGCAACGCGTATGATTCCGTGAACGACGACGGCATTCGTATCCACCATTACGGCCCACATCTCTTTCACACCAACGACGCGCATATTTTCGAATACCTGTCGGGGTTCACCGCCTGGCACCTTTATGAGCATCGCGTGCGCGCACTGGTGCGCGGGCAGCTGGTGCCGATGCCGATCAATCGCGATACCATCAATGCGCTCTTCGGTACAGCCTTCACTCAGGAAAAAGATGTACAGACCTTCCTCGAAAAGGAACGCGAGTCCATCGCTCATATCATGAATTCCGAGGAATTCGTGCTATCGAAGGCCGGACGCCGCCTGTACGACCTTCTATATAAGGGTTACAGCACGAAGCACTGGGGAGTGGAACCGAGTAAGCTCTCTCCGCTGGTCTGCGGGAGACTCCCCGTACGGCTCGATACCGACGATCGCTACTTCAACGACCGCTACCAGGCGATACCGCAGGACGGCTACACGCGCATGTTTGAACAGATGCTGGCGCATGAAAACATCGAACTCCGGCTCAACATGGAATTCAGTGAGCTGACCGACGCAGAGTATGGGAAACTGATCTTCACCGGTCCGATCGACGAGTATTTCAACTGGAAATACGGCCGGCTTCCGTACAGGTCACTGTATTTCACGTATGAAACGTATGAGCGGGAATTCATCCAGCCGGTCGCGCAGATCAACTATCCGAACGACTACGAGTACACGCGTTCAATCGAATTCAAGCACATCACCGGACAGAGCGCGGAGCGGACGGTCGTGGCGCGTGAATATCCGCTGGACGAGGGCGAACCGTTCTATCCCGTTCCCTCAACCGACAGCCGCCATCTCTACAATCGCTATCACGCTGATGCGGAAGCTCTGACCAACGTGCATTTCACAGGACGCCTCGCCACGTACAAATACCTCAACATGGACCAGGTGGTCGGGCAATCCCTCGCGCTGTTTTCGCGAATCGCGAAAAATGAGGCACGCTCATGACCTCCGAGTCCCTCGTATCTTTCGTACTTCTCAGCTGGAATCGCATCGATGATGTGCGCTACGTGCTGACGAGGCTCCGCGAGAATCCCTGGCCCGACAAGGAAATCATCGTGGTGGACAACGCATCGTCCGACGGCACGGCGGAAATGCTGAACACGGAATTCCCTGATGTACGAGTCATCGCACTTGAAGACAACATCGGCATCGCCGGTTGGAATGCGGGTCTCTCTGCCGCCGGCGGGGAATACATCTTCGTACTCGATGATGACAGTTATCCGGTGGGCGATTCCGTGAGTGAAAGCGTGAGTTACCTTACGCGGCACCCCGACTGCGGAGTAGTCGGGCTGCGTATCCACAACGAACGCCTCGGCATCGAGGAGACGGCGCAATTCAGTGCGGGAGAAGAGCAAACCTTCATCGGCTGTGGAGCGGTCATCCGTCGCGACGTGATCGACCGCATCGGCGGCTTTGATCCCAGGCTCTTTCTCTACGAGCATGAAATGGAATACTCCATGCGCGTACGCATGGCCGGCCTGTCAGTTGATTTCCTGCCCTCTGCCGTCGTGCATCACCGGGCATCCATGAAAAATCGCGAAATCAGGAGACACCGTGACTGCAGGCGCGTCTACTTCACCTCGCGAAATATTCTCTACATCATGCTGCTGCATTTTCCTCTGCGCAGCATACGGTTCCGTGTCCTTCGCATCGCTCTCGGACGCGCTCTGGGTGGCGCACTCGCCGGCTGCGGCTGGAGTGCGCTGCGTGGCGTGTTTGCAGGGATCCGTCTGGGCGTGCAGCACGGGAAGGGAGCAGAAAAACTCAGCGACTCCGTCAGTGCCTTCTATGACTACGGCAGGTGTGCCGGAGGATTTTTCTTTGATGACCCAGCATACCGACTCAAACGTCCGTTTTTCATCCCCAGGGCGAAGCCGTGAACATCTGTATCGTGGAAGCAAGCGCGCATCTCCCGGGGCATTTCAGCCTCGAACTCGCAGCCTTCCTCAGGGTGCTGAGTCGTCATGCCGGCGTCCGCCTACTAACCCCGTTTGGAATGCATGATCCTCCACCTCCTGATCTCGCATCCCTGGTAGAGAATCTCCTCGATCGTACTTCCTTGCGTGACGACACTGGCACGCTGTACGAACATCAGATGGCGTTCTATCGCAGAGTGCGTGCACAGATACGCGCATCTGCTCCTGACGTTGCGCACATATATGGGTATCAATCCGTGTTTCCTCTCTGGCGGTACCTGCGATATTCGAGCACTGGTATCCCCACGATCCTCAATCTGAAGAACCTGCAGCGCCCGCAGTTGGATACACGTATCCCCTCCAGCCTCAGGCCACTGAGATCTGCTCTCTCCCGAGCATTGCTCACACGACTGGCAAACGGGTATCTCATGCATTCGCAAGAAATCCGTCAGGAAGCAATTACGGCGGGTATAGACGAAAAGGCGGTGCATCAACTGATGTTCGGCATAGACATCCCCGAAGACAGCGTCGACCGATCTGCTGCACGTTCCAGGCTGGATTTGCCGGAACAAAAACGGATTCTTCTGTTCTTCGGTGTCATACGCCCTGAAAAAGGCCTGCAGCATATCCTGCCTAAGCTCGAGTCTCTTCCGGATGACTTTCTACTCCTCGTTGCCGGGCCCGACGCAGACCGGCAGATCCGTGAGATGGGCCAGGGTGTCCTCCTGCACTCTCCAAAGCTGCTCGTTCACGACGGATACGTTACGTCCGAGAACATGGCCACGTATTTCTGCGCCGCCGATGCGGTGGTGGTGGCTCATGACCCCATATTCTCTGGTGTCTCAGGCGTTTTGATGGATGCAGTACGTTACCTGCGACCAATTCTCGGAACGACGCGTGGATATACCGGACAGTACGTTGAAAAGGAACTTCTTGGAGCGACATTCACCCTGGAATCCGAAGAAGATTTTGTTCGTTCGGCCAATCGCGTTACCGACAAGGATTGGCTGCGCAAACAGGAGATCACCCGCCACCTGCAATCATTCCGGGGGCGCTATACCTGGGAACAGCTCATACCGGAGTATCTTCGCGTTTACGAACAGGTTATTTCGCAGGCACGGTCAACGCGTTAGCGCACCCTCACAACCATCATCGTCAAATCGTCGAACAGCTCGGTGCTGCCTCGGAAATCCTGCACCGTACTGGTAATCTGCATCATGAGATCCATCGCGTTTTCGGCGGAACAATCGAGCAGACAATCGCGCAGCCGACGCACGCCGAATTCTTCTCCCTCTGAATTCGTGCTTTCCGTCACACCATCGGAATACAAGAGCAGCAAATCACCCGGCTGCAGTTCCATCGTCTCTTCATGGTATTCGGTGTCCTCGATCATGCCAAGCGGATAGTGCGTCCCGTTATCCGACCACTCGATCATGAACGCTTCACCGTCGCGCAGCAGCAGGGGTTTGGGGAGGCCCGCGTTTGTGAAACTCATACTCAGCGTGCCTTCGTCGAACACCGCGAGACACACCGCGGCGAACATCTGCCGAAAGGTATCGTGGAACAGACGCCTGTTCGCGGCCTCGAGAATACGGCGTGGTGAGTCCTCGTGCTCGGCGGCGAAGCGCAGTGTGCTGATGGCTGATGCACGTACCATTGCAGCAGACACGCCCTTGTCTGAGACATCTCCCACCACCACGGTGAGTCGTCCATCGGGCAGTCGCAGGTAATCGTAGAAGTCACCCCCAACTTCTCGGGCAGGCACCGAGAACGCCGCGACGTCGAATACGGGACTGCGCGGCATCTCATACGGCAGCATCGCGGCCTGGATGTTCTGCGCGAGCTGCACTTCATGCTTCATTCTCTCCTGTGCCCGCAGTTCCTCCGACAGCGAAGCGTTCTTCCAGCCGAGGATTGCATGCTCGGCGAGCGACTGCAGCTCCGTAAACTCCTCTCCACCCAGCGCTCTGCCGCTGCGCCGGTTTCCCAACATGAGGCAGACATGTTCGCCATCCTGCGACATCATACTGAAGATGGCACTGAGGGCATGGATACCGCTCCCCACCGGAAGGGTGTTTGTGTCGATCACACGGCCGTCGGCCAGGCGATCAAACAGTCCGGGCTGTGCGGCAAGATGCTGCCCCACATCATCGGGCACGGTCCCGCCGGCAAGCAGGTGCACGCTGCCGTCCTCCCGCAACCTCTGCACCGAGGCGAATTCCACGTCCAGAACACCGGGCAGCGGACCTGTAAGAGCGGAAAGCAGGTCCTCATAGTTGAGCATGTGCAGGAGTGACCGTGAGAGCCTGCGCAGACGTTCGCTCCGCTCCCACTCATCTCCGAAGAGACGTCTGTCGAGCGCGTTCTGTATACCCTGCTTTCCGATGCCGATAAAAATGGCAAGGACGCTTGTCACAATGATCGACACGAGCAGGACGTCGGTTTTCGTAAACGTGTCGAAAAGCAGATGCAGTACGCTGTACAATACAACAAACATCACGATGACGATGGCCGAAAGTACGGCATACAGCGTCGTGCGTTTGAACAGAATCTGAATATCGAGGAACCCGTAGCGCAGCAGGGCGTATCCGATACTGACAGGCAGAGAAAATGTGATGAGCAGCAGGGCAACCAGGCGTATCTCGATCGACAGCGGCAGCAGGATGTCATAAAACATGTACAGCTGGTTGAGCAAGACGATAGCGATGAATCCTACCGCGAAGGCAAACATGCCGCCGAGCGTAATCCGAAGGAAACGACGCGTCTTGGGAGCTGTGGCCCGACGCAGGGATTCGCGTACGATGTACGAACCGAGTATCGGGGTGAGCGCAAAGATCACATTCGCGATATTCGCATACGCGCGCGTGACCTGCCATTCGAGAACATACAACAACAGATATCCCACAATCGTGAGAAGGACATACGGACCGTAAATGAGCAGCAGACGAAGCCGCGGACGCTCACGCATGAACCATTCATCAGGAAAGACGAGAAGAAAATGCAGCAGCATGGGCAGGAACAACATGAAGGACATTTCGACGAGGACGTACTTCACTTCCGCCATCATGGTCCACCATGGCATATGCACACTGGCCTGCACTGTGCTCAGGAGGTAGAACGCGTAACAGAACAACGTTCCGAAAAACAGCGCGGTACCACGTCGCCGGGGACGTCGCAGCAGCACCAGGTAGCCCACGAGCAGCATGATCACCGGTGAAATGCTATGCACCACCAGCATCAGCATGGATACTCCCCTGCCCCGCAAGTCACTGTATGACTTATCGAGAACCACTTCCATCCGACGCGACTCCCCCTCGCGCAGATAGCGGATGTCGAGCGTGTCGCCGATGCGCAGCGCGCCGAGCTTCACTTCCCAGGCCATGGCGTCGTAATGCGCACTGTCGAGACGCATGCCGTCGACGGCCGTAAGAATGTCGCTCGTTTCGAACTGCGGGGATATCGGTTCGTTTTCCGTAGTGATCACCGGCACGATACGAATACCCTCCGGGACAGACTCCACCGGAAACCAGGGAATACTCGGACGCGAATACTGCACGAACAGCGTCACCGGAAGCTGGACGAGGGCCGTGATCAACAGCAATCCGCCTGCAGCCAGCAGGAGCAGGTGTACAGGACGCGATTCGATAAACCGTGCTTTCATTCTGGGAATTACACCGAAGTGGTTGTCATCACAACATACGAAATCAGACCGCGAGAGCGAAGTCGTGCTGTATTCTGCCGAATATCTTGCATTCGCGCGTGCAGGAACAGTACATTGTGCTGACACGTACGATACCCGTGTCCGTATCACGATAACTCAGAAAGCGATGCACACCCGACGTTCCTTATTCTGGCTGACGTTGATTTTTCTCACAAGTTGCACTGCCGTGCAGATGTACGCCCAGCCGATTGGCAGCTGGGAACGCATTTCCCACCGGTCGAACTTCACACTCTGGGACGTCGCGTTCACTGACAGCCTCCATGGCGTAGCGGTGGGTGACTACGGCGCCATCCTCCGAACGACAGACGGTGGCGAAAGCTGGGAGCAGCAGCTCTCCGGAGATCAACTCGCATTTCGGCAGCTGCATTTCTTCGATGACAGCTGCGGAATCGCAGCAGGCTTCCATGGCACGTGCTTCCGCACCGAAGACGCCGGCGCAAGCTGGTCAAAGGTCCCCCTCGGCACTATCGCCGACCTGCCGGGCATGGCCGCATACGGCGACAACGTCTGGCTGTCGGGTGCCGACGGCATCCTGCTGAAATCCACTGATCGCGGACGCAGCTTCACAAAAATTGATAGTCCGACCGACGCCATGCTCGGCTCCATCTCCTTTGCCACCGAGCGCGTGGGCTGGGTCGCCTCTGTGCAGCGCAAACTTTATCGCACCGTGGATGGCGGAGCGACCTGGTCTGAACAGAAGTTTGACTCCTTCATGCCTGTCACGACAGTCCATGCACGAAGCGCCACCGAATGCTGGCTCGGCGGGTATCACGGACTGCTTCTGCGCAGCATCGACGGCGGCGCCTCCTGGCAGAAAATCCGTTCATACGATACCGACTATTTTGCCATGACCTTCGACGACCGGGGCATCGGCTGGGCCGT
>PKTF01000048.1 GCA_002869275.1 Ignavibacteria bacterium | reverse complement strand
TTGTGCTGCGGTTGTGCACATCGTTCAGCGGGCAAAATGCCTGTTGTGACACGATCGTGCTCCCACTGAGCAAATTTGAAATCCGTTGTGATTCCCTCATCCTTGAAAAGACGGGGAGAGCCGACGAGTGCACGTGGCGGGCGGGCTTCGTCAATACGCACCTCCCCGCATCAGAGACGACGAGCTTCAGACTCTCTGCACTTGACGAAGGGGTGACGATGCGCCTGCCGACGGCACCTGCAGGATGGAGCGTGATCGCTGACGGCAGCGCCGGTGAAATCTCGCTGCTGCGCGATACCGCGACCGAAGATTCTCTTTCTTTCGAGATGGAGTTTCTCTCGACCACCCAGAGCGGAACAATGCTGCTGGAGTGGTGCACGGACGATTCCCGGTCGGTGATCTGCTGTGCCACCACGCAGGCTCAGTGTACACCGATCGTGCGGTGTGACGGTTTGGAAGAAGATCCCGCAAGCCAGGGCTTTGAGCGGCGGCTGCGTATCCTCAATGACCATACACCGGATTCGGACATCGATGCGCTGTGGCTGACGATGACCACGCCGGGAGCCGCATTCGCGAGCACCTCTCTTCCCCAGGGATGGACTTCGACCCCTTCGCCGGCGGCGGATACCCTCTTCATCGAACTATCCACCCCGCTGGGCACCGGACAGTTCTCCGAATGGTTTACGCTGAATGTCACTCCTGCTCCGGGATGCGACAGCATCCGCTATTCGTGGTGTACGCAAAACGACACCAATGTCATCTGCTGCGGCAATGCTCCCGCGATCCCCTGTGCCAACTCCTGCGATACTCTGCAGGTCGAAACCGATCCCGGACGCCCGTGCTGTTTCGATCTTTCTGTGCGTAACGGCAAGGGCGGCGCGATCGACCGCGTAACGCTTCGCATCCTCACACCGGGGACGGTAGCCTTCACCACCACAGTTGTCACACCGGCGGGATGGGACTCCAGCGCGGACACGCTCATGCAGACCTGGTCCACGACGTCCTCTCCGATTCTGGCCGGGATGACACAGGGTGAATTCAGCATCTGTTACGACAACAGCGCCACGGGTAACCAGGATTTCCAAGTTGTCTGGGAGACGTACACAGGCCGTACCGTTCGCTGTTTCGACACGCTCACCATCGCCTGTGATCGCACCCTCGACGTCGAACTGCTCGATGCGGCCCGGCCTGCTTCCATGCAGCTGTTCCCCAGCTATCCGAATCCTTTCCGTTCGAGCACACAGGTGACTTTTTCACTGCCCAATGAAGAAACGGTGAGCATCGAAGTCTACGACACCCATGGACGTCGCGTCGCCGCTTTGTGCAGCGGACGCTATGCACCGGGCAGCTACCGACTCACATTCGATGGATCGGCACTCCCCGCTGGAACGTATCTTCTGCGCATGAACTCGGAAACAGAGGTCCACACCCGCCTCCTCAAACTGATCCGCTGAAACGGTGAGGCTGCAAAGAGAGTGCGGCGCAGGCCTGCTCGAGTCATCGTCACAAGGTTTACCCTGAAAAAGAAACGCCCCCCGGTACCGGGGGGCGTTTTCTGTCAGGATTGATGTTGACGTTTACTTCGAGAGCGTCATCGTGCGGGTTTGCACAAATCCATTCGCCGTCATGCGGCAGAGATACGTACCGCTGGCAAGTCCCGTTGCGTCAAAGGTTGTTTCGAAACTGCCGGCCGGCATCGTCTCATCGACCAGAACTGCAACTTCCATTCCAAGTCCGTTGTAAATCGCGACGCGCACGTGGGTTTCTTCCGGCACGCTGAATGCGATGGAGGTAGACGGGTTGAACGGATTCGGGTAGTTCTGCTCCAGAGCGAAGGCTGTGGGGGCAGCTGTATTGTTATCGCGTCCGAAGACAGCATACGGATGTGCCAGGGCGATATTTCCACCAATGTTGAATTCGTCGAAGTCACGAACCAGTACCGAGGAATTCAGGGGATCGGAAACGGAGGTCGTTCCGAAGATGGGATCTTCCCAGGCACCCAGAGGCACGGCCTGACGCACACCGCGGAGCTGCATGCGGTCTGCGATCATGGCTGCTTCCTGATCGGCATACGGGAAGTCGATATCGGCGGTCCATCCCGTTCCGGTGTGCTGAATCTGCCAGTAGCGCATGACATAGAGCATACGGGCAATATTCTGCGGCAGCTGGTTCGGGAAGGTGGTGATGGTCATCTTATCGATCTGTCCGCCAGTCACCGTCACCGTTGCGATCGTCTCGCGTGTCACCGGATCCACGAAGGGATACGGGCTGCCTGCAGGCGTCATCGGGGTACTGATGGTGGCCGTCATACTCTTCTGTCCGGTCTTTCCACTGCCGTCAATGATATGCAGCTCAACAGGAACCGTGAACGGTTCGTTGGTCGCCGCAAGACCGCTGTTCGGCGGCAGGAAGTCATCGTTAAAGAGCATTCCATAGAAGGTAACGCTGCCCATGTGCACGCCCGGAGCAAGCCCGGCCGGATTCACGGAGAGCGTGAAGGTCTGGAACTGACGCGGACGCGGCGGGGTGAAATTGTATCCCTGCAGCGTCGGATCGGGCGTCTGCTTCGTCAGACGAATCCAGCTGGTCGTCGATTCGACGTCCCAGAGGAAGTCGCCGTTCTGTCCATAAATGTTGGTCGTCGTCGCAACCTGGAACGTCTTGTTGACTGTTCCCGGCTGTTTGTAGTTCACAGAGATCTTGATCGGGACCGAATTGTCATTGATGAATCCGGCAATCGGTGTTCCCGGAAGTGCGTAACCAATTTTTGGCGGCGGCGAGGGATTGTCGTCGAGTTTGATATCGTCGATCGACCAGGTGTAGCCGGTACCATTGGTAATGATGTGAATTCCGATGTAATACATTCCACCGGCGCCCTGTGCGGTATTGAAATACGGGTCACCGAATTCGCCGCTGTTGACCCAGAGGTCTTTCGCGGTGAACAGACCGGTACCGATGTTCGAGAACGTCCCGAAGGTCGTCATCGACGTCGCATCCTGCGAGGGGCCGTACGCGATTTCCATCGTCACCGGGGTGCTGCCGAGGTTGTTGAACATGAAGGCAAGACGATAGCTCGCCGCCTCTTCCAGCAACGCTGCCGGCGTGAAGATCCATTCATCGGCCGGATTCACGGTGCCATTCATCATGATGCTGGCGCTTCCGCCGGTACCGAGTCCGAGACCGGTTTCCACCTGATCACCACCGTTGTTGTCCGTGATCTTCCACGGCAGATCCAGCAGACCGTCCGCATAGGAGAAGAACGGCGTCTGGAATGCATCGAAGTTCTCGAATCCATGCACCTTTTCGATGAACACTTCGTGCATGTCATAGCTCACGTCGTTGGCGACGTTCGGGTCCTGCGGATGGAACGCACGCACGTATACCGCTTCGCTGGGCATGGCGGCGAGTCCGGTAATCGGCTGCGAGAATGTCATCACGGCCTGGCCGTTGGCCCAGGACGGGGAGAAGGTCTGCGCCACGCCGTCCGCGATGTCTGCGGGAGCGGAACCGACCTTGTATACGAGGGTGACCTGCGGGATGTCCTGCAGGATCCCGACACTTTCGATCAACACGCGTACT
Source organism: Ignavibacteria bacterium (assembly GCA_002869275.1). Classification (GTDB taxonomy): domain Bacteria; phylum Bacteroidota; class Ignavibacteria; order SZUA-365; family SZUA-365; genus BM516. The sequence goes on along the minus strand of PKTF01000048.1, from coordinate 6,706 downwards.
TCATGCGAAGAAGTACCCTCGCGATGCGCCCATCTGTCGGTGGCATAATCCCAGCGCACCTTCGCGACAGCGACGTCGTATTCAGGCGGCGGAGCGGGATACTCATCCGCACCGATGCACGGCATGGTCGTGCTGCGTGGATCTCCGTCCATATCATCGGTCACCACGGTCACCGGTGTACCGGCCTGGTAACCAACATGCGAACGGGAATGCAAATCGTTCTGGGCGACAAAATACGGATTGCCTTCCACCGTGTTCTGATGATAGGCAGGAACCGAGGATTTCAGCGAGGACAGCGACGTATAGGTCGTGCCGTCACAGCGCCACTGCTCGGAACCCGAACCGACATGCCAGAATGCGTTGTAATCGAACTGCGTCTGACTCTCGTAATAGTAGTTGTAAACCGGGTAGAACGTTCCATTGCCATCATAAGCGATGTAGTTGTTGGTCACCTTCACATTGTACGCGGACGACTGGCCGTATTCATACAGACCATAGCAGGTACTTGTGTTATTGAACAGGTTGACCGAGTTGTACACGATGTCTGCGTAGGCGGCATAGCTGACGTACAGTCCGTACATCGTGCTCGTGCCGATACCGACGAGGCGGTTGTTCGCCACCAGGCCGCGGTTCGCGGAAGAGGTGTAGGAATTATTGATGCGATAGACACGCATGGGATTGTAATGCGCCTCTGTATAGTTGCCCGTGACAACCGGACCATCGTTCGGGTAATACACATAGATACCATAACCACTCGAGGTGGTAACGGTTCCTGAGGAACGCTGGCGGACGTAGTTGTCCTGCACCTTGATCTGCGCACTGTAGTACAGGTACATACCGTAGTAGTAGAAATCCTGCACGGTATTGCCGATGAACTGGTTGCCGACACTCTGTGTCGTGGATGAACTGCTCGAACCGTTCCAGCGAATGCCGTAGTAACCGCTGTTGATCGTGTTGTCCTTGATCAGGTTGTAGTTACCATGGTTGCCGTAGGAACTGTAACTGCCGGTGCTGCTGGCGCAGATACCGATATTGTAGCTGTTCGTCGTGGAAGGACTGAGGCTGATCACGCAATCCGTGATTTCGTTATAGTCCGCCTGACCTGTGAAAAGGAAACCGTACCCGTAGCTCGTCCCGAGGGAATTCACCGTCAGGTTGCGGAAACGGAAGTAATCGGCTCCATCGAGCGTCATCACGGCCTGGTACTGCGGAGCGTTGTACTGGATGATGCGCGTCGAGGCATTGCCCACGCCGCCATCGAAGGTGATGGTGTTTGTCGCGTCTGCTCCGGCGACCTCGATAAACGTAGGCTGCTCGTTGTAGGTCGCTGCCGCAACCTCGAAAGTCACCGGACCACCGACGCCATACACTGCGAGATCGGCGATCGCAGCCGTGAAGCTGGTGTAATTACGACTGCCGGTTCCCGTCGGATTGATCGTGTAAATGCCGTTCATCGGGGCGATGATCATACGGCTGCCCGTGGGATTCGTGACAGTCGGAGCGTAGGCGGTGCTGGCGACGGTAACGCTCGTGCACTGCGCGTCGACATAATTGCCCGTCGGCGCGGAAGCCGCGATATCGTATGCGAGCCAGAAGTAATTCGTGCCCGGACCCTCGAGCGCCTGGCTGCCGTTGATGGTGAAGGTCCCGCTCGGACTCACGACCGACCCGAAAAGATTCGAGGTGCTGTAGCTGTTCGTGCGTCCTGTGTAATAAATCTTCGCTCCCGCCAGGTCTGCCGTGGCGGTGGTACCCGTCGTATTGAGGGTGAAGGAGGTCGCGTTGATCGGGGAAAGCGATCCCGTCACGTCGACCTCGATGGCGATGATCTCCTGGTCGGTAAAGCCGGCCGGTGCGAAAGCGGTACTGGCCTGCGTGACGGTGCTCGAGGAGTATGCCATGGTCGAAACCGTGAATTCATCGGCTCCAATGCATGGGACGGTCGTCGAGCGCGTGTCACCGTCAAAGTCATCGGTGATTCCGACGACAGGGACAGCCTTCTGATAGGCGTTCAGTGAGGTGCTGTGCAGATCCACATTCGAGAAGAATCCCGGATCACCCTCGAGAGAACTCTGATGCTGGGCCGGAACGGCCGACTTCAGTGCGCTCAGGGTCGTATAGTACGTGCCGTCCCAGCGCCATTCGGTGGTACCGGAACCGACTCGATACGAGAGGTTGTAATCGACGGTGTTGAAACTCTCGTAGTAATAGTTGTAGAACGGCCGGAAGGTACCTGTTCCCTCGTAGCTCGTGATGTTGTTGACAACATTGCAGCTGTAATTCGTGCTCTCTCCGTAATGGTAGATACCGTAGCCGGTGCCCGAACCGGTGCCGTTTCCACCGGAGATCAAACGTGCCGAGTTGTACGCGATGTCTGAGTGACGCGCGTAGCTGCAGTAGATGCCGTACATCGTGCTCGTGCCGTCCACGGTCATCATGTTGTTGTAATAGCGGCCACGGACCGGGGATGACGGATAATAGTTCATGCGGTACGCATAGACACCACCGTACCGGGCGTGGACATAGTTGTAGCTGATTTCAGGGCCGTTGTTGGGATAATAGATGTAGAAGCCGTAGCCACTGCTCGTGGTTCCCGACGGGCGCTGGATTGCCGTGTTGTTCTTGACGACGAGGCTGCCGCCGGCATAGTAGATACGCATGCCGTAGTAGTACCACTCCGTCAGAGTATTATCGATGAACTTGTTGCCCTGCACCGTCGTGTAATCCGACGAGCCGGATCCATACCAGTACACACCGGCATAGCCGCCAATAAAGGAGTTGCCCTGGATCAGATTGAAGCTTCCGTGGTCACCGGAAGATCCTGTTCCAGTTGTGGAACTCGCTCGAATTCCCACCTGCTGCGAACTGGTCGCCGTCGTCGGCAGGGAAATGATGCAGTCGGTGATTTCGTTGTAATCAGCGGAATTCGTGAAAAGAATACCCGTTCCGTAGGACGATCCGGTTGACTGAATCGTGATATTACGGAAACGGACGTAGTCCGCACCATTCAGCGTGATCACATTTGTGTACGAACTCGTCGCATTGTATGTGAGTACACGTGTCGCAGCGTTACCCGTGCCACCATCGAACGTGATGGTGTTGGTCGCGCTCGCGCCGCTGATGGCCGGAATCGTGATCTTTTCCGTGTAGGTACCTGCCTGCACGGTGAAGGACACCGGTCCACTGACCCCGGATGTCGTAAGAGCCGATACTGCGGCGCTGAAATTTGAGTATGTCCCCGTACTGCCGATGGAATACGAACCGCTCAGCTGCGCCTGTCCCGTGTGCGAGAGCAGCAGCATGAACAATCCGACGAGCAGAGGGAGAACACTGACGTTCCTCCATCGTTGGATCATAACTTTTGGCATACAGTCCTCCGTGGTTATGCCTGAAAAGGAATTCGGGCCTCAACCCGGAAACGCGAGAAACCATCTCCAGGAAGAGCACCGATTGAATAAATCGAGAGGTGGACCCGGATGTGAAACACCCGGTCGGGAAGGCATTGATCCAAGTCCTCCTGCAATCCCTGTGAGGAACTCAAATCGACAGACAGCAACGGCTCCGCCCTCCATGTGATGGAGTGCGGAAAAAGATCCGGATTACCGTTGGCTGCTGCCGGCTGTTATTACTCCCATGACGATTGCTTGGAACAATCGATCAATGCGTTCACCTGTACATTTTCGCTGAGAGTGCGTTGCCTGGCTTCGGCCTCCTGTTGAATCCTGGAAAACCTTCCAGGTCCGGGCTGCGCCTCCGGCGAGAGGCGGATAACACGGACGCATCGGAAGAATTCGACAGAGCTGAGAATAGCACTGCAAGAAGAAATATAGGACGGAATATCTTAAATGTAAATGCCTTTCTGGACTTTCTGCGGAAATTCGGATACAAAAACCTTGTCCTAGCAAAGTCTTGCGAAAAAAAAACCGCCCCGTGAAAACGGGGCGGCATGCGGGAGGACAGTAAAAGTGAGGGGCGGTGTCGCCGCCACCGCCCCTCGGGAGTGTCCAGGGTAGCGTATGTACAGGTGAACGCCTACTTGGACAGAGTCATCGTACGCGTCAGGGTGAAGTCACCCGCCGTCATACGGTAGAGATAGGTTCCGGTCGCAAGACCGGACGCATCAAAGTCCGCTTCATAGAAACCTGCCGGCAGGGTTTCGTCCACCAGCACGGCGACTTCCATTCCCAGACCGTTATATACGACGAGGCGCACATGAGCATCCTCAGGTACCGCATATCCGATCCTGGTACTCGGGTTGAAGGGATTCGGGTAGTTCTGGTCAAGAGCAAAATTATCCGGTGCCACATCCGCACCCTTGGTGAAGATGGCATACGGATGTGCAAGGGCGATATTGCCCATGATGTTCATCTCGTTGAAGTTCTGCACGGTCACAGTGCTGTGCAGATGATCTGAGATCGACGTGGTACCGGTGATCGGATCTTCCCACGCACCCATTGGCACGGCCTGGCGAACACCACGGAGCTGACTGCGATCAAGAATCATCGCGGCCTCGTGGTCGGCATACGGGAAGGTGATATCGGCGGTCCAGCCCGTACCGGCGTGCTGAATCTGCCAGTAACGCATGACATACAGCATGCGGGCAAGATTCTGCGGCAGCTGGTTCGGGAAGGCCGTGATGGTGAGTGCGTCAATCTGACCGGAAGTTACTTCCAGCGTTGCGACTGGATCACCTGTCTGATTGTCCACGAAGAAATACGGACTTCCAGGCACGGTGAACGGACCCGGCATGCTCGCTACGAGCGTAGCCTTGCCCGTTTTGCCGCTGCCGGCATCAGTAATGCGCAGCTGCACTTCGACGACCAGCGGTTCGTTCGTCGCGACGAGTCCCTGGTTGGGGGGCGGGAAGTCGTCGTTGAAGAGAATCGCGTAGAACGTCAGATATCCGATGTGCAGACCCGGAGCGAGTCCGGCCGGATTCACCGACATCGTGAACGTCTGGAACTGACGCGGGCGCGGCGGAGTCAGGTTGTACCCCTGCTCTGTCGGATCCGGTGTTTCCTTGGTGATCCTGATCCAGGAATCGGACGACTCGACATCCCACAGCATGTCGCCGCGGAAGCCGTAGATCTTCGTCGTCGTTGCGACCTGGAAGGTCTTGTTGATCAGTCCCGGCTGCTTGTACGTCGCAGTCACGAGAATCGGATCACTGTCATTATCGACGAAATCTTCGATGGGCGAACCCGGGGGCGCGTAACCGATTTTCGGCGGCGGAGAAGGATTGTCGTCGAATTTGATGTTGTCGAAGGTGTAGTCGTACCCCGGTCCGGCCGTCGTCGTGTGGATACCGAAGTAATGCGTTCCACCGGATGCCGGAGTGTTGAAGTACGGGAAACCGGCCTCGCCACCCAGGACCCACAGGTCGGCGGCGGTATAGGTGCCCGGTCCGATATTGGAGAACACGGCAAACGTGGTCATCGAGGAGGCACTCGGTGAGGTACCGTATGCCATTTCGATGGTGACAGGCACGCTGCTGTTGTTGGTAAACACGAAGCCACCGCGGTAGCTGGCTTCCGGCAGCAGCACGGCTCCCGGCGAGATCAGCCACTCGTCGGCCGCATTGATCGTTCCGATGTGCTGCACGGCATTGCTGCCGCCGACACCGACACCAGGTGCGACCATGAGTTCGTCGCCACCGTTGTTGTCGACAACGGTCCAGGGCATATCAAGATACCCATCGGCATAGGAGAAGAACGGAAGATCGAAATTCTCGAAATCTTCAAAACCATGGACCTTGTCGTCCCACACCTCGTGGGTGTCCATGTCCTGATCGTTGGAACCTTCGGAGTCCGGACCCCAGAACGTGCGGACATACACCGGCTGCATGGGATTCGGCGCGAGCCCGGTAAGCGGCGCGGCGAATTCCACCACACCGGTATTGCCCGTCCACGTCGGCGACAGAGTTTCGAGCTCATCTGCATCGCCCGAAGTGGTCATCGGCGACGTCGCATATCCTACCTGTACGGTGGCAGGCGGAGTCGAAAGTCCGACGTTCTCGATGACAGCCTTGATCTTATGGTTGTAGGCGCCTTCCTTGCGCGTCCAGGTATCCTCGGCATAATCAAACAGTACCTTGGACACTGCAACATCATTTTCGGGCGGCGGAGTAGGATACTCGTCTGCACCAATGCAAGGCATCATAGGATTGCGAATATCTCCGTCGTAATCATCAATGACACCGATGAACGAAGCGGCCAGATACCCGACATGCGAGCGTGAATGCAGATCCGTCGGGGATACGTAATATGCCGGACCCCAGACCGAGTTCGCGTTGTACGTCGTCTTCGGCAGCGTGGCCCAGGTCCTGTCCGAACCATCCCAGCGGAAGGTCGTCCCGGTAGAGGAACTGTAGTACGCGTTGTAGTCGCACTGTGAGATCATGGCATCGTTGTCATTCCAGATGGCCCACGGACGACCCGGTGTGCCACCGTTGGCGGAACGGTCGATCTGGATCATGTTGTTGCGGACGCGCCAGTCGACATCATATGAGGAACTGTAGTAATCCAGATACAGGCCGTACTGGTCGTTGTTCGCGTCGTTCCGCGGAACGATGTTGATGTTGTTGTGATAGATGTCGAGATATTTCACGCGGTAGTACGCATAGATACCCCACTGGTCCTGTGTCGTGGATGTTGCAGGCTCCACGATGGTGATCATGTTGTTCCAGATCTTCAGGCGGTTGGTATTC
>PKTF01000325.1 GCA_002869275.1 Ignavibacteria bacterium | reverse complement strand
TCCTGTTTCTGTTGATGTCCGGCGGATGTGAACTGTTTGAAACCCGTGATCCCGAACCACCGAGCAGCGGGAGTTCGACCTTCATACCGCCCACCTCGGTGGATCTGGTCCTGGAAAACCTGTCCAACGCCATCGCTGAGAAAAACACGGAGAACTTCCTGCGATGCCTCGTCGACACACTGAACTCGGATCAGCGCTATGAATTCATTCCGACGGCCGCCGCAGCGGGCCGTTATGCTTCGACCTTCGTCGAATGGTCGCTGCAGTCTGAACGCGCCTGGTTCGCCGCGATGAAAGCGTTCGCCGAAGAAGACGCGGCGTCGAGCCTCACCCTCAATGGAGCGTTCGCCGTCATCACGGCAGACTCGGCGGTGTACGAAGGCAGCTACGACCTGACATACCGGCACGGCGTCAGCAGTGTGAGCGAAACCGTCCGCGGCACTCTGCAGTTCATCCTGCACACAGACCGCAATTCCATCTGGAGCATCTCCCGCTGGAGTGATATTCCCCTCAATGAAGAAACGAGCTGGAGCGAATGGAAAGGTCGATTCGCAAACTGATTCCGCTCGTGTTCCTACTGATCGCAGTCGCGTGCAATCCCTTCGCGCCCGCAATCGAGGATACGACCGAAGGAGCGGCCAACCTGATCACGGATCAGACCACGATCGACGGACTTTTCCAGAACTTCCGCTACGCGTACACCTTCAAAGACACGACGATCTACGGCGGACTTCTCGCGCATGATTTCACTTTCACGTACAGAGACTATGAGCGACGCGTCGATGAAAACTGGGGGCGTGACGAGGAGATGCGCATCACGTGGCATCTTTTCCAGAACGCCAGCAGCCTCAACCTGATCTGGAATAATATTGTAGGTTTCTCCGGAGACTCCCTCCTCAGCAGCGTGACCCGCAGCTTCAACCTCACCGTCACCTTCAATCCCAACGACGTCGTCCGTGTGGACGGCAGGGTCAGCCTGGACCTTGAACGTCCGTCGGCCGCCGATAAGTGGAAAATCACGCAGTGGCGTGATGAGTCCAATTATTGAGTGAACAATTTTCACAAGACGTTCGGGATCTTCACATTACAAACACATTAATCGCTGATTTCAGACCGTATTTGGTGAATTCTATTCTGGCTCGATTATTGCAACTATTGTAATGCATCAGTTTTTCCGCAGTATATGGAGAATGCAGAAATGATCGGACAGCAGATGATAACGGAAGCACGCATGAGAAACCGCAAGGCTCGCAGTATCGCCCTGACGCACTCACATGCCCATGCGCGCCACGCCGTTCCTTTCGGCGGTCCGATGCTTCTCGCGATCATCAGGCCCGTGAGCGATTTCGTGGAGAACCTTCTGGCGAAGATGCGTCTCTCCGACTGATACAAACACCATTGATATAGATACCTCGCCCCGTGCGTAATACGTACGGGGTTTTTTGTATTCCCGCCGCTTTTCCCTTGTACTTTAGTGAGTGCCCGACTATTTTCCCAGTGTTCTGAACCGTTCTACCACGCACGAGGGAATCCATGGACAAGGAACTGGATCAGTTTTTTGAAGGCTTTGACATCGACGGTGAGTTGGACGAACAAACCTATCGCAAACAGTCGCGCAAGGTTCTGGACCAGTTCGAAGACAAGCTTGAAAAAGTCGGACATAAACTGCGTTTCGCGCAGGATCTCCTGGCGCTGTTTCGCTACTTCATGGATGGCGGGGTTCCCTGGCAGCGTAAATCCATTGTCGTCGCAGCGCTGCTGTATTTCATTTCGCCAATAGACAGTATCCCCGATTTCGCACCGTTCGTGGGATATCTCGATGACCTCGGGGTCATCATGGCGGTGACCAAATTCATGTCGAATGAACTCGCACCTTACTATCAGACACCCGCGGAGCCCGAGGAGGAAGCAGCTGCGATGGAAGAATCCATCGCCTAGAGTCCGTCCCCGGCACCGTCATACACCAACCATCGTTCACATTTAGGGAGTACAACGATGCAAGCAGCGTCATTCGAAGACGCCCGTGAGGCGCTTCGCCATCACTTCGGATATCCCGATTTTCGTCCGGGCCAGGACGCCATCATCAAAACCATCATTTCACGCCGCAACACCATCGCCGTCATGCCGACCGGCGGAGGTAAATCGATCTGCTACCAGATCCCCGCGGTGTTGTTCGACGGACTCACCATCGTCATTTCGCCACTGATCTCACTGATGCAGGACCAGGTGCGCGCCCTCGAAGCGGCCCGCATACGCGCCACGTTCATCAACTCGACACTGGACTACAACGAGGTGATGCAGCGTTTGGACAAGGCGCGCAACGGCTGGTACAAACTGATGTACGTCGCCCCCGAACGCTTCGAAAGTGCATCGTTCATTCAGCGGATGAAGGGTATACGCATCAGCATGTTCGCCGTCGATGAGGCGCACTGCATCAGTGAATGGGGCCACGATTTCCGTCCCAGCTACATGAAGCTGAAAACGGCTCTTGAAGAACTCGCGCAACCGCAGATCGTTGCGCTAACCGCAACTGCGACGCCTGACGTACGGCAGGATATCCAGACACAGCTCGGGCTGGAAGATCCCGATGTGATCGTCCGCGGCTTCAATCGCGAGAACCTCACATTTCGTGTCATGCAGGGTGTCAACAAACGCGATGAAATCTTTCGCATCTGCTCCGGAGATGACTGCGGCATCGTGTACGCCGGCACGCGGAAGAATGTGGAGGAGCTTGCCATCATGCTGCGCCAGCACGGCATTCCGGCGGAGGCCTACCACGGCGGAATGCAATCGGGCGAGAGAAAGCAGGTGCAGGAACGCTTCATGGATAACCGCACACGCATCATCGTCGCGACAACGGCATTCGGTATGGGCATCGATAAGCGGGATGTGCGCTTCGTGGTCCATCATGACATGCCGTCGACCGTGGAGCAATATTACCAGGAAGCGGGCCGTGCTGGACGAGACGGCGAGCAGAGCGTCTGCACGCTCCTCTACCATCCGAAGGATCGGTCTCTGCCGGAATTCTTCATCCGCAACACCTTCCCCGACCGCGCACTGATCCAGAAAGCCTACGCCCAGCTCCATCAGTTCGCCGGCAATCAGCTCGGGCAGCGTTACGACGGACTCGTCGCGCTCACGGCGTCTTCCACTGCATCGCTGATCGGAAACACATCGGACGCCGCCATCCGTGGTGCCTTCGATGCGCTCGAACGCGACGGGTACATCCGCCGCATCCAGGAATCGTGGAGCGAATCGACCGTGCACTTCCTGCTGCCGCCCGAAACCATGCGTCAGTGGCTGATCGAATCAGCACCGCCTGACCTGCAGCCTGTGATGGTACACCTCCTGCGTGTGGCGGGGGGCATCGCATTTCATGAACCCACGGCGCTGTACATCGATGAACTTTCCGAGAAAAGCGGCTTCCGTGTCGAGGACCTCATGCCCGTTCTCAACCGTCTGCACGAAGAACGCATCATCGATTTCATCTCCGGACGCAAGGGCAGCGGTATTGCGTTGATCGGACCGCGGGTGCAGGCACAGGATCTCAACATCGATTACAGCGCCATCGAACGCCGTATGCGACATCAGCTGCAGAAACTCCAGGCGATGGAGCATTACATCACCGGCAGCGATTGCCGAAGGAATATGATTCTGGAGTACTTCCAGGAAAACGACATCCGCGGAGTGTGCGGCGTATGCGACGTATGCACGTCCAGCATGGTAAACGCCGGGTCGGAAAACGAGCAGGACGTGTTTGACCGGTACCATGCCTTGATCCTGCACTGTGCAGCTGAAACAGGCGGACGCTTCGGCCGTAATACCCTCGTGGATGTGCTGCGTGGGGCACAAACACAGCGCATTTCTCAGTACCGTCTCTTCGAGGCGAGCACCTATGGAAAAATGCGCAACCTCGACCGCCGACTTGTAACCGATGCCCTGGACACACTGATCGGCCTGGGCTGGCTTGCGAAAAGTGATTCGCTGCGTCCCTCGGTCTACATCACGGAAGTGGGCCATGCGCACCTCGGATATGAAGTCGCCCCCATGTCGCTCCCCGCTCCAGCCGAGGTGGCCGATACGGATGTGAACGATCCCGTGCTGTTCGAAGCACTCAAGTCCGTGCGACGCCGCATGGCGGCTTCACGCAACGTGCCGTCTCACACCCTCATAGCCGACCGTGTGCTCCGAGCCATCTGCGACTCGCTGCCGCGCAGCCGCGACGACATGCTCACGGTGGAAGGAATGGGTCCGGTAACCTTCGACAGATGCGGTCGCGAGCTGCTTGGCGCCATCGAAGATCACGTGCATGAACAGCAGCTCGCCGGGAGCCTTGCGAAAAACAAGGACGCGTTTCAAGACCTGCCCTCTGCAATGCGCAGCACCTGGGAACTCGCGGAGCGGGGGCTTTCCCTGGCCGACATCGCCGTGAAGCGCGGGCTCACCGAGGGTACCATTTCCAACCACCTGTCGGAAATGATTCGCCGGGGCATGCAGCTCAAACTCGACGCCCTGGTACCGAAAGAACACCAGGACCAGGTACGCGGAGCTCAGCGCAAACTGCGCGATGGAAACCTTAAAAAGATCAAAGCGATGGTGGATACCGCGATCACGTACGCGGAAATCCGCATCATGCTCGCTGTGATCGAAGGGGAGAAGCGGCGGTAGCGTGCGGCGGGATCAGCGCACAGTCAGATACTGCACACTGAACCAGCCGTGCGCGTCGGTCCACACTGTATCGACATGGAACCAGGGTTTGGCAATCGCGGCGAATTCTTCCGGATGGTACTTGTACGAGTATTCCGTGAGAATGCTTTCGCCGCTGTGGAATGAAATTTGTTCGCTTCCGATCTGTACAAGCTGTTCGCGCTTGCTGATGAGGTGCATCTCGATGCGCCCGTACACCCCGTTGTACACCGCTTCGTGACGAAAAGCGTCAAGGTCGAAATCTGCGTTGTATTCGTTGTTGAGCCGGACAAGCATGTTGAGATTGAAATCCGCCGTTACGCCCTTGCTGTCATTGTAGGCCGCTTCGAGAACCGACAGGCTCTTCTTCCTGTCTACGCCGATCAGCAAGCCACCGTCTGTACCGACCACCTCAGCGATATGACGCAGAAAGCCGCGTGCCTGGTCGGGCATGAAATTTCCGATGGTCGAACCGGGGAAAAAGACAACACGCCTGTTGAACGGCGCATCGATCTCGGGCAGATCGAAATCCTGCGTGTAGTCGGCGGGAACGGGAAAGATTTTCACCCTGGGATATTCCTTTCGCAACTCCTCCGTCGCGTTGAGCAGGTGGTCAGCGGAAATATCGATTGGAACGTACGCCGCGATGTTCCGGAGATGGTCCAGGAGAAGACGGATTTTCACGCTCGCCCCGCTGCCGTATTCGATAAGCAGACATCGGCGGCCCAGTCTGCCTGTAATGGCGTTGATGTTATCACGGAGAATGCCGATCTCCGTCCTGGTCGGATAGTATTCCCGAAGCGCGCAGATATCCTCGAAGAGCGATGACCCGATTTCATCATAAAAATACTTGCTCGGCAGCATTTTCTGTGGCTGTCGCAGTCCCGATAATAGTTCTTCCAGCAGTCGCTGTTTTTCCTGCTCGACGGTTGTATTCTTCATCAGACCTTATCTCCACTGTCCTGTGCAAGTCGAATTCCCATAAACTGCCACCGCGCATGCGGGGGAAAGAAATTGCGGTAGGTCGGCCGCAGGTGGTCACGCGATGACGCGCAGGATCCCCCGCGCAGTACCATCTGGCTCGACATGAATTTACCGTTGTACTCGCCGACCGCGCCCGGCGGCGGAACATAGCCCGGATATGGGGCATACGGACTGCGGGTCCATTCCCACACATCGCCGTACAGCTGCTGTAATCCTCTCGCTGTAGTCGCATTCTCTGCCGGATGATACCGATTGTCATCGACGAAGTTTCCATGGACCGGCAGTCCGTCGGCAGCAAGTTCCCACTCGAACTCACTGGGCAAGCGCCATCCCTTCCACCGCGCATACGCATCGGCTTCATAAAGGCTGACATGCGTAACGGGCTCCGCGGTATCGACGCTTTCCCAACCGCGAAGGGTAAAATGATGCCAGCGGCCGTCGACCTTTTTCCAGTACAGAGGAGCGGACCATCCCTCCGCCTCGACGACCGCGGCGCCGTCCGACAGCCACAGCTCGGCGCGCTGATACCCGTCGTCCTCAATAAATTCCATGTATTCGCCCGCGGTAACCGGACGTGAGGCCAGTGCGAACGGCTGCACGAATGCCTGGTGATGCGGACCTTCATTGTCGTAGAAAAACCCCTCGCCCGCATGGCCGAATTCCTTCAGGCCTCCTTCGAACGCAATCCACTGCAGTGGCGGAATTGCCACGTGCGCATCGTTTTTCACGCCTGCTGTATCCGTGGCTGCAGGACGCGCATACACCGGGTGCATGGGATTGACGGAAAGCACGTGCTTGATGTCGGTAAGCAGCAGTTCCTGATGCTGCTGCTCGTGATGCAGCCCGAGGATAATAACCGGCGCAGCCTTCGCGAGCAGCTGTTCGTCTGCCGCATCCAGCAACGTGAGCACCGCTTCGTCCACATGACGGCGATACCTGTAAACCTCGTCGACGGTCGGACGCGAGAGCAATCCGCGATCCGGTCTGTGAAAACGCTCCCCGATCTGGATGTAATACGAATTGAACAGGTAGTTGTACAGTGGGTCAGGCGAGGCATATGACGGCTGATGCTCTGCCAGGAGAAAGGCCTCGAAAAACCAGCTCGTGTGCGCGAGATGCCACTTGGTCGGACTCACGTCAGGCATCGTCTGAATAACATAATCTTCTGTCTGCAGCGGCCGGCAAAGTTCCTCGGTGAACGCGCGTACACGCTGATACTGACCGATCAGGTCTGTGAGGTTACTTCCCGGGACGACTCCGGTAGGCTGTCCGGTGCTGTCCATGATACCCTCGCTGTTGCTTGCTGTTATGTAGAATTGTACAACTTGCGTGAACTGATTCCAAATCCCTTGCGCTCACTCGGTGAACTCCAGTTAACGTTTGGCATACAGCATACCGTATACCGCATATCGCGCGCTGCGCCGGCGGCGCTCACGGCACCGGCAAGCCTTCGAGCTTCATGATGGCGAGGGCGTTTGTGGTCGGACATGGCCCTTCACGCAATGCGTAGTCAAAGCGCATTTCCCCATCGCGAATGTGCTCGCGAAAATGAAGGTTTGTCATCGTCGGCACAGTATCGGCAAGCGTGGTGAGATCGATGTCATGCGTAGACACGATGCCGGTTCCGCGTTTCCCCGCGAGGGCCTGCAGATACGCCTCGCCCCCGACGTGTCGTTCGATATTGTTCGTCCCTTTGAAAATCTCATCGATGAGGAAAAAGAGCGGGTGCTCCTCGCCGGCGTCGAGCCGCTCCAGCAGCCGTCGTAATCTTCGCACTTCGGCATAGAAGTACGACACTCCCTCACGCAGGGAATCGCTAATCTGTATGCAGGTGTAGAGACGGAACAAACGCGTTGAGAACGATCGTGCCGCAACGGGTCCGCCGGCATACGCAAGTACGAGATTGATGCCGACCGTGCGCAGAAAAGTACTTTTTCCCGACATGTTCGAACCGGTAACCAGGTACAGCGTTCCTTCACGCGCGATGCGAAAATCGTTTGTCACACGCCCGTCCTGCCGCAGCAGCGGATGGCCAAGTGCTTCCGCTTCGAACACCGATACAGGGGCGGTACCATCGCAGCCGTGCTGCACTCCTCCCGCGTGATCGGCCTCGCCTCCTTCCGCGTCGTCGTCTTCACGTACGGCAGGAAACGTATAGTCGGGATACAGTGCGGCCAGGTTGGCAAGTGACTGCAATGCTTCGAGTTCATGCAGCGTATCGAGCCAGCCGGGGAGCAGCTCGGCGATGCGTACCCGTTTGCGTTCGAGCTGCATGGCGAAAAAGAAATCCCAGGGAAAGGCGAGGTTGAGTAAAACCATGAGAACGGGATTCATGCTGACGCCCGCGGCTACGACGTCTCGCAGTATACCACGAATGTGCCGGGAGGGACGCTCTGCCGGATCGCGAAACGGTGCAGTCAATTCACCAAGAATATCTCGTCCCGTATGCGGGTACCGTTCAAGGAAACGGAACACTGTCTTCAGCCGTCCGAGTTCGTCGTCCAGCCGTACCGCCGCTTCCATAAACGCACCGCGCACATGAGAGTTTCTGAAGTATACCACGCCGTACACAAAGATTCCGAGCAGGAACCACGGTTCCAGCACGTTGAATCCCCAGAGCAAAAAGAGTGCGATATTGATCCCCGCCAGCGCGAAGGAGAGCGGCAGCGCCCAGCGAATCGCACCCGGCAGCCCGGCCTCCCGCAGCCAGGCGAGGAAGGCGTCGCCGTCGAGTTTTTCTGCCGACACCATCGAGTATTCCAGCAGCAGGTGCTCCCGGAAGTGCATCAGGGGCACGAGGGCGCGCACGCGCCGCTGACGCGAAATGATATCCGTCAGGTCGGGATTCTCAGCGGCGAGCCAGCCGGCCAGCCGCTGACTGCCCCGGCGGGAAACAGACATGTCCAGCAGGCGGTGCAGCGATGCGCTGCCGAACAGCCCCAGGTCCCCGGCGAATGGATGCTGCTCTTCGACCGGAGAGGCAGCGGGCCGCGGCAGCTGCTCCCAGTCGAGTACCCGTCGCGCCTGCTGTGTAGATTTGATGTCCTTCCAGTGCTCGTGTCGCGTGATCGCATTGTCCACCCTCCGATGCACGGCAGCCACCATAAAAAACGCGACGACGGAGACGGTAATGATCACGAGGTTGATCCAGGTGGGAACGGGCAGACCAATCCCCGCAACGAATAGCAGGAAGAGCGCAACACGCACACGAACGTACCACGTGCTCCGTCGTCGCAGCTGTGCGATGCACCGGTCATGCGCCAGCAATATCTCTTCGTGCGTGACGTTCATGGCGGTACTTACTTCCCACCTGTGCCGATCCAGCGATGCAGCCAATCATGAAATTCGCCGTACCAGTGAATCGAGTTCTGTGCGGTGAGGATCCAGTGGTTTTCGTTCGGATACACGACCAACCGAGCGGGAACGCCCTTGGCCTTCAACATGCCGTACACTTCGAGCGCCTGTCCGTAAGGCACGCGGTAATCATTCTCTCCATGCATCACGAGCGTCGGTGTGACATAATCCTTCGCATACTGCGACGGACTCCACTTCAGTACCTGGTCGCGACCGTCCCAGGGGGTACCGCCGTAACTGATGTCGCGATGCTGCGTGACGTCGGAACCGAACTGCGCCATCAGGTTGTACACACCGGCATGATTGACAATCGCAGCATAACGATCAGTGTGACCGCCGATCCAGGAAACAAGATACCCGCCGTAACTGCCGCCCGCCACGGCCATACGGGTGGAGTCGATAAACGGCTTACCCACCATCACATCGGTCGCCTTCATCACATCGATGAACGGCAGTCGGGGATGCTCGCCGTTGATGCGGTCGGCGAAGTATTCGCCGAAACCCGTCGAACCATGGAAATTCGGCATCAGCGTCACGTAGCCGCCTGCGGCGAAGACCTGTGCATTCCACCGCGGGTGGAAACGGTCGCCGAAAGTGCCGTGCGGACCGCCATGCACGAGTACGAGCAGCGGCCATGTTTTCTTCGCATCGAAGCCCGGCGGGTACAGCACGTACGCCTGTACGCTGTCGCCTTCCGCCCCGCGGAACCACATGTTCTCCATGCGCCCCATTTCCACACCGGCAAGGATCTCATCGTTGAAGTGCGTGAGCTTGCGAAGCCCTGAGCCGTTTGTCTTCATACTGTACAGTGCGACGGGAGCAGAAATATTTTCATGCAGAAAGACGATGCGTCCGCCGTGAACCTTCAGGTTGGAGTTTGTCCCGCTGTGCAGCAGCATACTCACCGCGCCGCCGCTCATGGGGACGGAAAACACGGATGTTTTCGCAAGGTGAGAAGCCGTGAAATACACGGTGTTGGCCGACTCGTTCGTCGTCCAGCCTGAGGGACTCCGATCGAAGCCGCGGCAGAGATCAATGACTTCTCCCGAATTCCTGTCCAGACGTACCAGCTTGACGTTTTCGGCGTTCATGTCCGTCCGCAGCTGGCGACCGTACAAGAGGTATTTCCCGTCGCGAGTGTAGCGCGCTCCGAAATCATCCGCGGCATTTGATGCGGTGATGCTCGTCATTGTACCGCTGCCATCCGCCGGCATCGTGTAGATGTCGGTATACAGTTCATCGTACGGCGACCCCTTCACCAGCGCGGTGACGGCAAGCTCT
>PKTF01000183.1 GCA_002869275.1 Ignavibacteria bacterium | reverse complement strand
TTCGAGCGTCGCAGTGCTCGTCAGGAGCTGAACGCGCAGGTCCTGCGTGTCCTTTTCCATCTTGCGGATGACTTGGAGGTTGAGGAGGGCATCGCCCTTCGAGGCTGTGTCGGGACCGAGAGTGAAGACGTCCACCCGCGCTCCGCGGTTGGCGAGATGCCTGGCCATGGCGAAGCCGTCGCCTCCGTTGTTGCCTTTACCGCAAACGATGACAACATAGCTGTCTTCGGCAGCGGCGAAGAATTCTTCGGCAGCGTCAACAGCACCACGCGCGGCATTCTCCATCAGGACGATGCCGGGGATGCCATGGTCTTCGATCGCGGTTCTGTCACAGCCGCGCATCTCTTCGGATGTATAGACGGGAAGCATATTTTCTTAGAACAGGCGGCTCATCCAGTCCAGCACCATCGACGGAAACACACCGATGAGCAGAACGCCGGCGGCAGACAGCAGCAGCGCGAATACGCTGGACGATGCGAGCGAGGATTTCTCCGCCTCTTCGTCGGTCTGGAAGAACATCACTACCACCACGCGCAAATAATAGTACACGGAAATCATGCTCGTGATCACACCGATGATGGTCAGCCAGGTGTAGCCGTTCTCGATCGCTGCGACGAAAATGTAGTATTTACCGAAGAAGCCGGCGAGGGGCGGCAGTCCGACCAGCGAAAACATGAATATCGACATCATCACAGCCAGTGCCGGATGGCGGTAGTAGAGTCCGCGGAAATTGTCGATTTCCGTACCGCCCTGTTCCTTGTTCTCGATGATGGCCGCGATACCGAAAGCACCGATATTCGTGAACATATAGGAGATCAGGTAAAACAGAACACCCGTGATGCTCATCATGCCCCCGGCCGTCAGACCGATGAGCATGTATCCCGCATGGGCAATGCTGGAATAGGCGAGCATGCGTTTGATGTTGTTCTGCGACAGGGCGACCACGTTTCCTATCACCATCGAGGCGACGGCAAGAATCGCGAGCACAGTGTTGATTTGTGTGCCTGCGATATCGAAAGTCGCGGTGAAAATGAGCAGGAAAGCGGTGAAGGCTGAGGCCTTTGCACCGGTGGACATGAATGCCGAGACCATGGTCGGCGAACCTTCGTACACATCGGGTACCCACATGTGGAAGGGCACCGCGCCGACCTTGAAGGCGAAGCCCACAAGCAGGAGTCCGACCCCTGTCAGAAACAGGGGTTCGGACATGTATGCCTGCATATTCTGTGCGATTTCAAGGATGTTCGTCGTGCTGGTCATGCCGTAGATCAACGCGATGCCGTACAGGAAGAATCCCGAGGCGAAGGCGCCGAGCAGGAAGTACTTCAGTGCGGCTTCGTTGCCCTTATGGTGACGGCGGCTGATGCCGGCGAGCACGTACAGGCTGATGGACATCAGTTCGAGGCCGATGAAGGTCACGACGAGATCGGTCCCCGCGGAGAAGGTCATCATACCCGTCGTCGCGAGGAGGATCAGGTGATAGAACTCACCGAAATTGACCCCGATTTTTTCGATGTATTCGCGCGATAGCAGGATTGTGAGTCCCGCCGCGGTGAGGAAGAGTATCGCGGTGATGCTGGCGTAGCCGCCTGTCATTACCATGCCGCTGAATGCCGTTCCCCGATCGGGGAAGACGACGACGGCGAGGACGATGTTGGCCGCGATGCCGATGAGCGAAACCCAGTATTCCGCCGCGAGCGAATCCTTTTTCAGCGCATTGATCATGATCACGATCAGCGAAAGCAGAATCGTGCCGCCGATCGGCGCAGTGAGCCAGGTGTCAGTGAGCAGTTGTTCCATCGTGAAAGCCTGAAATCGCAGTGTATGGAAAAAAGCGTCTTACATGAAGTACAGCCACCAGACCAGGAAGAAGATCGGCAGCAGTATGGGAATTGAAAACTTGATCATATAGCCGAAGAAGGACGGCATTTTTGCCCCCATCTGTTCGGCGATCGACTTCACCATGAAATTCGGGGCGTTGCCGATGTAGGTCATCGCGCCGAAGAACACGGCCGCCACGCTGATGGCCATCACGTAAATCGGCTGGACGCCGATCAGCATCGACACGTTGATGTCGTCGAGCGGCACGCTGCCGGAAGCGACCATATCGCCATGATAATGCACGAGGGTTTCGACCGTTGTGCGCACTTCCTGCGAATACTGTGCGAAGTTGGGGGCCTGCAATGCACCGTTCGCGATGACTTCCTTCACCTGCTCGACGAGTTCGGGCTTCACCAGCAGACCGATTTCGGCGCTGAGGAAGTTCAGGTATGTCGGAGCGTTGTCCAGGAAGGACGACAGGATGCCCGTGCCCCAGTAGAACTGTCCCGGATGCGAGACGCCCAGGCTGGCGGCATTGAGCTCGAGCCAGTCGAGTGCGGGCACCATGGTAGCGAACAGTCCGAGAAACAGGAAACCGACTTCCTTGATGGGGAAGAAGTTGAAGTCGTTTGCCTGATGCACGTGCTTCTTCGTTGTGTAATACGAACCGACGGCTGCGCCGATCATGATGAATTCACGCACGAAAGGCGGGTCCTGAATAAACACGGCAACGAGGATCATCAGCAGGAAACCAATATTATGCAGGCCTTCGACCTTGGTCGTGTCTCCCGCCTCGTCCTGCTTGTGGCGCACATCGGCCGGCATCTTCATGTAGTAGAACCAGTCGATGGCGATGAAAACGGCGAGGACGATCAGGATGGTCACCAGCCAGATATCCCACACGTACTCGAGTACCCAGAAGAAGGGGATGCCCTTCAGGTAACCGAGAAACAGCGGGGGATCACCGATCGGGGTGAGCCCGCCGCCGATGTTGCTGACGATAAAGATGAAAAAGACGATGTGATACGCGTGCAGACGCGTCTTGTTGTTTCGCAGGAAGGGGCGGATGAGAATCATCGATGCGCCCGTGGTTCCCACGAGATTCGACAGCACCGCGCCGAAAGCCAGGATAATGGTATTCTTGATCGGCGAGGCGTAGCCTTTGAGAGCGATGTGCATTCCTCCCGCGACCACATACAGCGATCCGACGAGGCAGATGAAGCTGAAATACTCGATGCCCGAATGGAGCATGCGAACGGGATTCTGCAGAAAGAACACGTAATAGACAATGGTGATGATCCCGAGGCCGACCGCCACATGCGGGAAGTATTGGTGCCACCAGTGCTGGTTGATGAACGGCATGAGCGCGATCGCCAGCAGCAGCAGGACGAAGGGCAGGATCATGAGAGGTTCGGGCTCGATGACATGCGATGCCTCACCGCCCGAGGCAAGAGCCGGGACGGCGAACAGCATGAGAGCCGCGAGTGCGCCGAGGCACACTGTGAACATTCTGGAGGACAGTTTCAACAAGTGCTCCTGTACATTACTGATCTGAAACAGTGGTTGACAGCAATTCACCCCGCTGTACCTGTTCCAGCTTCTCGACTACGCGTTGAATCGTGGGCTCTGACTTCTGGAGGAAGGTAAATGGATACACTCCGATCCAGACGATGAATAAAATGACGGGGAGGAGCAGCCCGATTTCCCGGGTCGTCAGGTCCGTGAGCTTCTTGTTTTCCTCACTCCGCGAAACGCCGAAGACCACGCGCTGGAACATCCAGAGCATGTACACGGCAGCGAATACCACACCGGTAGCCGCGAAGATCACGTACCAGGGTGAATCCAGGACAGGGGAGTTGAAGGAACCGAGAAGCACGAGAAATTCACCGACAAAGCCGTTGAGTCCGGGGAGGCCGATCGATGACAGTGTGACGATCATGAAGAACGTCGAGAACACCGGGATCTGTCGGGCGAGTCCGCCGAAATCTGCAATCATTCGTGTGTGTCGTCTGTCGTAAATCATTCCGACGAGGAGGAAGAGCGCGCCGGTGGAAAGGCCGTGGTTGATCATCTGGATGAGACCGCCCTGCAGGCCTTCGACCGTCACGCCGAATATTCCGAGAAGGATGAAGCCCATGTGACTCACCGAGGAGTATGCCACGAGCTTCTTCACGTCCTTCTGGACCATGGAAACGAGTGCCCCGTAAATAATCCCTACCACGCCGAGAGCGGACAGGAAGGAGGCGAATTCAAGAGATGCCTGGGGAAAGAACTGAAGATTAAAACGAATAAGGCCGTAGGTGCCCATCTTCAGGAGCACACCGGCCAGGATCACGGATCCGCCCGTCGGCGCCTGCACGTGAGCGTCGGGGAGCCACGTGTGCAGCGGGAAGGCGGGTACCTTGATCAGGAAACTCAGCGCAAATGCGGCGAACATCCAGCTCTGGATGTCGAGTGGGATCGTCGGCGCGATGTCGAAGAGCTTGATGATGTCTGTTGTGAACTCACCGCCCGGCAGCGTCGAAGCGTAATAGCCGAGCCAGATGATGGCGATGAGCATGAGCAGCGAACCGACCATCGTATAGATGAAAAACTTCACGGTGGCGTAGATGCGCTCCTTGCCGCCCCAGATACCGATGATGAAGTACATCGGAACGAGGATCATTTCCCAGAACACATAAAACAGGAAGGTGTCGAGGGAAGAGAACACACCGATCATGGCGGTCTCCAGCAGCAGCATCAGCGCCACGTAGGCCGGCACCTGCTTCGCGATGGAATTCCACGAGGAAATCAGAACGATGGGCGTGAGGAACGTGGTAAGTACCACCAGCAGCATCGAAATGCCGTCGAGCCCGACGTGATAGCTGACATTCAGTGCGGAAATCCAGCTCACCTTTTCCACGAACTGCATCGCGGGATTGGCGGCGTCGTAGCTGAAAAACAGCTCGAGCGACACCACGAAGGTGAGAAGGGAGGTAATCAGTCCCGTCCAGCGGGCGGCATTGTCGCTGCGGCGCGCAAGAAGCACGGCAGCCATGCCGATCAGCGGGAGAAAGAGGACGACGTTCAGTACATGTGGAATCATCGTGTTGTATCAGCCGATAATGATCAATCCGAGAACGATTAGGGTGCCGACGACGATCAGGGCGGCGTAATTCTGCACGACGCCCGACTGCGCGGTGCGCATCAGGCGGCTCACCCAAGCGGTGAGACTCGCCGAGCCGTTGACGATGCCGTCAATGATGCGGACATCAAAGAAGCCGAACAGGAAGCGGTCGGAGGTTTTTACGACCGGCTGCACGATGGCGCCGTCGTACCCTTCGTCCACGTAATACTTGTTCGAAAGCAGATTGTAAATGAAGCCGAGCTTCGAGGAAATACGTCCATCAGCTTCGGGGTCCTTCTTGAACATGCGGTAACCGAACCACGCGCCGCTGATCGCGATCGCGACACTGATGGCCATGAGCGCGTACTCCAGGGCATGATTGTGGTGCTCGGGCAGGGCCATCGTTTTTTCCGCCTGTGCAAAGACGGGATGCAGCCACTGGTGAATCGCGTTGCCGCCGCCCAGTACTGCCGGAACACCAATGAAGCCGCCCACTACCGCCAGCGCGGCGAGTACGATGAGCGGAATGGTCATCGATGAGGGAGATTCGTGAGGATGCTTGTCCGCAGCCCAGCGCGGTTCGCCTTCGAAGGTCAGTGTCACCATGCGTAACATGTAGAAGGCCGTCATCAGCGCGGCCAGCGCGCCGATGGCCCAGAGTACTCCTGAACCGTCCGCGAAGGCTTTCCAGAGAATTTCATCCTTGGAGAAGAAGCCCGCCAGGGGAGGGAAGCCCGCGATGGCGAAACTCGATATCAGGAAGGTCCAGTACGTTTTCGGCATGACCTTTTTGAGTCCGCCCATGTGACGAATATCCTGCTCCTCGTGCATGGCGTGAATCACCGAACCGGATCCGAGGAAGAGACAGGCCTTGAAGAAGGCATGCGTCATCACGTGGAAAATTCCGGCGGTGAAGGCGCCGACGCCGAGGGCGAGGAACATGTATCCGAGCTGGCTGACCGTCGAGTAGGCCAGCACTTTCTTGATGTCATTCTGCGCGATGCCGATCGATGCGGCCATGATGGCGGTCAGTGCGCCGACCACGGCGACGACCATCATCGTATCGGGAGCGAGCGCATACAGCGCCGAGTTGCGGGCCACCATGTATACGCCGGCCGTGACCATCGTGGCGGCATGGATGAGGGCGCTGACCGGAGTCGGACCCGCCATCGCGTCGGGAAGCCAGATGAACAGCGGAATCTGTGCGGATTTACCCGTGGCACCGATGAACAGCAGCAGGGTGATCCAGAATACGTTGCTGTTTCCCACGGCCAGGTTTTCGGCACCGCCCATGACCTCGTTGAAGGTCAGCGAACCGAATTCCTTGAAAATCAGGAACATGCCGATCATGAAGGCAAAGTCACCGATACGGTTGACCCAGAAGGCCTTGTTCCCCGCGTCGCCGGTCCATGTGATGCCCACGCCGTCGAATTTCTTGTCGTACCAGAAGCCGATGAGCAGGTAGGAACAGAGTCCCACGCCTTCCCAGCCAAGGAACATCAGCAGATAGTTATCCGCGAGTACCAGGTTGAGCATGGCGAAAATGAAGAGGTTCAGGTACGTGAAAAAACGCCAGAAACCGCGGTCGCCGTGCATGTATCCGATGGAATACACGTGGATCAGAAACCCGACTCCCGTGACGACGAGCGTCATGAAAATCGAGAGCTGGTCGATCTGGTAGGCGGCTGAAACTTTGAAGCTGCCCGCGGCGATCCAGGTGAACAGCGTTACCACGCTGCCGCGTTCCTCGGCCGGCATGCCCAGCATTTCAACAAAGATGCCGATGGCGACAAGGAAGGAGAGTCCGACCGCGCCGCTGCCGATGCTTCCGATCAGCTTTTCATTCTTGATTTTCCGCCCGAACAGGCCGTTGATGAACAGACCGATCAGGGGAAAGAGTACGATGAGCCCGACGTATTGATGCATGATGTTGATGGACGTTAGACAGTTTCAGAATAGGATCGAGTACCCGCCGTCACCACTTGAGGATGTTGACGTCGTTGATGTTGACCGTCTGCTTGTTGCGGAACAGCGCGATCACGATGGCCAGTCCCACGGCGGCTTCCGCGGCGGCGACGGCCATGACGAAGAAGACGAACATCTGCCCGGTCGCGTTTCCGAGATACGACGAGAAGGCGACGAAGGTCAGGTTTACCGAGTTCAGCATCAGTTCGATGCACATGAAAATGATAATCGCATTCCTGCGCGTCAGCACACCCACGACTCCGGTGATGAACATGACGGCGCTGAGGATGAGGTAGTAGTGTATCGGGATCATAAGTCCGTGTTCCGTTTTATCGATCAGGGAAAACGCTTTTTGGCCAGGACGACAGCGCCGATCATGGCTGCGAGGAGAAGGATGGAGGTTACCTCGAACGGAAACACGTAAGAGGTGAACAGTACGTCACCGATGTTCTGCACCATTCCGTTCTGCACGGCGTTCGGCGCCATCTGCTGCATGGCGTTGAGCGTTTCACCGCCCTGCCAGCCGAGGACCTCGATGATGAGCGCGAGCACAGCAAGGGCGAAGAACACATTGGCGTAATGCCGTTTGGACAGTTCTTCGCGCAGCGGACCTTCATCCTGGAGGTTCAGCAGCATAATCACGAAGAGCACGAGCACCATGATCGCCCCCGCATACACGAGGATCTGGATGATGGCGACGAACTGTGCGTTCAGCGTGAGGTAGATGCCGGCAAGAGAGATGAAATTCAGGATGAGCAACAGGGCGCTGTTGACCGGATTGGCGCGCGTGATCATCAGTATCCCCGAGATCGCTGCAACCGCAGCAAGGATAAAGAAGACGATCATTTCTGAGGACACATTTTCTCCGGAAAAGGTGAAAATCAGCTCGTAATCGTAGCAATATAGCCCGTTTAGCGGAGCGAAACAAACCTCGCAATGTCCGGTACTTGCGACTCCTCAGGTCAGGAAAAATCGGTCCACGCAGTGCGTAGAACTTGCAGCTGATCAGCCGGGAGTGCAGGGATGTCGGTCTGATCGATCCGGTTGACGGGAAAGAGACCCAGTAATGCGTTGCACACGCAAATGTTTGCACCGGCAAGAAGGTCGTCTGCTGATACAGGGACGCGCTGCACGGCGATGCCGAGATCGGTGCAGATCTCCTGCAGTATTCCTGCTGTGATGCCCGGCAGTGCATCCGGGGAAGCAGGTACGATCATGCCGTCTTCGTTGAACAGGAGGAGGGACGCCACCGTGGTCTCCGAGACATGCCCGTAGCGGTCGAGGAGGATGCCGTCGTCGAAGCCCTCCACCCGCGCGGAATGGAGTCCGCTGCGATATGCCAGGTAACTCGTGCTTTTATGTGCAGTGATTCCTGAGGCGTTTACCGCGTTGAGCAATGTCAGTTTCCACGGAATCTCGAGCGGGGGACGCAAGTACGGCTCGGCCGTGACGATCAGTGTCTCGGCACGGTGGGAGTAATGAATGCCCGTATCACCGGGTGTGGCGACGATCTTGACGCGCGCTTCCTTGTCCGTGAGCCGGTTGCGCTCGAGCAGTTCGCCGATGATGCTTTCCGCTTTTTCATCAGTGAGTGAAAAGGGAATGCCGAGCGCTCGCGACGATGTGCGCAGGCGTTCCAGGTGACGCGAAAGCAGCCGGGGACTCCCGCCGATGGCGAGGATGGTTTCGAAGAGTCCTGCGCCGAACAGCAGCCCGGCATCCAGCGCGTGGATTTTCGCGTCGCGAATCGAATAGAACTGGTCGTTGACGTAGACATCCGGCATGAACAGCTGCATGAATTCGGTCCTTGTGCGTTATTCCGTGTTGATTCCCGCGAGGCGGAAGAAGGTCCCGCCCTTGTGCAGGGTTTCAATATACTCTTCGGCGGGATCGGAATCATATACGATGCCGCCGCCGACGGAGAGGTGGCACACGCAGTTCTTCACCACGGCGGTGCGGATGGCGATGCTGAAATCCGCCCGGCCGTCAGAGGCGATGTACCCGATACTGCCGGTGTATACATGACGCGTGTCCTTTTCCAGCGCGTCGATGATGCCCATCGAGCGGATTTTAGGACAGCCCGTGATCGAGCCGCCGGGGAACAGCGCCCGAAACACCTTGGCGATATCTGTCTTATCGCGCAGCCGGCCGCGCACGACCGATACCAGGTGCTGCACATTCGTGTAACGCTCCAGACGTCTGTGCTCCGCGACTGCCACCGAGCCCGCCTCGCAGACGCGGCTGCAGTCGTTGCGCACGAGGTCGACGATCATCGACAGCTCGGCATCGTCTTTCACGCTTCGCCGGAGTTCCTCGGCAAGTGCTGCGTCCTCGTGTCCGTCACACCCCCGCGGACGCGTACCCTTGATCGGGCGGGACTCCAGCATTTCTCCATCGATAAGAAACAGCCGTTCCATCGATGTACTGATGACCTGATGCGAACCGGCATCGACATAGGCGAAAAACGGCGCGGGATTGTGCGCGAACATCTTCATCCACAGCGAAAACGGATCTTCGCGCAGCGGAAAACTGAAACGTTGCGACAGGTTCACCTGGTAGGCGTCGCCTTCATAGATGTGACGACGTACCGCGGCAACCGCGTTCTCATACTCTTCCCGGCTTGCAGATCGGCGCAGTCCGGTCGGCTGCACACGTTGCTGCTCTTCTCGGTACGCGGATTTCGGAGCACCGGCCGGATCCCCGGATTCTGCATCGAGGCGTGCGAGAGTTTTACCGTCTGAGGTCCAACTTACCTCTACCAGTTTCACCGCGCCATCGGCATGGTCGCGGAGCAGAATAATGGTGGGCCAGAGGAAAAGGAGATCCGGGAGGTCGAGTGCGTCCTCTACGGTAGACGGGAAGTCCTCGATCGCGTGCGCGGCCTCGTATGCCACATACCCGGCGATCCCGGCTGTCAGCTCACCGACGCTGGCGGACAGCTGTCTCTGGGCGGCGCTCAGGAGTTCGAACGGATCATCGGTTCCCGTCATCGAACCATGTGCGGAATCGAAGTGCGCCG
The DNA here is from genome assembly GCA_002869275.1 of Ignavibacteria bacterium. Taxonomy (GTDB): domain Bacteria; phylum Bacteroidota; class Ignavibacteria; order SZUA-365; family SZUA-365; genus BM516. Next base: position 408 of record PKTF01000183.1, on the reverse strand, counting down.
TGCCGTTTTTGACGGTCAGAATCGCCGCAGGACGCAGGAAGGCAAGTGACCGGCGGCTGCAGACGTGTTTCTCTCCGCTGAGGAGGATGATGTGCGGATCGCCGTCGGCGATAGCGCGCGCATGTCCGGCGAACGCCTCACTGCTCATCGGTGACAGCGGACGCGTTTGCACGGTGCATCGCAGGCCCGATATCATGTCGTGAATGTTCACGCAGCACCTCCCAGGTCGAGGAAATTGCGCGCCATCGTGGCGCCGTGCTCGGTGAGGAAGGATTCCGGATGAAACTGCACGCCCGTGATCGGGAGAGAAATGTGTGCGACGGCCATGACGCAGCCATCGCCGCTCCAGGCAGTTTCATGGAGTTCGTCCGAGTTCCGCTCGATGACCAGCGAGTGATAGCGCGCGGC
>PKTF01000259.1 GCA_002869275.1 Ignavibacteria bacterium | reverse complement strand
CATCCTCATGTGGTGGAGGGAAGCCCCACCACATGAGGATGATCTCTGTGTCCTTTGAGGTCCTTTGTGTACTCTGTGGTTCGTATTCTATTGCGTCTAGCGTGCAGCTTCTAGCTTTTCCCCGACCGCCCGGGCTTGGTCACGGGAGTGCCTGCATCGCACAGAGGACAGCTGTCGGGCTGATAGGTGACGACATCGAGAGTGAGAAGGGCCTTCGACGGAACTCCGAAATCGACTTTTCCGCCTGAGCGGTCAACGAGGAACGCCAGTCCGAGGATCTGTGCGCCGGTTTCCTTCACGACATCGATGACCTCAAACACACTGCCGCCTGTAGTGACGACATCCTCAACGAGAAGCACGCGGTCTTCGGGACCCACGTTGAAGCCGCGACGCAGCGTCATCTTTCCATCGAGACGCTCGGTGAACATGGCACTCACACCGAGCTGCTTTGCCGTCTCATGCGCGAGGATGATACCGCCGGTAGCCGGACCAATCACCACGGTCGGCTTCTCGCCTCCCCACTGCTCGGCGAATTCCGCACAGAGCTGAGCGGTGAGATCCGGGTGTTCCAGCACGCGGAATTTCTCCACGTAATGCGGACTGTGCAGGCCGGATGTCAAAACAAAATGGCCCTCAAGAAAGGCGCCGGATTGTTTAAAAATATCGAGGATTTCGTCGTTGGTTTTTGGCATGGAGGCTCCGTGGGGATGTATTGGGAAGATGAAATATTACAGCAATTGTATCTAGTGGATTCATTGATTGAACGGACTCCATTCGGAACGTTCGCCGATGTCAATGAATCCGCCTGAAAACATCATGACAATAATCCGTCGATGCTGGCCGCGAGGGAAAAGTCTTTTTCCGTTATTCCATCTGCGTCGTGGGTGGACAATGCTATCGTGACGCGATTGTAGCGAATATCGATATCGGGATGATGATCAGCCACATCTGCAATCATCCCGATTTCCACCACGAAACCGATGGCGCGATGAAACGTCGGCAGTTCGTACACGTTGCGGATCTGTCCGCCTTCGAGCTTCCACCCCGCAAGCACCTGCAGACGGGTCTGAATTTCCTGGTCGTTCATCGCTTTCATGCTGTCTTCCGGTAATGGTTTATGAGTGGGACAAAAACTGCGCCACGTATGCGGTCGCTGCAGGTCGGATGCGACTGACGTGTTGTGGGATTCACTCTTCTTCGACCTCGAGGTCGGGAACGGCTTCGAACGTCGTAATGTCGTCCCATCCGATGCGAAGCAGCACGGCAAGGTCACGAAATTGCTGCAGCACTTCGGGTGTGGGATTACTGCGCGTCAGCTGCTGCAGTTCGCTGTGGCGCACGGCCAGCGAACGTTTGACCACACGCTTGTAGGCGTCGAGAAGAACCCGCCGTTCGTCGGTCGGCTGCACGTTCTGTTTCGTGCTCCAGTCGCTCACCGGACGGATCGGATCCATCAGCATGTCGGCCAGGAGCTTGTGCATCGGCACGTCGTCCTCAACATACCGCCAGAGCGCATCGGTGTTGATCGTTCCTTCATGCTCTTCCTGCTCGAACAGGACGTGCAGAAACTTTCGCATCCGGGCGTCATGAAAATAATCGATGCGAATGTTGTGCAGCACCTCCGTCTGCACCGAACTCGGTGCGAGGAGCAGCAGCTCGCAGAACTCCTTTTCCTCTTTCGGGATATCGCCGTTGGTGTCTTCCTGCGGTGGCGTTTCCGCACCATGCCGCAGCGGCTGCTGGCGATCGCGCTCAGGACGCCTGTGTGCCTTCATTTCCTTCGCGAGTTCGCTGTAGAGGACGGATTCATAGATTCCGTATTTCTCGGCGATATGATGCACATAGTACTCGCGGCGGATTGGATCGTCCATACGGGCGATCAGTTCGACAATACGGCGTGTCACCTGCGTCTTGCCTTCAGGTGTCTCGAGCTTCCCTTCCGATCGGTACCGGTCCGTTATGAAATCCACGAAGGATACCGCGCTGTCGAGCCGTGCCCGCAGTGCCTCGACACCCTGCTTGCGCACGAAGGAATCCGGGTCCTCCCCGGTGGGCAGCTGCACGATGCGTGAATCGCAATCCTCATCCAGAATAATATCGATGCCCCGCAGCATGGCGTTGAGTCCCGCGGAATCCGCATCATAAAGGAAAAAGAAATTGCGCGTATAACGCGACAAGAGGTGGACCTGGTCGGGCGTGAGCGCTGTACCGCTTGTGGAAACCACGTTTTCGACGCCGGCCTGTACCAGGGAAAGCACGTCGGCGTAGCCTTCGACGAGAATCACGGCATCGAGGTCGCGAATAGCCCTATGTGCCTGCGAGAGCCCGAAGAGCACACGGCTTTTATTGTAGATCGGCGTTTCCGGTGAGTTCAGGTATTTCGGGTGCTCATCCTTTTCCAGCGTGCGTGCGCCGAAGCCGAGCACCTTCCGGGAGACACTGATGATGGGGAATACCACACGGTTGCGAAAGCGATCGTACGTCGATCCTCCTTCCTTGCGGATAATGAGTCCCGTCCGTTCGAGGATATCGTCGCTCAGTCCCTGGGCGCGTGCGAACTCCAGGAAATGGTGCCAGCCTTCTGGAGCGAATCCCAGGCCGAAGCTCCGCTGTGTTTCGGTCGTCCAGCCACGCTGTTCGTAATACGTCCGGCCGACCGCTCCCTGTTCACCCTGCAGCGTATCGAAGAAAAAACGTGCCGCCAGGCGGTTGGCTTCATACATCGCGTCAATGTCTTCCGGCTTTTCCCGCTGCTGTCCGCCCTCACGCGTAATAAGAAGGCCATAGCGGTCTGCCAGCATCTCTACGGACTCGACGAAGGAAATGTTCTCCATCTCCATCAGAAAGGTAAAAACATTTCCACCCTTGCCGCAGCCGAAGCATTTGAAGATCCCGCGTTCGGGGTTGACGTTGAATGATGGGGTCTTTTCACGATGGAAGGGACAGAGTCCGGTGAAATTGCGGCCAGTCTTTTTCAAACGCACGAAGCCGCTGACGACATCTACGATATCAGCGGCTGCGCGGATTTCATCGACCTTTTCTTCCGGAATTCTCATTTCATCAGGAGCATCTTCCTCGTCTGTGAACGGCCGTCCGCCGTGAGACGCGCGATGTAGAGTCCGCCTGCCAGGCGCCCCGCGTCGAAGCGAACTTCATGCGAACCGGCATCCATCATCCCATCCGCGAGTACGGCAACTTCTCTGCCGAGCGCGTCTGTGACGGCCAGGCGGATGTGTTCGCGCCGCGTGAGGGTATACGAAAGTGTCGTCGAGGGGTTGAACGGATTCGGATAATTCTGTGTGAGCGTAAAACTGCCGGGTGCGGGCATGCCTTCGACGCCGACAGGGTCAATGGGGGGAAGGTCGGGGTTATACCCCACGATTGCACGAATGAACAGTGCGGCCTCTGCCCCCTGCGTGGCGATGGGATTGCGGTTGCTGGTTTCACGCGGTGTGATCATGTAACGCCGGTAACGCTCGTACTCCGGATTACCCAGGGAGGCCAGCAAAGCGAATCCGTTCCATAATCCCTCATCCGCGGCATATTTCTGCAGGCTCTGCAATTTGACGCCAATGATGAATTCACGCTTCGGAGAGAAGATGACCGGCGGATCCAGCTTGACGGCCAGCACATCACGCGCGCCGGAAAGGAGCGGATTTTCAAAACGAATGTTCGGACTTGGGAAGCCGCTCTCACCGAGATTCACCTTATAGGTTTTCTGCAGGTTGACCAGGTTCGGCGGTACGGTACCATTTTCGTAGACGAGGACAACGAGCGTGTCGTTCCCCGTCAGCGCCTGAAACTTTACGACGCTGAAACCGACGAGCACCGTGTGCAGCGTACACTTTTCCGCGGGCGTGAAACGCGCATTGAAGACGACATCGAGTTCTCCCGGGAAGCGTGTCACCGCGATCAGATTGCCGTCGCGCACGTCGGTAAGACCGTCGTACTGCAGTGTATCCACCTGCGCCGAGGCCATGGCCCACGTACCGCAAAGGAAAAGAAGAGTAGCGAAGTACTTCATGGCCGCTCCTGCTATTCTGTTATCGTTGTCCTAAGATAGGTAATTTCTTTGTCGGAGTCAGTCTGTTGCTGCGTACCGGACGCACATACTCGCCGTCTCTAAAACGCACGCCTCGAGCTTTCGATACGCACAGGCGGTTCAGCCATTCTTCCCGAGATGGTACTGCAGTGCGGCCTTCACGAAATCGCGGAACAACGGGTGCGGATCGATAAGGCGCGATTTCAATTCGGGGTGGAACTGCGAAGCGACGAACCAGGGATGATCGGGAAGTTCGATCATTTCCATGAGCGATTCGTCGGGTGAAGTACCGCTGAACACCAGGCCTTTCTCCTCGAGCACCGGCACAAAGGCATTGTTCACTTCATAACGGTGCCTGTGTCGCTCTGAAATGTTTTTCCGGCCATAGGCTTCATACGCCTTTGTCCCGCGCTTCAGCGTACAGGGGAATCCTCCGAGACGCATGGTTCCGCCCATGGTCTGAATACTTTTCTGCTCCAGCATCAGGTCGATGACATTCGAAGCGCTCTCGACGAACTCGGTACTGTTGGCATCCTTGATGCCGCAGACGTTGCGCGCGTACTCGATGACGGCGCATTGCAGGCCGAGGCAGATGCCGAGGAAGGGAATATTTTCTTCGCGCACGTACTGCACGGCCTTGATCTTACCTTCGATACCGCGTTCGCCGAAGCCCGGCGCGACGAGCAGACCGTCGAGATGCTTCAGATATTTCGCGGCGCCATGCTTTTCGATATCCTCGGAGTGGATCCAGTCAAGTTTCACACGCGCGTTGTTTTCGCCGCCCGCATGTGCGAACGCTTCGATAATGCTCTTGTACGCATCGTGGTATTCGGCATACTTGCCGCAGAGCCCGATCTCAAGCTCATGTTTCGGCTCCTTGATACGCTTGAGAATTTTTGCCCAGCGATCGATTTCGGCATCCTTGGGACGCATGTGCAGGAGGTTGACGACTTTCCTGTCGAACTCTTCCTTCCGGTATTCGATGGGCACTTCGTAAATGGTGTCGACGTCGAGCGCCTCGATGACGAGCTCAGGCTGGACGTTGCAGAACAGTCCGATTTTTTCCTTGATCGAACGCGGCAGAGGACGATCGGCGCGACAGAGCAGTATGTCAGGCTGAATTCCCAGCTCGAGCAGCATTTTCACTGAGTGCTGCGTGGGCTTTGTTTTCAGTTCGCCCGCCGAACGGATGAACGGCACGAGTGTCAGATGCACGATGACGGCGTTGCGCTTGCCGATGGTGAGCACGAACTGGCGCATGGCTTCGAGAAAGGGCAGGCTTTCGATATCGCCCACCGTACCACCGATCTCGGTAATGATGACGTCGTAGTCATCCTGTTTTGCCAGACGCGCGAACCGGTGCTTGATTTCATCAGTGATATGCGGAATCACCTGCACGGTCGCCCCGAGATAATCACCACGCCGCTCTTTCTGTATGACGTGATTGTAGATCTGACCCGTGGTCGTGTTGTTGTCCTTGCACATGTCACGGTTCAGAAAACGTTCGTAGTGACCAAGATCGAGATCCGTCTCCGCGCCGTCGTCGGTGACATACACCTCGCCGTGCTGATAGGGGCTCATCGTACCTGGATCCACATTGATGTATGGATCGAATTTCTGGATCGTCACATTGAGTCCCCGGCTCTGCAGCAGCATGCCGAGGGAAGACGCGGCAATGCCCTTTCCGAGTGAGGAAACCACGCCGCCCGTGATGAATACGTATTTCGTCTGTTTCATGGAACGTACCGGAAAAGCTTAGATAAGTGATGCGGATTCACGCAAATACAACAAAATCAAGGTAGAGAAATACAACCGGTGAAACAAAAATGAAGCTGTCGAAGCGGTCAAATACCCCGCCGTGACCCGGCAGCAGCGCCGAGGAGTCCTTGACTCCCGCATCGCGCTTGAGCAGCGATTCGACGAGGTCGCCCAGCTGTCCGAGGACCCCTACCATCGCTCCAAGTACCAGGGCATCGAGTATGCTGAGATAGTCGACCACCAGCCCGCGCGCCAGGAGCATCGTCCCGATGGCGGCGGCGAAACCCCAGATCGCGCCCTCCCAGGTTTTGTTGGGACTGACGCGGGGAAACAGCTTGTGGCGCCCCATGGCACGCCCGCCGAAATACGCCGCCGTGTCACACATCCAGATGGAAGCCAGCAGGGCGATCACGGTGAAAGCCCCCCAGCTGTCGAGCTGGGCGAGCTGGCCGGCGGACAGATCCGCCGTTCCAAAAACGGGACCAACGTGAAACTCGCGGACCGTAAAGATCTCCCGAATCCCAACCGCACAACCGAGAAACAGTCCGATATACAGCGTGGCGAGCACCGTGGTGCCCATATTCATCATCGGAGACGGATGAGCACGGAAGAGTTCAACGAGCAGTACCACCAGCATGAACAGCAAAACGATCCAGATGAATGCCTGCCATTGCAGCGGCCAGTGCAATCCACCGCCCAGCAGCGAGGGGATGTCGCTGCTGAGCCGTTCGTGAAGAAAGACCAGCAGCAGCGCGAGCCCGCCCGCGACCATTACACCTGTCTGTGGCGCAACGTCTTTCTCCCGCGCCATGGCCGCGAATTCCACCAGGGAGGCCGTGAGAACGGCCGCGATGAAGAGTGCCCAGGCGTATCCGCCGAACCACGCTGTCAGCAGCACCCCTGGGATGGCGACGACGGCGAAAATGACGCGGGTGGCCGTATTCGTCACGTGTCGGCCTCTCCGCCTTCTGCTTCCTCTTCGAGTCCCTCCTCGTTAAGCAGCGCCGTGATAACATCGCGCGCTTCTTCCATCTGCGAGCGCGGCACCATGACGTTGACATGTGCCAGCACGCCCATGTTCAGGAAGTAGACGTGGTCATGCTGGTTGAAGATCACTGCATTGATGCCGGCGCCTTCGAGGTTCGCCTTGATCATCTCGGCCTCGTAGTCCGTGCTGGTCGTGTACGCCACCACGAATCCCTGGTGCATATTGAGATGATCATCGTTTTCGCAGAAAATGCGCCCGTTGTGGCGCGTCGAACAGCCTTCGCATACCGGTTTGCCGCAGATGACACAGCCTCCGATGGCATCGGCATCAGGATGGTTCTCGCATTCCGGGCTGTCCGATTCTTCCTCCCGCGGAAGAATGACACCGCAGTTGTCGCAGAACGTATCGTTCTCCTGCACAAACTCCTTGCAGTTCGGGCAAAATTGTGGCGTACCGGCCACCAGCGGAATCAGGCAGTCGATGCATTCACTGGCACCGGACTGATATTCGACATGGCAATGAGGACAGTATGGCATGGGACCTCCTCGGTTATGAAACGTATTCGTTTCGTGTATCGGTCGGACGGGTAAGAGACCAGAACATGGCCAGGCTGGCGATGAAGACGAGCAGTCCGATCACTCCGCTGATGGCAAGTACCGCGGCAGACGGAACAGCTTCCGCACCTTCGGCCGGCAGCAGGCTGTCGCTTTCGAAGGCGTACATGGCCACAACGGCCAGGGTGTTGTTCGTGACATGTCCCACCACCGCATAATAGAGGGAATTCCCCCGCCAGGTGATGACGGCAAAGAACACGCCGAGCGCGGCCAGGGGAATGAACGTGATGGGATTGAGGTGAAACATCGAAAAGATGGCGCCCGTGAGAAGGAAGGTCCAGCGCAGGCGCATCCCCCGCTCAAAGGAGTACTGCACCGTTCCGCGGAACAGCACTTCTTCACAGATGCCGGGCGTCACCGCCACGACGACCCAGACAAAGATGAATTCCGGGAAGCTGTTCATCGCCAGCAACGTCCCGTACAGTTCCTCGATCAGATCTTCGAAGGTATCGAGGAGCGGCAGGAGCGCATCGGGAAGCAGGTAGTTGCGCAGCACGTACTGCTGCGCCTCCATATAGCTCTGCACGACGAACTGCAGCGCGATGACGGAAACGATGACCAGCAGCAGCGGCAGGACCTTCGGCGCATGCAGTCGCAACACGTCCTTCACCTTCCAGGGCTGCAGTTTCAGCAAAATGACGGACGGTACGAGCAGGAAAAGCAGCTGTGAAACAACAGTGATGGCACGCATGCCCTGCACCTGCTCATCACTGCCGAAGCCGAACAGAAGGTAGGTGATCAGTCCGCCGAATATCTGATAGGCTACGAACGCGACGATCAGTACGACGAAACCGAACAGCACCGGTCCGAGAAACGGCTGCTGCACGAACATGCCCTGTGACTGTGAAGCATTCACCGGGCTTTCGCCGCCTGCTGCGGGGGCTTCCCCACTGCCGGAAGATGCATTCTCGGTGCCGGAGGGATCGCCGTTCCCTGCCGGATCCCGCAGCTCCTCGTTCCTGTTTTCAGGGTCAGTCATTGTCGGACTCCGTTCGCGCCACCGCCACCATCGCGGCGAGCAGGGGCAGCATCAGTTCGTGATGTCCGGTAAATACATACCCGCGTCCCGCGCCCATGGTGGGACGCGACACCACATTCACGTTGGGGCGGTAATGCTGTATCATGTCGAAATTCGCGGCGGCGAAGCCACGCGCTTCGTGACCGAGATTGCGTACGACGGTCAGCGCCTTGAGAAACACTTCGGGCAGGATGACGGCTGAACCGACATTCATCACCACGCTTTTATCGCTCAAATCCTTGACCGAATGCGCGAGCACACGGAAATCCCGGAAGCTCATTTCGCCGGTGACGCCGCCGTCCATCGTGGGCTGCTGATGCACGATATCGGTGCCGATCGCTGCGTGAATGCTGACCGGTACGCCGAGGCGTACGCCGGCCGCGAGAATGCTGTATTCCAGATACGGCGCCTGCTGCTCGGCAAGCGCGCGTCCGATGGCCTCACCGAAACCGCAGTCGTGCGCCTCACGGGACTCACGCAGCGTGTTGTTGATGAAATCGCCCGTTTCCTTCCACATGCCGAAGGAACCGTCTTGCAGGTTTGTCGCCACATCCTCGGAGGTCACTCCGAAAAGTGCGGACTCGGAGTCGTGGATCGCGCCGGCGCTGTTGAGGGCGACATGAGTCACTACGCCCTGCTCCATCAGGTCGATGACCAGCGGCGCGAGACCGACCTTGATCACGTGCGCCCCCATGAGCAGAATGCAGGGCTGCTGTGCGGCACGCGCCTCTGCGATGGCCGCGGCGAATTCCTGAAGCTCTTTCGCTTTCAGGATGTTCGGAAGCGACGCCAGGAAGTCCTTGAAACTTGCATCCGACGCGACGGGGCGGGCGCAGTCCTGCAGGCTGACCTTGCTGCTGCGCTCCCGCACGGATTGCGTCCGTATCGAGCTGAAATCCAGTTGCGGAAACATGTATCCTCGGTGACTGTAGGAAAGGACGCCGCCGCCCGTTCTCGTGCGGAAGCGGCTCCGAGGCTAAGGTACAAAAAATGCACTATCCGTGCATGAAGTACAGCACTGGGAGGGAATGATGAGAAAGAAATCGTGTAAAAGGAAAAAAACGTCCGTTCAGCGGGTCCCTGCCCGCCGAACGGCTATTCGATGCGTGCGCGGATCGGACCCTTGATGCCCTTGTATTCGGTCAGTTCGGAGGTGATCGATCCGATGGGGATTTCAGCGTCGACCTGTACGGGAATCTTGCGCTCGTCATCGGTGATCCACAAAAGGATGCGTCCCGAGGCCTTGAACAGTCCACCCTCTTCCATCACCGGTTCGAGAACGAGTGTGCGGAAAGTGCCGGCTTCGACCTCGATGGTTTCCTTGCCGTGGTACACGACCGTGAGCGTATAGGTGGTATCCTTGTAGAAATTCTGCAATGTGACCTTCTGTCCCTTGCGCATGCCTCTGTAGTCATAGGTGCGCATGTAGTAGAAGGCCGAAAGCACGTCCTGCGTGAACGGCGGCAGCGGATATTCTCCTTCGCTGGTATAGGCGCGTTCCTTTTCATGATCGAAACGCGCACGGAAATCGCGTTTGTATCCGCCCTCGCGGATACGCTGGGTAAACTTCCATGGAAAGAGGCCTTCCGCGTCGATGTGGGATTCGTAGCGGTCGCGAACATGATAGAGATTGTCGAAAAACGAGGTGGATTTCACCAGGAATTGCAGGTGATAGCACTTGCGGCCTTTCTGCCAGGAGTAGCGGGGAATGGACATCCGGGCCTGTCCCGCGGTGATAAAGCCGTAATTGACGTCGAAAATGAGTTGTTCGCCGACGTCGAAAGCATTCTGTTCGATCGATCGGAATCGTGCGGTCGGTGTGGCTTCGCTTCCTGTTTTCTGCGCCATGACCTCGGGGAAAACAAATGAGATCTGCAGCGCGACCAGGCAGCTGTATATGAGCAGTTTCATGATCATCCTCCTGTTACTGCTCATTGTACTGCCTCCTCTGCGTGATGGTTCCCGATT
>PKTF01000225.1 GCA_002869275.1 Ignavibacteria bacterium | reverse complement strand
CCGGGATCGGCGGCGTTGTGAATCACCTGCAGACGGGCCTGCTGGGCGGTCAGCGCGGTTGCAGCGAGAAGAAACGCTGCGACGAACATGGGGACAGTGTATTTCATGATGGTCTCTTTCATGATGTTGTGGTGAATAACTAGACAAAAATGTAAAATCATAATCAAATGTCTAAATAAAAGTCTCAATAATCTAGACAAAAGCTAAACACCGGATTGTTTCACGAAAGTTCCCCTCAGACATGAAACCTTCACTTTTTTTTGATTCTGTGTGGGTGGGAGCAACGCCTACTATGGAGAGGACAAGCGTTTTATGTGTGGAGGGAATACAACAACGGCTCCCAGAGGGAGCCGTTGTTAAGGAAATAAGGAAGGAAAATGTTAGCGCGTGATGACCAGGGTCTTCGACAGAACCTGATCACCGGCACGGAGACGGTAGACGTACGAGCCGGCCGGAAGGGTGGTTCCAAGGTCGCTCAATCCGTCCCAGGTCACGTTATGCACACCGGCAGCGCGGGATCCACTGAACACGGTAGCGACGCGCTGTCCGAGGGTACTGTACACTTCGAGGGTGACATTCGAAGCTTCCGGAAGCGCGTAGCGGAAGCTTGTTCCCGTCACGATGGGATTCGGCGCATTCTGGCTGAGTGCGAATCCGTTCTCAGCGGTGGTCGCACCGCTCTTGGGACTGCTGTTGTCGATGATCCGCATCACATCGGTGGCGATGAATGGTGTGCCATCGTTCAGGTTTCCGGTCAGCGTCACGCTGATGCAGTCGCCGTTTGATACCGGACCGAGTGTGGCGACAACATCCTGTGTCTTGAACTTGAAGGTCAGGTCGTTAAACAGATCCGCGCCGCCGAGGTTGCAATCATAGCAACCCGAAGCAAAGGCCATATACGGCATGGAGACGTCTCCCCAGCCCGGAGCTCCCGTGGCGGAAACACCGTTCAGCTGGACCGTCGATGCATCGACATTCGCCACATCGAACCAGGAGTTACTGAGAAGGGAGACGGGGATCTTGCCATGGCTGTTGATGTTGACCGAGTTGGGACAGGAGCCTGCCTTCAGGTCGATGAAAGCGTTGAGGGCGGTTTTTACCGAGATTACCTGGGCTCCCCAGCTCAGACAGTCTCCACCGCTCCCGGCGATGGACGTCGCGATAGCCGCGGTATTGACACCGTTCGGGAAAAAGGACGAGACATTAAGAGAATGCGTATCCCAGAGTCCGTCGGTTGCGGAAACCGTTACGATACCATCCGCACCGTCAAATGCATCAGCGGTCTTGATTGCTGTTCCCGGACCACTGGTCAGCACTCCATTAAAACGCGAGGCGTCACTCGCGAATCGACGCTGCCCATCAGCCATGATAAAGGAAGTTTGCGCCAACTGGTCTGCCGGATTTCCACTCATCCAACCCGTGAATGCACCCAGAACGCTGTTCACACTCTGGGAACCAAATGTTTGTGCACCGCCAAATATCCTGATGGTGTTGTAATCCCACGCGGGATGCGTAAATACCGCGACCAATGTCGCACCTTCGCAAAGCGGAAATACGCGGGGTTGAGATTGCGGCAAGGCTCCGTTGGTCAGGCCGCTGGGAAAATTGCTCAGTGCATTTGCACCGGTGGTGGCAAGCCCGCTCACATCGGCAACGTAGAAATTGATGCCGCTGCCACCCCAACAGGGACTGCCCGAGGTACCCAGAAGGGTGCCATTGACCGTCGTTCCATTGATGTCAGCCGTGTTCGCGGGGGGTGAGCCGCTCCAGATCACGCCCCAGAACATCCATGTGCGCGTGATTGTTGCACCTGCAGGGACGGAGAGAGAAACTGTGCCTGAGCCGATATTACGCATTCCGACACCTGCGGACACATAATCGCCTGGTACCATCCCGCTCCAGAGTGGTGTCAGCGGTACCTGGGGCCCGATTAATGCCTGTGCGCTGAGACCGGATGTCCCACCATTCTGTGCCTGCAATTGTGCTGTCAGGACCATTCCAAGCACAACCAGCGACGAAATCGCTATGGTCAATCTTGTACGAGTGTTCATGCGAGACTCCTGTAAATCTATATAAATAATGGTGTATGGTCACGCGAATCCTTTCGTCGGATCTGCTGAAAACGGTTGACGGGGGAAGCGGTCAGTCGGGATCGAATTCTGCGTCTGCTTCAGGGGTATGGGGTCGCAGCCCCTGCTGGAAACGCAGCATTTCATCGGGGTGGCGTCGCCAATGCAGGGTGAAGATGTCGGGACGGCTGTAGTGTCCGGCGGTATCAAGCTGCCAGCGCGGACCCACCAGCTCAGTGCGATTGAATGTCGCATACAGAAAGCCTTCTTTTTCGAGCAGCGGACCATCGATGATCTTGCCGTCGGGATTGATGATCACGCTGCCTCCAGGGTTGAGCCAGTCGGGTGCATCGGCGAGGTATTCAGTTTTAAATGCGAGACGGTCAGGGATATCATCCATGTGAAACGGCTGACAGCTTCCGATCACCGGACATCGGCTTTCTTTCGCGATATGCCTGAGGGTGGAGGTCCAGGGCTCGCCACGATCCCAGGTGGGAGCAACATGCACCTGGATACCGAGTGTGGAGAGCGCATACCGTGCCAGCGGCATATAGTGCTCCCAGCAGATCAGACCGCCAAGGCGTCCGACGGGAGTATCATAGACGTCGAGATCCCCGCCGTTGCCGCGTCCCCAGATCAGTCGCTCAGCAGCCGTGGGAATCAACTTGCGATGCCGTCCGAGTACGGTGCCCTCATGGCTGATATACAGCAAGGTGTTATACAGCGTGGCGGAACTGGCCTCGGTGTTGACTTCATTGATGCCGATGGCGACCGTGATGCGTGCTTCCATCGCGGCTTCACATAACCGCATCACCGCCGGTCCGCTGAGCGAAACGGACTGCGAATGCAGTTCCGCATACAACTCACGGAGAGGGTGCGTCTGCACCGGCGGAATGAACCACGTCCAGAGCGGATAGCCGGGCAGGAAGGCCTCCGGAAACACCGCGAGGTCTGCGCCGTGTTCGGCCGCTTCGCGGATGAGCGCGCACGCTTTTTCCGTGCTGGCCTCGAGATCAAGAAACACCGGTGCAGCCTGTACGGCCGCCACGGTGAAGGTATCGGACGAACCGGTCATGCAGTCCCTCCCGAAGGTGCGATATTCTGATTGAAGCGGAATACATTGTCAGGGTCGTAAGTGTTTTTCAGCTGCACCAGGCGGTCGTAACTCGCGCCGTATGCCTCGGCGACTCGGCCGCCTTCCTCTTCCGTCATGAAATTCACGTACACGCCGCCAGTGGCGTACGGTGTCGCCGCATCGAAGAGATCACGGCACCAGCCGATGCCGCGTTCGTCGTCGGCGGCATGCTCCCAGCGTCCGTGCACATTCATGATGAACTGCGCATCGCGATGGCGATATGCCGTAGCGTCGGCGGGTACACGCGAAGTGAATCCACCCATGTGGGCGATAAAGATCTCCGTTTCAGGTGACGGAAGCTCCGGAACAGCGGAGGTGAGCACGTCCAGCAGTTCATCGTGCAGTTCGGTGAAATCATGCGACTTCCAGTAGTTGCGTCGGCCGGGCGTCAGCAGCGGATCGAATGCACCCTGGAATCCGCAGTACGGATGGGGACTGATCATATCGGCATGCGGTGTACCGAGTTCACGCAGGGGTTGCAGCGCTTTTTCACCCTCGGCCATGTCTCCGGCATAGAGGCAGGCGAAGATCAGCACATCAGTGCCGTGCACGTCTTCCGAGAGAAACGGCAGGGGGGGTGCCTTCCGCAGTACCACCCACACCGTGAGTTCGTCCGGCGCCTGTGCCGCGAATTCCCGGTATGAACGGAGCAGGGCAGGGGCGTCCTTGAACGGATGAACGATGACGCCCGACATGACTTCGGGTCCGACAGGGTGAAGCATGAATTCGAACGAGGTGACAATGCCGAAATTCCCGCCTCCGCCGCGCAGGCCCCAGAACAGATCAGGGTTTTCATCGGCACTGGCACGCAAACGCGTACCGTCGGCCGTCACGACATCCGCCGAGAGCAGGTTGTCCGCCGTCAGGCCGTGCTTTCTGCTCAGCCAGCCGAAGCCGCCGCCGAGTGTCAGTCCCGCGATGCCGGTCGTGGTATTGATACCGACCGGAGTGGCCAGCCCGTGCAGCTGTGTCTCCGCATCGAGATCGCCGAGAGTGACCCCGGGCTCCACACGCGCGATACATGCGGAAGGATCCACGTACACCGATTTCATCGGCGAGAGATCGATGAGCATCCCGCCCTCCGCTATGGAGCTGCCGGCGATGTTGTGACCCGCGCCGCGCACAGTGACGAGCAGGTCGTGCTCGCGTGCAAACTGCACGGCATGCGTGACATCCGCGGCACCCTGGCAGCGGACGATCATTCCCGGCTTGCGATCGATCATCGCGTTCCAGATCTCTCGCTGCTCGTCGTAGTGGTCGTCTCCGGGAAGTGTTAGACCACCTCGCAGTGTTGACGCGAAATTCGAAACGTTCTCGGCAGACAACGTCACATTGCTGCCGGACATAGTTAACACCTGTATATCAGTCATGGAATCTCCATCGATGATGAGTCGTACAACAATACGCGCCACTGCTCACTCACGGTGTGTGAGTGCCAGTACTGCTTAGCAGTGGGGAATGTACTTGTGCGGTTGAATTGCTACTTATTATGTCCAAATTAAGGATGAAAGTCAAACGGAATACACGCACGTCGGCGATTTTGTTTGTACTTGGATGGAGCACTTTGTAACATGCGTTGTTCGTATCTGATTCTAGCAGAGGTGCCCTGCAGTGAGTTGGTACACCATCATCACCGGTTTTGTCTGCGGATTTTTTCTGCTCAGCGGTTTTCTGAGCCTTGTTCTCACGGTCAGAAACATCGAACGTCTTCTGAACTGCGCGTTCTTCGGCTTCTCCCTCCTCATTACGGGAGCATTGATCTTTGAGGCGCTCGGGCTGTTTTCCGTGACTCTTGAGGATATGCTCCTTTATGACCGGTTGGTCACGGCCTTCATCGTCCTGAGCGGTGTCCCCTTTATTATTCTTATCGCGGAGCTGACCGAATACCGGCCCCGTGCTGTCATGTGGAGCCTGTCGTCGTTGCTCGGTGTGCTGATGGTGCTCAACTGGGTGCTCTCGAACGGACTGACATGGTCCGAGATCCGGGGCATCAAACCTCTGCAGCTCGCATGGGGAGAGCAGGTACTCTGGTTCGACGCCGACACCGGTGTGTTCCACCTCGTCGCGATAGCTGTGATGATAGCCGTGTTCATCTTTGCTCTTCGTGCCGTGATGCATCAGCGCAGGCATGGCGATGCCGCCCTGGCGCGTCAGCACATCCTCATGATCAGTCTCGGTCTTCTGGGTGTTTTCTCCGAACTCGTCCTCCTCGAAATCACCGGAGTCATCACCGGTTTCATCGATGTGATCGGCTTCGTGGCATTCGTGTTCATTATCGGTCATCGCAATTTCTACAAGCTCTTGCGTTCGGTGGATCTGATACGGGAAAGCGATGAGCGCTTCGCGCTTCTGACTGATGTGGCATTTGAAGGAATTGGACTGTCGCGGAAGGGAACCATCCTCGACGTCAATCAGCAGCTCGCCGACATGCTCGGCTACACACGCCAGGAAATGATCGGTCAGCCGGCGCTGGAGTTTGTCGCCCCGCAGTCTCGAGAGCAGGTCGAAGAGTATCAGCATGCAGAGAAAGAACTGCCGTACGAACATCTCGCCATTCGCAAGGACGGTTCGATCTTCCCGGTCGAGGTGCGCGTGCGCTCGATTTCACACAAGCAGCAGCCGATCCGCGTGACGATCATCCGCGATATTTCGGAGCATAAGGAAACCGAGGAGCAGAATATCCTGCTCGCGCAGACGCTGAAATCGGTTCAGGACTGCATCTCCATCACGGATTCAGAAGACAGGATCATTTTCGTCAACGACGCATTTCAGACCGTGTACGGCTACAGGGAGGAGGATATCATCGGGAAACCGGTCTCCATTCTGCGGCCCGATGGGTTGTCGTCGGAGCAGACGCAGGGCATCTTTCCTTCGACCCGGGAAGGGGGCTGGCATGGAGAGATCGTTAATCGCCGCAAGGACGGCTCGGTGTTTTCGGTAGAGCTGTGGACATCGGTGGTGCGTGACCGCAACGGAAATCCCATGGCGTATGTGGGTGTGGCGCGAGACATTTCGGACCGCCGGCTCGCCGAGTCGAGTCTTATTGCAGAGAAGGAACGCGCGGAGCGCTCGGAAAAACTCAAGGACGCCTTCATCGCCAATATATCTCACGAGGTCCGTACCCCGCTCAATATCATTCTCGGCTACACCGGTCTGATCCAGGAACTGCTCAACGAAAAAGCCGACGCCGAGGAAATCGGCTACTTCGACAGCGTGCGGCGAGGCGCCCATCGGCTGCAGCGTACTGTGGACATGATTCTCAGTATTTCACGTCTTCAGGTTGGCGACTTCACCATCTCTCCGGCAAAGATCGACCTCTCCACCATGCTCCATGAGATCGTCGAAGATTACCACCCCACCGCCGAAGAGCAGGGGCTGGATATCAGTTTCATCGATGAAGCCCCCGGTTCAACCGTCGTGGCGGACGAGTACTGTACCACACAGAGTGTGCAGAACCTGCTCGATAATGCGGTCAAGTATACCGAACACGGCGGCGTCACCGTGACGCTCAGGCGCACACAGGACGGCAGCATTCTTATCGAGGTCAAGGATACGGGCATCGGCATATCGGCGGAGTATCTGCCGCGCGTGTTCGATCCATATACACAGGAGGAAAGCGGCTATTCGCGTTCCTTCGAAGGAATCGGGCTCGGACTGTCGCTGGTAAAAAAATACACCGAGCTGATCGGTGCGACGCTGCAGATCCAGAGCAAAAAGGCACTGGGAACGACGGTGACCATGTCGTTCCCGCTGCGCGAGGATGCTGATGCCGAAGACGGTACCGCCGGACCTTCGACAGGCCACACCGCTGCAGCGGAGAAAGAGGCAGTTCTGCCGACCCTGCTCGTTGTCGAAGATGACATGCTTACCGTGCAGTACATGCGCACGCTGCTGCGAAAGGATTTTCAGATGTTTTCTGCGGTCTCAGGAAAGGAGGCGTGGGAGGTCATCGAAAAAGAGCATATCGATCTGGTCCTCATGGATCTGTCGCTGAGCGGTGATACCAGCGGACTCGAACTCACGCGCCAGTTTCGCTCAGATTCACGTTTCGCGTCACTGCCCATCGTGGCGATCACCGCGCATGCCATGACGTATGACCGCGACCGCTGCCTCGAGGCGGGGTGCGACGCCTTCCTCCTCAAGCCCGCAGTGCGCGAGGACCTCATGGAGATTATCGGCAACCTCCTCGATCGAAAGAGCTGAGCCGTTATTCAAAATGGCCCGCTGCCCTCGCGCTCGCGGTCCTCATATGAGCACTCGCCCTCTTCAACATGTCCCTTGTACTGCGTTTCGAGAGTCTCGTGGTAGCGCTGTTCAAGTGAGTGGCAGATGCCCGGGCGTTCGAGCCAGCCGCCGCCTTCCGCGACACAGAACTTGACATCCAGCTCGATTTCGTGATCCCGGTACAATCCGAAGATCCGCACTTCCTCAGGATTGATATCCTTATCATCCAGATGGTCTATGAGGCCGCAGATGGTATCCGCGAAATAATCAATATGGGCGTCATCTCCCTCTATGATGCGGACACGTGCCACATAGGTGTATGGGATGGTGGAATCATATTTCGATTTCGGGCCGAAGAGTTTTTCTTTGATACTCATGATATCACCGCTGTCTGGATGAGTTGAAGGAATGCGGGGGAAACCGCGGGATGGTTTCCCCCGCTCGTGTATTACTTCATCAACGTGATCGTCCGCGTCTGCAGGAAACGCCCGCTTCGCATCGTCACGAAATAGCTTCCCGAAGGGAGCCCGGCCGCATCCCACGTGACGTGGTGGCGGCCCGCATTCAGCACGCTGCACACCGGACGCGCGACAACGCGACCGAGTGCGTCGACAATCGTGATGTCGACCTGGGAACGTACAGGTACGTCAAAGCGGAATGTGGTGGATGGATTGAATGGATTCGGATAATTCCCGTGCAGCGCGAAGGCCGCGTGCGCCGGCAGCGGCTGCACGTCGGTCACGAAGCTCGACAGCTCGAGTTCCTCCGCCTGAATGATCTCACCGAAATCCGTGCCGTCGGATACATGCGCGAAGATCACGAAACTGCAGGTCGCTACCGTGGAATCGACGGACGTGAAGTTGAACGTTTTCGAGACCTTCGACTGCGAGGCAATGGCTGTGCCGGTTGAGATGATTTCGCCCTCGTCATCGGGGATCACCTGCCGCAGTACATGATCGTGATAATAGGGGAAGAGCTTCTGACTGCCGCCGCCGCTGGGATAGAACGACTGCGTGTAATTCATCTGGCTCTGCAGCTGTGCGACGTTCAGACGCAGCGGCTCGCTGAAGCCGCGATGAAAGAACACCTCGATTGTCAGCGACATGTTTTTTGTCGCGACGTCGTAGCTCTTGTCCGTGATGTGGAGGCTGATCGGACTCCGCCGGGTCTGCAGCACTTCCTCCACGCGTGTTCGCCAGGCGCTGCGGCTGAGCGCGGCCTTGGTTTCGCCCGGGAAAACAATGCGGTTGACCGATCCATTGGGCCAGCCGGTCAGGCCGACGAGCGCTGTCCAGAAATCCGTATGCGATGTATGCATCGGCTCGGTGGCGCTTCCGCCATGGTAGGCGATGCCGAATACACGGCCGGGGTAGTCATGAATCATGGCTTTGAGTGAATCCGCACCGTAGGGACAGAAGCCGCACCAGGTGCCCGTGCCTTCCTCGACGACGACGTTCATTTCGGTATCGATATCCTCGTCCTGCACGTGGAGGTCCACCGTGACGTCTGCCGAGGGCAGGTCGGGATCTCCCGTCGTGAACGTGACCGTCGCGGTAAACGTACCGACACCGGCATCAGAAGCGACGCGCAGGGGAATCGAAGCGGTCATGCCGGCTTCCACAACCCCAGCCTGAGTCGTCATGGTCAGCCAGGAGGTGCCGGACGGAATCGTTGCCGTCCATACCATCGGCAGGCTGCCGAGATTTGTCAGTTTTACCGTCCGCTCACAGGAGGACCCGGATTTGAGCCAGACGTCATAGGCCGTCTGTTCAAATTGTGCGACCGGACCTCCCTCGGCCGTGACGTCAAAGATTTCCACTGCGTCGGTGACGGTACGCGCTGCGTCATTCCCGCCGGTGACATAGAGCTTGCCGTTGCCGTCGTAAACCATCTGGCCGGCGAAAAACACACCCGTGGGTTTCACGTCGCGCATGGCCCAGACTTTCGTGACGGGATCGTACGAATAGGTCATGCCCGAGGGCGGACCGCTGTTCATGCTTTCCTGCCGGTAGCCTCCGGTGAAGTAGCCTTTCGTGCCGTCCGTGCCGGCCGAGTGCCGCATGATGGAGCCGTCGGGGTAGTCCGCGATCTGCGTCCAGGTGATGTCGTCGCCTGAAATCTCGCCAGAATACGACCAGGCACCGAAGAGGCCCTGTCCGTTGGTGTAGCGTACACCTCCGATATAGAGCACCGTATTATTGATTACGACGACACCGGTCGCCCAGGATGCGAACGGAGTGAGCGCTGTTGACAGCGTCCACTGGTCGAGCTGCGGATCATAGATCTGCACGGCGTTGGTCGATGTGGCGAACGCCGTGGTGCCGCCACCGAGGATATAAATCCGGCCGTTGTGCACGAATGATCCGGCTCCGAATACCGGCATCGGCATCGAGGCCTTCTCCGTATACGTATCCGCAACGGGGTCGTACTCCAGGACCGCCGCCTGTACGGTGAAGGGATTCGTTGCACTGTAGCCGCCGATCAGGTAGATCTTGCCGTTCACCGCTTCAACAGCGGGGAGCCCGCGCTGCAGGGGGAGCGACTTGATCGGCGTCCATACCGCCGATGTGATGTCATACTTGAACGCGGTCACGTCGAAGCGCAGCGTGCCTCCGAGTCCGCCGAACACGTAGAGGGCGTCATCGAGAAACGTCGCGCCATGGTAGCATTTTTTTCCGGGCATTGCCGTGCCGGTGTTCCATTGCTTTCCGAGCATGTTGACCTGGTTCTGTGTTTCCATCGATGATTGCTGTCCGGTGGATGCACAGATAACCTGCTGTGGTGGGGCGTCATGTGTTTGCGCCGATGCTGTTGTGCACAGGGCGATGACACAGACGATGATGAGACATGAAGGGAGCGATGATTTCATACGGACTCTCCTTTTCGACTGAAATTCGGGATGCAGAAAATGTATGGTAGATCTATAGACACGGACGGGGTCCGGAGCCATTCTGCAGAAAAGGAACTCAACGTGCGAAACGCTTAATATTGGGTATGAGTGAACCTAAGACATCGGAGGGAAAACAGCAAGCGAAAGCGCAGCGGCTCGGCCGCTGCGCGCCGTATGTTGTACACGCTAGGCGTAAAGCGTACTGCGTATGGCATAAGT
>PKTF01000027.1 GCA_002869275.1 Ignavibacteria bacterium | reverse complement strand
GTCTTGATCGTGATGCCGATCACCTCGTAGCCCTGCTCCACCAGCAGCGCCGCGGCGACACTGCTGTCCACGCCTCCCGACATTCCGATGACCACGCGCTTCTTGCTCACGATGCGTCCTTTCGATTCATGAATTTCTCGCAGCATCTGCTGCAGGAATACAACACCGCGGGTTCATGACTGGTTTCCCGCAAAGAGTGTGAGAATGGATTCCGCCGCGGTGTATCCGCTGCGAATCGCGCCTTCGATGGTCGCCGGGAAACCCGTCGCCGTCCAGTCGCCTGCGAGAAACAGTCCCTGTATTGCCGTTTCCGCACACGGACGCACAACCTCCAATCCCGCTGCGGGCACGAACGTCGCGCGTTTCTCTCGCAGAGGAAGGAGATCGAGGAGTTCATCGCCGGCCAGGTCGGGGCAGATGAGACGCAGTTCTTCGAGAAGCAGCGGACGCAATTCCCCGGCGCTTCGGGGAACGTCGTCCCCGGCGGCCGAAACGGTGCAGGAATAGCGATATCGTCCGTCGCTCTCGCGTCCCTTGGCGAACAGCCACTGCAGCTTCGTGTCGAGCAGTCCGCTCATCGAACCCGCATCGAGATCCCGCGATGTCCAGAAATGCACCGAGAGGATTTCCGATGGAAGAAAACTGTCGTATTTCACCTGCAGAGCCGTCGATGCTTCCGTCTGTTCGAGAACGCGCCGAAGCGCCCAGGCCGGCATGGCACTCATCACGGCATCGGCTTCGAGGAATGCACCGTCCTTCATCTCCACGCCAATGCAGCGATCACCGTCGAGGCGTAATGTTTCCGCAGGAGCATGCAGCCGCAGCTCCACTCCACGCAGTTCCAGCAGATGCGCGGCGGGATCGATGAACAGCTCACCCAACGGCGCAGCCGGCAGCAGCACATCCGCCGCCTCGGGTGTGGAAAGAAAAATCTCGCGCAGCACCACGGCCAGCAGCTTCGCCGACGCACGCTCATGATCCGCGTTCAGCGTGGCAAGTATCACCGGGTGCCAGAAATAATCGATCGCGGCTGGGGACTGTCCCATCGACCGCAGCCATGCTTCACAGCTCATCGCATCGAGTGCGGCAAGGTCCGTTTCCTTCATGCTGCGCAGGCGCAGCGCCACGCGCAGGATGCGCAGACGGTCCGGCAGCGAAAGCATGTCATAGCGCAGAAAGGCCTGCACCATGCCCAGAGGATGCGGCAGCGTACCCGCCTCCAATCGTGACCGCGCTCCGTCGGCGCGAAAGAACGGCAGGGCCAGTCCGCGAAGGCGTTCGACATTCTGTTCGTGGCCGACTTCCCGCAGGTATTCGATGGCCGCCACGCAGCAGCCCATGAGTACGTGCTGACCGTTGTCGAGCGGCGAATCCGACAGCGCATGCGCAAAGGAATACACGCGTCCGCCCAGCTTGGGGGAGGCTTCGAGAAGTGTAATGCGTGGGGGAAGGCTGCTTCTGCCGGCAGAACGGCTCAGGCGCAGGGCGGCTGCGAGTCCGGCCACCCCGCCGCCCATGATGACGACATGTTTCATGTGAGGGTGGCGTATTCGAGCGGCGCTTTGCTGAAATATTCAGCCGCGGCAAGACGAAGCTTCGAGAAGGAGGAAATGGAAATACGGTCGTCGAAGAGAGCGAACTGCTTCTTCTCGATTTTCTGCAAAATGCGGTAGTAAATGCGGTCCATGATGCGCGCGGCCATGAACGCGGCGTGATCTTCATGCGCCAGGGACGCCCGCGCTTTTTGAAAGTAATCGCGCGCGCGCTGCGTTTCGAACTGCATCATCTCGATGAAGCGGGCATTGTACACATGGTCGAACAGGTCCTGCTCGGAGTATCCGAAACGATTGAAATCCTCATGCGGCAGGTAGATGCGGCCGATTTCGGCATCGGCCTTGACGTCACGTACGATATTCGTCAGCTGCAGCGCGATCCCGAGATCGACGGCGTACTGCTTGGTCTGCTCATGCTTGTAGCCGAAGATCTCGCTGCACATCAGGCCGACGGTAGACGCCACGTGGTAGCAGTACTCGTACAACTCGTCGAAGGTCTCGTAGCGCGCCTTCTCGAGATCCATGCGCATGCCGCGTATGAGGTCGAAGAAATGCACGGCTGGAATGTTGAAACGATCGGCGATGATACTGAGCTTGTTGAGCAGCGCGTGCGTGCTTTCGTTTCGCAGACCCTTTTCGAGTTCCTCGGTCCAGCGTTTCAGGCGCGCTGATTTGCTCTCCTCGTCCCCTTCCTCGTCCACGATGTCATCGGTGCAGCGGCAGAAGGCATACACGGTGTGTATCGCGTCGCGCTTCGGTTCGGGCAGCATCGCGAAGGAGACCATGAAGTTGGTCTTGCTTCTGCGCGTGATATCTTCGGCGGTCTCAATGAGGTCCTGCAAAGGGCCCCCCTGTGAATGCGACACGAGTTACAATGGCGAGCACGTCCTTCGACGACAGCGTTGGTCGTAATACAATGGTAGTATACTCTTGTTTTTCAATTTTTTCAAGGATGCGCATTCCGCCATACCAGATGGCGCGCAGTTCGAGCCGCAGACGAAATGGGACGCGCGCGAACAGCGGCACCGCGGCGCGGAAATACTCTTCCGTCCTCTGCACCTGGAATGCGATGGCCGTGCGCAGGGCGTTGCTGTCCTTTCCTTCCAGCACCTCTTCGACGGAAGAACCATAGCGTTCGAGATCCTCGACGGGAATGTAGACGCGGGGCTTCAATCTGTCGACGGACACATCCTGCCAGAAATTCGCCAGCTGCAGTCCCGTACACAATGCATCCGAGGGTGCGGCGTTCTCGTCGTTCAACCGACCGAACAGCGCGAGCACGATACGTCCGACCGGATTCGCGGAGCGCCGACAGTAATCCAGCACGTCATCAAACGTCGCGTAACGTTCTTTCCATGTATCCTGCACGAAGGCATCGAGCAGGTCATGAAACAGCTGCAGTGGAATGTCAAAGCGCCGGATGGTATCACCGAGCGCGAGGAATACCGGGTTCTCCGCTTCCTCGGACACGCATGCATCGAGCTGCGCGCGCCAGTCCTCGAGCTGCGCACGACGTTCCTCACCGCTCGCGTCACCCTCGTCGGCAAAATCATCGGCATGGCGGGCGAAGGCGTACACGGCGGCGACATGCGGACGCAGCCGCGCCGGCATCAGCCGTGAGGCGACCGGGAAGTTCTCATAGTGCCTGCGCGCGAGGCGCTGGCAGGATTCATAGGCATCGTGTAATGTCATCACCGTAAAGATGCGCAGAGACTGCCACATGGCGCAATGAAATCCGTATCTTCCCGCTGATGTATCATCATACCTGCAGTACAATGCACATAGTCCGCAAGAGCGTCTTTTTCCTCCTGACCATTCTTCTGATACTGCCCCACGCTGTTTCCGCACAGGTGAACACCGAAAAACTTCGCCGCAGTGACAGCACCACGGGATTCTTTTTCCAGGCCGGGACGAGCCTCGGACTCGTGCGTGGCAACTCGGAATACGTATCGGCCGACGTCGATGCGCGCATCGATTTCACGCGCGAAGGAAACGACAACTTTCTCGTGGGCAATTACCGTTTCAAGGAATCGAACAAGGGGAAAATCGCGAACAAGGGTTTCCTGCACGCCCGCAGCATGTGGGAAACCAGCGAGACACTGACACTGGAGGGATTTTTCCAGGTGGAATTCAACGAATTCCTCTCTCTCAACAACCGCAACCTTCTGGGCGGCGGAGTGCGCCTGCATGCGGTCGATCTGCGAGGTGATGACGGAAAAGCTATCTTCGACATATTTCTTGGCATCGGAGGAATGTACGAGCACGAGCTGTATGTAGTCGCTGCAGCAAATATCAGACGCGACGGCTTCCGATCGACTAACTACGTGACCCTCACCTGGCAGCCTCGTGACGGAACCGCGCTCTCAGTCATCACATACCTGCAGCCCTCACTCGAAGATGTTGACGACCTTCGCAGCACCACCGATGCTGCATTGGAGTTCAAAATTCTGGAACACCTGTTCTTCAACGTCCAGCTGTCCTACCGCTATCACAGCCGCCCGATGACGCGGATAAAACAGTACGATCTCGAATTAAGCAACGGACTGCGCATCAGTCTGCCGTAATCCGGCGCACTGTTCCCCCGGGCGGGACACGGTTGTCGTGCTCCCTCCGCTCTATCCCGTTCATTTCAATAATGTCGTAGCGCTCGAGCGCATCGAAATCCATATTCGCCTCCCCACGGTCGCGTTTATTGCGCTGCAGTACTTCCCTGCCCGCGGCCGAACAGCTGTAGCACCATGTACGACCTTTTTCCACGAACAACTCGCTCACCACGCGATGAGGGTCGTCTGTGTCCAGATGATCGCCCAGAGTGGAGTCATGTCGATTCAGCAGCAGGTAGCTGAATTTCAGCGAATGCTTGACGTTGCCGATTTCTTCGTCTATGGCTTCGATGAATCCCGGCCGCTGCCATGGCACGTCGTGGTGGCACCAGTCAGTTGCTTTCTGCAGGGCGGGACAATCGGCTTGCCGGAAGCACGGAGCAAAGACCGTCCAACCAGTTTCCACGGCATAGTCACGCAGCTCGAGCAGCTCGCGAGAAGTTTCCCGAAGTGCGGGTTCGATGACGAGCAGGTGGCCGTTGGCGGAGAGGTGTTCGCCCAGCCACTGCATTGCGCCTTTCCGCTTGCCGCGTGGAAGTTCGTTCAGCACGTTCATCCCGATGATCAGATCGTATTCCTCGTCGATCCCTCTTGGTGTGGCGAGATTGAATGGCGTCTCCCGGACCTCGGTTACGATCCCCGTTTGCGCTGCTATCAGTTCCGCTGCCCGCGCATAACTGCGCACGTTGGACTGCACCGCATCCGCCGCCGTGATGTCCAGTATGGGGCGCTCTGACCGATCCTGAAAGAACGCATGGAGTCCCGCCACACCGGTTCCCGGACCACAGCCGACATCGAGCACGCGCAGACGCGCTGTTTGCAGGACGTCTGTCGCGTTGAGTTCGCGCAGCGCCGGAAGCAGTTTGAGCAGGTTGACCGTGGAGAAGTAGAGAAGATATGCCTCGCGTGCACGTGTGCTGTTCATGTAGCGCGTGGTGCTTTCGCGGCGTTCGGCGGTATCGTTGAGGTAATGCGAAAGCTCTCGCACGGCTGCAGCAACCCTGCGGAGGTCGGCGGTGGAATCGAGACGAATGCCCGCGATGCTTTCAAGCACGGGCACCCACCATTCGGGAAGTGTACGTGTCACCGTCTGGTCAGCCCTCTCCCCCGGCTTCTTCGTCATCCCCGCCGCCGTGCATCTCCAACTCCTCGTTGGCATCGATAATAATGCTTACGAGATCCAGTACCTGTATGGCCTTCTCACGTGGTACGAAGGTGCCGAGCAGCGCCAGGCAGGCATCCATGCGCGCCGCGGGATCATCGTTATCGAAGATCTCTTCGAGCACTTTGTCTGCATCGCCGGGCTCAATGTTCAAAAATCCTTTCTCCATTGCTTCATCAAACGTCATGCATGCCTCCTGTTGAAATGGTTGTTCAGGGAGAATATAAGGAATCCTGCGTCTCCGCACGGGAGATTCTTGTGAGAACGCGTCGGTCTCACAGGAAATCCGTGATTTCGTATATTGTTGGATTAACTACCGATCCGAAAGGCATCAGGCAATGGTATCCTCAGCTTCAGATCTTTCGCATGTCGCGATCGAACGCGTCCGGCACTCCGATGCCGAAACCTTTCTCGCGCTGATCGACGCGCTGGCAGATTATGAGCACCTCGAGCGTCCCGACAATGCCGCGCGCGAACGCCTGCTGCGCGACGGGTTCGGCGAACGTCCCCGCTATGAGGCCTTCCTGGCACGGATCGACGGCAAAGCGGTGGGATACGCCATCATCTATGAAACATATTCCAGCTTCCTCGCCCTGCCCACGCTGTACCTCGAGGACATCTTCGTCTTGCCCGAAGCGCGCGGACAGAAAGCCGGCATCGCGCTTTTCCTGTATGTAGCGGACATTGCACGCGCGCGGGGCTGCGGACGCATGGACTGGGCCGTGCTCGACTGGAATACCCTCGCACAGGATTTCTATGACCGACTCGGCGCCGAATGGCTGAAGGAATGGCGCCTGTTCCGGCTGACGGCCGATGATCTCACGCGGCTGCCGAAACCCTGAGCGTTCACAGACGTAAACAATACACTGACGATATCGCAATCATTCAAGGACCATGCCCATGAATTCGAAGGGACGCCATCTCCTCCTCGTTCTCGCCCTGCTGCTGCTTTCCACGGCATTTGCCGATACGGCCGCGGCGCAGAAAAAACCCATCACCATTCGCGACGTGTTCGGGAACCGCGATTTCTTCGCGCCCGGCATCGCCGGCATGCAGTGGCTCGACGACGGCATGCATTACTCCACCCTGAGCGTCGACCGCGAAGCCGGGACGCGCCGCGTCATGAAGGTCGACGCCGCGACGGGTGACGAAAGCGTCCTTTTCGATCCCGCCACCTTCGATCTTCCGGACGGGATGGACGAATTCAACTTCCAGGCCTATACCGTGCAGACAAACAACAACTTCGTCGTCTTTACCATTTCGGAAACGCGCATCTGGCGTCACTCCACCGTCGGCACCTATGCGGTGTATGATATCGCCGACAACCGGCTGATCCCGATTCCCTCCGAGGAAGACGATCTGCGCAATGTGAAAGTCTCGCCCGACGGCAAGTACGTTGGGTACGTGCGAGCCGACGATCTCTATATGATGGAACTCGCCACAAGCGACGAACGTCGCCTGACCGACGATGCCGAACCCAACGTGTATAACGGACGCTTCGGCTGGGTGTACGAAGAGGAGTTTTCCATCATCGACGGCTGGCGCTGGTCACCCGACAGCCGTCGCATCGCCTTCTGGAAAGAAGACGAACGTCACGTGCGGGAATTCACGCTCACCAACTGGATGCCGCTGTACCAGGACTACGTGCACATCCGCTATCCCAAGCCGGGTGAAGAGAATCCGATCATGCGCATCGCGGTGATGGATATCGATTCCGGCGAACGCCGCTGGATGGATATCGGCGAGGAAACCGACATCTATATTCCGCATATCGTGTGGACGCGCGATCCGAACACCCTGTGCATTTACCGCCTCAACCGCCTGCAGAATCAGATCGAACTGCTCTTCGCCGACGTGGAAAGCGGCGACAGCCGGGTGGTGTACACCGACCGGTCGGAAACCGGCTGGGTCAACACGCGCGACCGCGACGGCCACTTCATCCATTTTCTGAAGAACAGCGACCAGTTTCTGATCACCTCCGAACGTGACGGCTGGAATCACCTCTATCTCTACGATTACGACGGTGATCTCGTCGACCAGGTCACCGAGGGCGAGTGGGAAATCATCGAGGTGCACGGCATTACGCCGGACGAGGAAACCGTGTTCTACATCTCCACCGAGGCATCACCCAACGAGCGTCAGCTCTACAGTATCGACACCGACGGCGGCGACAGAGAGCGCGTGACTGAAGACGACGGCTGGCACACCATCAACATGAGTCCGACCTGCGCGATGTTCCTCGACAGCTGGTCCAGCACCTCGCAGCCGACCCGGCGCGCCTTCTTCGATGACGATGGCGAAGAGCTGCGCCTGGTTTCACAGGTGGATCCTTCAGTGTACGACGACTATCACTGGGGCGAAAAGGAACTCTTCACCGTCACTACCGACGACGGGAAAACAATTTACTGCAGCATGATCAAACCGGCCGATTTCGACGCGTCGAAAAAGTACCCCGTGTTCTTCGATGTGTACGGCGGACCCGGCACGTCGGCGGTCAGCAACAGCTGGCCTCGCACCCTGCAGCAGTGGTACGCCAGCGAAGGCTTCATCGTGATCCAGGCCGACAACCGCGGCAGCGTGGGCTACGGCACGGCGTTCAAGCACGAGGTGTACAAACAGCTCGGCAAGTGGGAGATTTACGACTATGTGCAGGTCGCAAAGCATCTCGGTACCCTGCCGTATGTCAACAGCGAACGCATCGGCATGTGGGGATGGAGCTACGGCGGCTACATGGCCGCTCTCGCCACCATGCTGGGTGAAGGCAGGTTCCACACCGCCGTGGCCATCGCACCGGGTACGGACTGGCGCCTGTACGACACGATTTACGCCGAACGTTTCATGCAGCGTCCCGAAGACAATCCCGAGGGCTACGACGTCGGTTCCTGCCTCGTGCATGCGGACAAAATGGAAGGCAACCTGCTCATCATCCACGGCGGCATGGACGACAACGTGCATGTGCAGCACACGATGCAGCTCATCCACAAGCTCGAGGAAGCAGGCAAGCAGTTCGACATGCGCATCTATCCCAACGGTGACCACGGCGTCGCGGGCGGCATGCATTCGCGTCTCGGACTCTTCCAGTACTACGTCGACTACATGAAAGAGCATCTGCTCGCCGACTGATCGCTCTGAAACGACTCATCTATATAACTGCAGGCATCCTGCTGCTCTCCCTCCTCGCTGAGGGAGAGCGGTCAGGCGCCTTCGCTTCCCCCTCCGATCCCCCGAAAGTGCTCAGCCCAAAGTCCTTTCCCATTTTCGGTCCGGAGTACGCTGAAGTCGAAGTCATCGACCATGAGCTGCGCGGAGCGGTGTTTTACATCGTTGCCGGTCACGGTGGTCCGGACAGCGGTGCGCAGGGTAAGCGCGATTCGCACACGCTCTGCGAAGACGAATACGCCTACGATGTGGCGCTGCGACTCGCACGCAATCTGCTCGAGCACGATGCGAAAGTCTACCTGATCACCCGTGATCCTGACGACGGCATTCGCGACGGCCAATATCTGGCCTGCGACAGCGATGAAACGGTATGGAAAACCAAGCGCATCCCGAAAAAGCAGCTGGCGCGGCTCAAACAGCGCACGGATATTGTCAACAAGCTGCACCGCCCCAACCGCTATGCGGAATATGAGCGCCTGATCGTGCTGCATGTGGACAGCCGTAACGAGGGAAATCGGGTGGATATCTTTTTCTACCATCATTCCGCGAGTACAAAGGGAAGACGTACGGCCGAACTGCTGCAGCAGACCATCTCAGACAAGTACGATCTGCATCAGCCCGATCGGGGTTACCGCGGTTTCGTGGCCGAGCGCGACCGCCTGTATATGCTGCGGAAAACCATTCCCCCCACGGTGTACATCGAGCTTGGAAACATCCGTAATGCTGCAGATCAGCTCCGTTTCGTGGAATCCGACAACCGTCAGGCCATGGGCAACTGGCTGTGCGAAGGCCTGATGGAGGACGTGCGCCGCAGCCGCTAGCCTGTTTTTCGGACTTTACTCCTTCCTTCCCGTTTTCTACCTTGAAACAAAGCCGCTACTTATGTGTCTTTCTTGAAGATGCGGAATACTCGCATCGAGGTGAACAGGTACCTTGCGCCAACTGAGGAAGCATAGCGCCCCGTCCCCGCTGGATGAACTGAGCGATGCCCAACTGTATCGCATGATCCGCGAGAAACACGGGCAGGCAGAACGCGCCTTTCGCGAGCTGTATGCACGTCTGTCGGGCAATGTCCATGCCTACTGCCGCTGCCTGGCCTGGCGGCGTGATGAGAGCGACGACCTGTTCCAAGAAGCCTTCGCCCGACTGTACGAAGGTGCGCTGCAGGGACGAGACGTCCAGAACGTTGCGGGGTACGTGATCAAAATCGCTCGTAACCTGTACCTGAACATGCAGCGTGACCGTAAGCCCACCGTGATGATCGAAGACAACACGCTGACCGTTCAGGACGTGCCGCATGAGCGCACGGAAATGCTCGATCTGATCCACATGGCCATGGAACTGCTCAGCGAAGACCACCGTGAAGCCTTTTTCCTCCGCGAATTTTCGGATCTCCCTTACGAAGAAATCGCTGAAATCATGAACACGAGCAATGTCAACGTGCGCATCCGCGTGACGCGCGCGCGCGAGAGGATACGAAAGATCCTCCAGCCTTACATCGCAGAATTTGAACAGGAATCATAGAGACCTATTGTCATGAACCCGCACCTTCCATCCCCCGACGAACTGCTGCACGCGTATCTCGACCATGAACTCGAGCCACAGCATGAAGCGCAGTTCTTCACGCTGCTTTCGTCCGACAGCGAATATCGCGACCGGCTGCGGCAGCTGCGTTCCATTCGCAACGAGGCCCGGCGCTTCGCCATGGCGGCACCGCCACCGGCAACCGCCACCGAGGCCCTGTTCGACAGACTGGGATTCGCCGATGCGGGCATTGCGTCCGCCTCCATAGAGCCCCGTTCTGCAGGAAGCACACGCAGCCGTCGTCGTCCCATGGCCGCCGCGTGGCAGCAGGCCTGGACTCCGCTCGCCGCAGCAGCTTCGGCAGCTGTCATCACAGCCATCGTTCTGCTCGGTCTCCGCGAGGGTATCCCCACCGCCGATCAGCAGCTGCTCGCCGACCGCATGGGCGATCCCACGAACACGACACAGGTGCAGCAGCAAGACGATGCAGTAACGCAGCAATACGCGCCTTCGGGTGGAGAAACCGCCAGGTACAGCAGCGGCACACGGCCACATTCAACAGAAACAGC
>PKTF01000072.1 GCA_002869275.1 Ignavibacteria bacterium | reverse complement strand
GATGTTTTCGATGACGCGCTTGAAGCCGCAACCGCGGACCTTGCCGTAGAATTCCTCCGATGCGGCCCCGATGCTGAAATTGACCGTGTCGATCCTCGCACGAAGAATCGCGTCGATCACGTTCGGCTCCATGCGCTGCGCATTTGTCGTGAGGTAGACGTGATGCTCGTGCCGCGCTTTCACCCGCTCGAGCATGGAAATGATATCCGGATGCAGCAGCGGTTCGCCGTCCTTATGCAGTGCGATATGGCGAGCGCCATGAGCATCGATTTCATCCATCAGGCGTTGGAACAGATCGAGATTCATATGTCCGTGCCGCGGCATGGCGTCCTTGAACTCCAAGCTGTGCGGCGTACAGTGCACTCAGGCAAGATTGCAGGTGCTAGAAAGTTCGAGGCTCACGGATTCCGGGAAGGCATAATCCGGTTGCGGCAGCCTCCCGAGCAGACGCTTGGCCTGGAACATCGCCTCGTGTCCTGCGGATGTCGCGGACAGTGACTTGCTGACACGGTTTTTCAGTTTCAGGAGGTGACGCATGGGTGCTGAATTCTGCATTCGGCAAGAATTGCCGATACCAGCGATACAATTTCAAATACTGGGTGACAAGTTTAGATAGTTCAAGGTAAAGTAAGGATATTTCTGCTCTGGGAATTGCTAAAACTGCCTACCGGCCTTCATCACCACCGTGAACAAATCATGGGATCTACTACTGAGAAGAAGCCGATCACACGTGTCGAGCTGGCGGCTACCTTTTCAGATTCATTAGAAGGGTACGAGTTACGAATTGCCACTTCGGGAGCCGCGACACAGTCCTGTAAATATTGCATTTGCCGCCGCATTTCCATCAACTTCATCTATTCAGATCTTAAAATACGCAGGATGACAACCGGCACCTCCGGTCACGGATCGGATGTGTATGACTCCACACCATATGCGTGATATCCGCACGCATTACCTCTGAGCCTCTGCAAGGTGGCGAGGGCACTGTCATCATCGGAACGGGAGTCGATGTCATGGAGAAACGCGACGGCAAATGGGTTGAGGTCATGACCTCATGGCAGTATAAATTCGACAGGAAGGCCATTCCTGTTGATGAATCCAAACTCGCAGATTACGTCGGCGAATACGACCTTGCCGAACAGGGAGCAACATTCCACGTCGAGATCGGGGATAATGGCTTGCAGGTACGTGGTCCAACACGGACGGTCCCGTGCATCCAGGACACAGAATTCACTTTCCATCTCGCGGATGATACCGCGGAGATGATCTTCATCCGTGACAAGACAGGAGCGGTTACACACCTGGTCTTCGCGACACCAATTGTTAATATGGTGTTGCCACGCGTAGAGGAATAGCAGCGGACAGAATTGCAGAAGTACATGACGAAGGCCTGCCCGGGAACGGACAGGCCTTCGCAACGACAGAATTCCATTCCATCGACTATGTTTCTATCGACACCTTCTTCCAAGAGCGCACTGTTGCACTTAAACTCAGGGGCGGGGAATGGACACCTGGAATTCCGTAAAGGTGCCCAATTCCGTTTCCACCCGCATGACGCCGTTGTACTTCTGCCTTATGAGATCATAGCTGATGGATAGTCCCAGTCCCGTTCCTTTGCCCGGAGATTTTGTGGTGAAGAACGGCTCGAAAACCCTCCGGTGAATATCATCCGGGAGACCTGGGCCATTGTCCCAGACGCGGATGTCGATGGTATCGGATGTCTGGATTGTGCTGATACGTATCTGCGGCTTGTAGTCGGACGAGGATTGTTCCAGCTGACGGTCGCACACGGCGTCGATTGCATTCTCGATGAGGCTGAGGAATACGCGACTGATTTCATGCGGCACAATACTGATCGGCTGCATGCCCGTGTCGAGATCCAGGATTATTTCAGGATCACACGTGCCACTCTGCAATCGCGAGTTGCGTTTGGCAAGGGTAATCGATTGTTCCAGCACGGTATTGATATCTGTTTCGGCCCAATCATCGGACGCCGAGTGTGAGTGCATCATCATGCTGTTGACGATACCTTCGGCTCGTTTACTGTGCTCGTAGACCTTGTCGATCATTTCGCGCAGATCGGTCAGTGCGGCCTCCCGTTGTCCCCTTTCGTCACGCGGTGAGCCCAGCTCTTCGAGCAGCTCGATCGAGAGCTCGGCAAAATTGATGACGAAGTTGAGGGGATTTTGAATTTCGTGCGCAATGCCTGCCGTGAGCCTCCCGAGTGAGGCAAGCTTTTCCTGAACGATTAATTGTTCCTGCGTTCGAAGAATTTCGTCGTTCTTCTGTTTCAGGTTCATCAGCATCTCGGCTTTTCGCAGCGCAACGATTGCGTGCTGCCTGAAGCGATTAAGTTTGTGTGCGTCCTTCGGACCGAACGCTGCGTCATCAAGCATGCTATCGAACACAAGATATCCGTCAGGGAAATCAATGCCGTGCTTGATCTCCATGGAGATGATCAGGGACGAAGCTGCGCGTGGGATCTGACCGAGTTTCCTTTCTCCGGGCAGTTCTCGCTTGTGGTGGAGGATATATATGCCCTCCTCCAGCGGAGTCGAGCTCTGTAGATACCGTTCGGTAATCTCTTCCTTCGAGAACGTGAACACGTTCACATAGGACACATCATAGCCGATCGTATCGATCATTCGAAACATCTTTAGTCCAGTCTCGAACTGGAAGGCAACACTTTTTTCCGCCTGCGGCAGAAGCTTCATCCCCTGTTCAAGAAGTGTTCGTATGACCCTCGGGAACTCCACCTCCTCGTTGACGACCTGAACGATGCGATCGATCGTCTCGAGAGCCTCCGTACGATTTGCGAGTTTGGCTTCTGTTGCCTTGCGTTCCGTGATATCCTCTTGAATTCCAATGTAATGAGTTGTCTCACCCTGTGCGTTTTTCAGTGGGGAGATGGAAGACGACACCCAGTACATCGTTCCATCCTTTTTTCGATTGTGCAGTTCTCCGCGCCACTGTTCTCCGGAAAGCAGCGTTTTCCACATCGTACGGTAGTCACTCGAGCTCTGCATCCCGGACTTCAGAATGCTTGGTGTTTTCCCGATGATTTCTTCCCTGCCATACCCTGAAACAACTGAAAAAGTGGGATTGACATACTCAATAATACCATCCGTATCAGTGATGATGGCGATGGCTGGACTCTGCTCCACTGCACTTGACAGTTTTTCAAGCTGCTGTTGTGTTTGAAGCTGGTCGGTGATATCGAGAGAGACACCAATCATACCTGCCAGTTCCCCGTTCTCATCACGAAGCGCGGACGTACGCGTCTCAAACGCGGTACCGTTTATGACGTTGACAGTGGAGAATTCCTCGCCCTCAAGGGCTCGCTGCATCGAGGAAGTGACCTCCGGGTAATCCTTGTACATGGTGAACACGCTTTGGCCATTCGCCTGTCCGGGCTTGAGACCGATTTTCTCCAATCCGGCACCCTCGGAAAACGTGAAAATTCCCTCACGATCCAGTGCGAAGAGGACGATTGGTGCACCCGAAACCACCGTATTCAAACGCTGCTGTATGATAAGAAGGTTTTCATGCGCCTGCTCCAGGGCCGCGTATGCATTTTGCAGTTCGGAAGCTTTTTCTCTCTCGATGGCCTGGCGTTCACTGACTGCTTGCATGGCACGTTGTTCTGCTTCCGTGGTGAGTGCCCGCAATTCGCCTTCTCGAATGGAGGCGCGTACGCGTTCCTCATTGATGACGCGTCTTTTCTGTGTCAGGATCAGGCCGACAATGATCCCGATGGCGAGCAAGACGTAGAGGCCCTTCGCAACATTAGTTGCCCACCACGGAGATCGGATGACCACGGTCAGCGTGGCAGCATGTTCACCCCACGCTCCTTCGGCGTTGCTCCCCATGACGTGAAAAACATACTCTCCGGGATCGAGCTGCGTATAGGACGTCTTATTCATCGTTCCGCCATGTACCCAGCCGTCATCAACGCCGTCGAGTTTATATCGATAGCGATTCGCTTCGCTGGCGAAATTACTCATGGAGGAAAAAGCGAACGTCAGGAAGTTCTGGTCATGAGCCAGCTGCAAACCCTGACGCGACACCGGGATTTGCTTTCCATTCACTATCACATGCGTGATCTGTACCTGGGGCAAAGGCAGAAGATCGTTGATGTTGTCGGGATGAAAGTAATTGAATCCCTTCGGGCCACCGACGAGGATGTATCCGTCTTGCGTCCGGAGAACCGCGCTGGTGTTGAATTCAAGATGCTGTATTCCATCACGGGTATCAAAGGTCCGCGCAACGCCGGTATTCGAATTAAAGCGGCACAGTCCTCGATGTGTCGTCAGCCACAATTCCATACCGCCGTCTCCAGCGATGCCATACACGATGGGGGACGGCAATCCGTCAACCACTCCATACGCCCGCAGGTTGCGTGTGCGCGCATCGTAACGGTATAGCCCTGCGCCATGCGTTCCGAACCACAGTTCTCCCCCGGCATCTTCAAAGATGCTGCGTACGTCGCGACTGGTTTTATTGATCCCATCCTCACGCTGCAAAGGCACGCGCGAAAATTCAGCCGATTTGGAGTCGAAGAGATTCAACCCGTCTTCGGTTGCGAACCATAGCCGTCCGGCCTCGTCGTGGTGGATATCAAAAACCAGGTGATCGCTGAGACTGGTCGGATCACCGGATTGCGGCGTGAATGTGGAAATGCGAAGTGTACTGCGGTCCGCCAGATCAAGGGATCGAAGATCAATACGATCTGCACCGCCCCATGTCCCGATCCAGGCCCATTCTTCGCCGAGAAACTCAACACAGCGGACGCGTCTGTCGGACAGCAGATTTTCGTTCGCCGCTGTGTTGTCGATTCTCATGTGCCTTCCGCTTGCGGGATCGAATATGACTAGTCCGGCACCACCAGTTCCGATCCACAATCGACCTCTTGGATCTCGTGCAAGGCACCAGATAGGGTACGAATGGAGCTCTCCGAGCGCTTCCGGCAGAAAATCTGCCCGGTGCGACGTCTTTTTTTTACGATCGAAAATGTACAATCCTCCCAGGGATGCAACGAGAATGGAATCTTTTCCCCACTGAAGGAATCCTCTTACATTGTTCACCGGCACAGCCGGGGCCATGGCAGTTCTCTGTCGCGTATAGCCGGGTCCAACGCGCGAAACATATCGTTCGATGCGGAAGAGTGCGCGGCTCTGCGAGCTGAACCAGATGCATCCGCTCCTGTCCTCAAGAAGATGGCCCGTCGATGAAAACTCCAGGTCCCGGCTACGCACCTTTCGTTTCAACCTGCCTTCTGCGTCAAACACGCGAAGCCCCGAACTGGCTTCAAAGATCCAGAGACTGCCGTTTTTCGAAACCAGCATGCTCGGCATCTGCCTCCTTCGTTCGGAGAGCTGCAATATATTCTCAGCGTTCAGTGAAATGGGTGCGCTGGATTGCCGCAGCGTCATGCTTAGTGAATCAGGTGTTACCGGACAGCGTAGGACGTGCCCGTTATCAAAACTGATCCATAGCGTGCCGCTCTGTTCGAGCGCACCGATGGCGATCCGAGTGAATCGGGCAATGCGACGGGTTTGTTTTGTGTCGATATTGTACCGGTAAAGCCCTGCCCTGTTGACGATGAGAACGGAGCTGTCTGAGTCCCTGACCACCAAGCGGAAATGGTCATTCCGACGTAAGAACGGATCGATCATCGACTTTGTAATGAATGTCATGCGTGCGGAGACACGATCGAACATCAGCAGATTGCCTGCGACGTTCATGCAGATCCTGTTCCCGATTTCCGCGAAACTGAATCGTTCGAGGATACCGACGTTCCAGGGATGCGGATATGGATAATGCACGAATCGCTTTTTTTCCTTGATATATGCGTTGATCCCCGTATCCGTAACGATCCAGAGTACGCCGTCCCCCGACTCGAAGATCCCATGCACCTCGTGCCCACTGATACCTGTCGCATCTTTCTTTTCCAGTGGAAAGGAAAGAAAGCTGCGATCATCGTGATCGTACCTGAAGACCCTGGTGGCCGAGGCGATCCAGACATGATCCTCCCTGTCGGAGTACAGTTGCTGAATTCGCTCGGAGTGCAATGCATTGGCTCCGTCCAGTTCCATTCCCATGAGACGGAAGTGATAACCGTCGTAGCACAATAACCCTTCCTCAGAACCGCACCAGATATAGCCTTTGCCGTCCTCCAGCATCATTCGGATGTTGGTGGTGTACAAGCCATTGTTCTCATCGTAGCGGTGTACGACGAGGCTGTCCACTGCCTTGACTTCTGGCGATGCCAGGACAATAAGGATTACAATCCAATAGAGAAGGTCTCGCACGAGACTCCTCATCTGATTAAATCAATGATGGTGTCAGAAATAAACTTCCTTTAACATACAACAACGCCGATAAATTGCAACCGCTTCTCACGGTCCGCACATATTCCATAAACACCGACTTTCCTCAGTGTTCCCCTTGTGCAGCTGTCCGAACAACGCCGGAAGCAGCAGGGTGAAGTACGACTGGCGTTCAGGCGTGATTATTTTTGATGTAATTTGTCCTTTGCATGTAAGCCTTTGCGGATGGCATCCCCAAAGCTTCCCCCTCCACAACACGGCTGGATGTGTGATGAATACACGTGAATTTCTTTTCATATGTTTCCTGGTCACCGGCATCGCCTTTTCCACACAGGCTCATGCCCAAAACTTGTCCTATTTTCCGCTGGAAACAGGAAATTCATGGACGTATCGTGTCGTACCGCATGGGCTCCCTCCCTCGCATTCCTTTGATACGGTCATGACCGTGGGATCTGATACGCTGATGCCTAACGGCAAGCGCTACCTGCAGACCAGCTGGGGAGCGTTGCGCGTCGACAGCACTTCGGGAATTGTCTGGAAGTATGAACCATACCCCAGCCGCCCTCTCACGGATTCGACGAAACATTGCATTGATACGACGGAGACGGAGTTCGTCAACCTCTCGGTCAACGCAACATCGACATACACGCTGTGCCCTGGTCCCCCCAACTGGTACGTCAGTGTTCCCGATACCTTTACGACCATCGGTCAGCTCCCCATCCATCGTAAAGCCCTGTATTGGAACCAGTGGTTGGAGAAGCGCAGCTTCGCCGACAGCATTGGACTCTTCTTCATCGAGTACAATTATTTCGTCTATACCACCTGGGAGTTGATCCGTGCGGATGTCTATGCTACTGTTTATACCCCTGTCGAGCTCGAGTACCTCCGAGCTTCCGCCGGAGAAGGCACCATAACGCTGCACTGGCGCACGGCTCAGGAAACCGAAAACATGGGCTTTGAAGTGCAGCGGCGGCACGACGGATCAGCACCGGGTGCCTGGGAAGTGCGGGGATTTGTTCGGGCACACGGTGCCCGGGCCGATTATTCGTATGTGGATCAACTGGATAACGCCCTGATGAGAGGTGATCCGCTCGAATACCGGTTGAAGCAACTGGACTACAACGGATCGCACTGGTACTCCCCCCGCGTACGCGTTTCCGCTTTGTCCGCTATCAGACCTCCGTACACCATTGAAATCTATCCTGTGCCGGTTTCGAACCGAGCCCTCATCCGATTGCACGGCCACAGATCTCAGACCATTTCGTACACCGTGTACAGCCTGACGGGAAAACGCGTTGTATCGGGTACGCATCCGATTGCACCGCATTCCGCAACAGAGTTGGAACTAGAGATGACGGGAATCCCTGCGGGCATATACTATCTCCAGGTCCGCGAAGGTGGCACTGTGTATGGAATGACATTCCCGTTCATGCCGCAGTTCTGAGGCCGATCACCGGTAGGTGGAGAAGCCTCCCCTTTGCACACCCCAACTTCAATTGCTTCTCTTACGCTGACATCGTACTTTTCCATCGCCGACAATTCTTCTGCTCATTATCCCACATACGCGATTCCGCTCGGTCATCTCCCCTGGAGGCGAAGGTCTGCGTGCGGATGCCATTCGCAGTGTCATCCATCACCATACGAAGGACCGCCATGAAAACATCCCCTTTCCTTTACCTGCTCTGTCTCGCCCTCCTGCTGCCGATCATGTCCTGTGGTCAATCCGGTGAAAAAGAGGAAAGCGCGGGCAGCGACGAAGTGGTCGCGGAAGGACTAACTCCGGAAGAACTCGCCGAAGCGATCATGGCCACGTACCGGGAAGCGGTCGGTGACATCGTCACGCTGACTGAAGGCCTCCCTGATGGACAGAGCATATACGATGATGCCGTTTCGATGAAGGAACAATACGTGCAGAAATTCGTTGCCTATGGGAAACAGAAGGAGGCGATGTCCGACGCGGATCGTTCAGCAATCGACAGGAAGCTGCGGCTGGGGATGAGCAGTTTCTACCGTGATCAGGCCTATAAAGCATACATGGAAGCAACCAACAGCTACATGTCCACACACCGGGAGCTGCAAAAAATCCTGGCCGATTTTAATGTTATCACGCAGTATGCGGATTTCGAACTGCTCAGGAAACAGCTGCCGGAAGAAGCCAAAAGGTTCGGGGTTTAGAGTCCTGCGCATAGCGGACTGCGCAGTGATGGAATTCCTTTTCTGTGTTAAACCTAGCGGGCCGTCTTGAGCTGCCTCATTCTGATGAGATCTCGGGCAATCCATTCTTCCCGCCCCGGAGCTTCACGCCAAGCCAGGCCATGGGCAGGTAGGCGAGCGCGAGGTCGAGGACGATGAACCATGCGGGCGCCGGCAGGATGAACGCATTGATGATACCGCCGAGCATGAAGAATCCGCCGATGCCGAGACCGATCTGCAGGCGATACTTTTTCGCGATCAGGGCAGCGAACCATGCGCCGGCGAGGGTGCCCAGGGAATGCGCGAGAAAGGGGAAGAGAAAATGCTTCGCCTCGAACAGGTGCATCGAGGATTTCAGGCTTTCCATGTTCGTCACATCCACACCCGCGGGCGGCGGGATTACCGACGCGCTGAGCTGAATCAGACCCATATTGACCATGCTTCCCACGAGCAATCCGCCGATGACGGCGAGGACGATGCGCAATACTGTATACATAGCGATTCTCCAATGTATCTGAAGTGCGAGTGGATCCTGTCCGAGTGCAGCCGCAAGCCGCAGCAATGCAGGGTCACAATGTAGCACATCGGTCACGCGTGATCAATCGTCAGGAGAAGGACACGTCCGAATGTACGCAGAACGTTCCATCGTCAATCTCGGGTGATTCTGCTCAAATTTTCCATCCGACCCCTGCAAGAAATTTCAGCTCGAGCACTCCCAGGCTATTCAAGACGGAGCGGCCACTTTCCGAGTAATGTCCGCGGAAGTTTACTTCACCCCTGAAGAACAGCCCACGTGTTGCAAAGAACATGGCACCCGCGCCGAGGCTGTAACCAATTGGAGTCTCCATTGATTCGACTGAATACAGACCTATCCCACCCTTGACATAGGGGACCAGTACGGAATCCAGCGCGGCAAAAGATAGCAGCACATGGGGGATGGCCAGGGTTGCACTCAGTTTCTGATAACATGTGCCGTCTACGCACGATTGCTTTACGGACATCCACCGGTGGCCGAGTTCCAGCTCGATCGCGGTATGCTCGCCCAGCCACCATGTCGGGTTTATCGACAGGTAGTACGAGGAGATGCGAGAATCGGTATTGTGCCGAGTACCGGAGCCCAGGTCATGAAAATCGTCGTCAAGGTCGGTGATACTCCCCGAACCCTGGATCAGGAATGTGACATCCCCTGCTTTGGTTTGTGCCGACAGCTTCGTCCCCATTCCGAAGACAAGCAGCAAGATCATGAGCGCAGTCGATCTGGTCATATTTCCTCCTGATGTTCGATGCGTAATGTACGACAATCGCAGAAGTATTCTGGGAGGAGGTTAAAAAACGCGTCCGCCCACCAGATTCAATCTGATGGGCGGACGGCAGTACGCTCTTTTATACCAGGACTGTTACTTGCAGTCTACTGTGGATTTTGAGGAGATCAGGGTGAACACGTTCGTGCAGATGTTGAACTTCTCTTCGTGGAACTGATGGAAGGTGAAGTTATTCCCCTTGCCAGGACCGATTACGCGGTAGTTATCGACGTGCTTGACGAAGATTTCGCATGTCTCTTCGCAGACAGTGAAGTCCTTCTGTATTGCGGTACCCCCACCGGTCACCTGGTACGTATCGCCTGTGGTCTGGCCGACACCGGTAGCGTTCATCGGATTCACATGCTGCATCACTCGAGTACATCCATTGCCGTCTACGACGGTGTTTATGATAACGTGCAGAGTTCCAGACATCAGGACAACCTCTCCTTCACCGCCATTTGCACAGGGCACAAATTCCGCGTTAGACCAGGGGATCTTCTGACTGGTTGCCTGCGCTGATGCGATGTTCTGTGCAAAGAACAGACAAAGGGCTGCCAATGCGATGCCGGTGAGAAGTCTATGTGAATTCTTCATGTATATCTCCGAAATGTATAGTGAATGGTTACGGTATTGAAAACGTATGTGTCTTCATACCGGCGTGTACCAATCCAGGCGATGCACCGGATTTGGTGAAGTGTCCATGGCTCTAGTCGAGCCATCAACTCTTGGAATATTTTGGACTTAGATCGATTATGACTGTAAGAATATACATCCGGAGATGAATAAAAGCAAAAAAGCGCGATATTATTTTATTCGCGCTTTTCGAGAAATCATCAGCAATGCGGCCATATGAGCCCATTACCCCATCGGTTT
>PKTF01000201.1 GCA_002869275.1 Ignavibacteria bacterium | reverse complement strand
GCGCAGAATATGAGAAGCTGCAGCAGATACTGACAGAAGAACTCGAGTCAGCCGAGGGCGAGAAGCGTGAGAAAGCTGAGGCTCTGCTGAAGCGGTTGACCGAGGATTTGAAATAGTACAGCCCGCATGGATGGAAGAATGAGTGGAATTACCTAGAAAATTAGGTGGAAACACCTATTGGTGAAGCGCGGCAATGGCGACTACTTGTACGTGATCTGGGTCCGAGACCCGCGGTTGAGACCTGCATGAGGATACGTGCTGGTCGCTAAGTCAACGGTGTGATGATGTGCGAGGAATGATCGAATGTTGACATGCTTTTCGCTGACGCACAGGGGATGGCTCCTGGTCTGCAGCTTCTTATTCGCCCTGACGCTGCTGTGTACCAGCGCACAGGTCGGACAGGCCCAACGGTTTCCGAAGGATTCGCTTCTGTCGGCGCTGAAAACGGTAACGGCTGATACGAACCGCGTACGAGTCCTGTCCCAGCTTGCCTACCGCTTTTCGAGAACCGACATCGACAGGGCTAAAGACTACGTCAACGAAGCAATGACACTTGCCCGGAAGCTCGACTACGCTCTCGGAGTGGGGAATGCACACTGGATGCTGGGGTGGATCGCCACAGGACGGCGCGATAAGGATGGAGCGCTGCGTGAGTTTCGGCGCAGCAAGCACATCTATGACTCATTGGGCTTTGGCAGGGCGTCTTCCCGCTGCCTGACGGCCATGGGGGATGTGTACATGTACGTCCATGACCATCGGACGGCACTCGATTACTACCACCGTGCGCTCGCCGGGTATACAGCGGCGAATGATACCCTCGGCATATGCCATAGTTTTCTGCATATGGGGAATATGCACTTGTCACGGTATGAATATGAGGACGCATTCCGGGAATACCGGGCGTCTCTGCGCTTTGCCGAAGAGGCCGGGAGAAAAAGACCCATCGCGAGTGCTCTGCGGAATCTTGCGAATCTGAACCGTGACCGCGGTCGCTTCGACGAAGCTCTGAAGCAGGCACAGCGTGCCGCGGCATTATACTCGGACGTTGGAGACGAGGCCGGTGCAGCAGGCTGTCACGGCAACATGGGGGCGATCTACAAGAACAAGGCACGGTATCAGAAAGCCCTCAAGCACTATGAACGCGCCCTGCGGTACTTTTCTGACAACGATATCAAGTCGATGATGACGAAATGCCTGATGGGTATCGCAGATGTGAACCTGATCCTTGGGAGAACGGCTGAGGCCCTCGAAGCATATCACACATGTGAATCGATTGCCCGGGAGAGAACGGACGTCCCCGCGCTCGCCAATGCTCTGATCGGTAAAGGCAATGCCCTGCGTGTACAGGGACGACTCTCGCAGGCTATCGAAACCTATACGGCGGCTCTGCAGCTTTCCCGGCGTATCGGTCAGAAGGCGATGACCCTGCTATGCCTGAAGCTGAGTGCTGATATTCATGCCAGCAGAAAAGAATATGATATCGCACTGGAGGAATACCAGGAGGCATTCACCCTTGCGAGAGGCACGGATGACCACAAGGCCATCGCCAATATTCAGTCCGGGATCGCGGGTGTGGAATCTGGACTGGGAAATCAGGATAAGGCCCTCAGGGCCTATCAAAACGCAAGGGAAGCCCTGGAACAATGCGGTGATCTGGAGGGACTCGCTTACTGCCTGGCCAATATGGGAGGGATCTTTGTTGATCAACGCGATTACGAAAAGGCCATGGATCTATT
Organism: Ignavibacteria bacterium; assembly: GCA_002869275.1. GTDB lineage: Bacteria > Bacteroidota > Ignavibacteria > SZUA-365 > SZUA-365 > BM516. The sequence continues at coordinate 8,961 of PKTF01000201.1, read as the reverse complement.
TCGCGAAGGTCTTTCCATTGCAGAGCGTATCGGCGCAGCCCGGGTGATCGCGTTTGTCCGATTGAAAATCGGTGCAGCCTACACGAAGCAGGACAGCCTGGCCTCCGCACTGATCCATTTTCACAAGAGCCGTGAAGTCGCTGAATCCATCGGTGCCGACGAACAGCTTTCCGACGGACTAAAATCTATTGCCGGCATCCTCGCGGAAAAACAGTACTTCGAGGAAGCTCTCGAGTATTACAGGCTGAATCTCGAGGTCCGGAGGAGGATCGACCGTGAGGGCCCTCTCGCTCGAGCACATTTCAACTGTGGACGAATTCTGCGAAACCTCTTTCGGTGGGACGAGGCACTGCATCACTTCGATACAGCGCTGGTGATCTACGAACTCATGGGAGTCAATAACGGCATCGCCAATGCCGCAAGGTATAAAGGTAATTTGCTCCTGGACATGGGCAGAACCCGTGAAGCACTGCCGTTGCTGGAAAAGAGCCTCACCGTACGCAGGAGGATGGGTGATAAGCAGGGTATTGCATCCAGTAGGTGCGACATCGGCTGGTATTACCTCATTCTGCAGTCGTATGACACGGCGGCAGTGCATCTGCGTGAAGCCCTTAAACTCGCAGAGGAAAGCAGTGACAAGTACACGATGCGCTGCGCGCTCTCACGTCTGCACGAAACGTATGCTGTCCTCGAGAAACACGACCGGGCATATGCCACTCACCTGCGCTTTGTCGCATTCCGCGACAGCCTCTGGAGTGAGGAACGACAGGCGGAAATCGACTCGTTGATGGCCGGATTTCAGGCGGAACAAAAGGAGCAGAGGATAGCGTATCTCGAGAAAGAACAGGAACTCCAGGTGCTGGAACTCGAGTGGCGGGATGAGGCACTCAGGATCAAGGAACTCGAGGCAGTGCGGCGTGAACAGGATTGGCGCCTGCTCTCGCAGGAACACGAACTGCAGGAACTGGAACTGACAGCAACCAATGCTGCCCTCAACGCACAAGCCACCGAAGCAGCCCGTCGCGCCCAGCAGCTGGCCTCTCTGACTGTAGAGAAGGTACTGCAGGAAAACATTGCGCAGCGTGAGACCCTGATCCGCAACCTGGTGATCGGGGGGGGAGTTCTGCTGCTCATTATCGCTGCTCTCTTGTATCGGCGTATGAGCGAGAGGCGACGTCACATAGAGGTTCGTGCCGAGGCGGCCGAACTGAAAGCGCAGGCGGCGGAAACGCAGGCCCATGCGCTCGAGGCGGAGAATGCGCGCAGGGAACAACTGGCGCAAGCAGCATTCAGCAGAAGGCTCATCGCATCGCAGGAACAGGAGCGTCAGCGCATTGCCGCGGAACTGCATGACAGCCTCGGGCAGGATCTTCTCGTGATCAAGAACCGTGTGCTCATGGCGCGAGAAGGGCACATGGATGAAAAGACAGCGATGAACCTGGAACGGATCGAAACGACGGTATCTGCTACGCTGCAGGATGTGAGAGAAATATCTCGTGCGCTGCGTCCGTCACAGCTCGACCGCTTCGGATTGACCGCATCCCTCCGTTTCATGCAGAAACAGCTTCAGGAGACATCTGGACTCACTGTCGATGCAGCCATCGATGATATCGATGGAATGCTCGATAAGGAGCAGGAGATCAATCTTTACCGCATCATGCAGGAAGGATTCAACAACATTCTCAAGCATGCACGCTCAGAACATGCGACAACACTGGTACAGCGTCTTCCGGACATGATCCGTATCGAGATCTCAGATGACGGCATTGGATTCGACAGTGAGCACGACGAGAGAGAAGGTCTTGGCCTGCAGGGGATCCGGCAGCGTGTTGAGATGCTCAATGGTTCATTTTATCTGGCGAGCGCGAGAGGGGAGGGTACAAGTATAACCGTGCTCGTTCCGGTATCTGCATCAGAGTCAGACATGGTTGCAGCCGATATTGAACGAACCGAGGAGAAACAGAACGAGGTAGGAGATGCCAGGCATGCAACGCATGATTGATATCGTCATCGCTGATGATCATCCACTGTATAAAATGGGATTGCGTGAATCCATCGACGAAGACTCAACGCTCAGAATCGTTGGAGATGCGGAGGATGGTCAGAAGGCACTGTCCATGGTTCGTGAGATTCAGCCTGATGTGCTCGTCCTAGATCTCGAGATGCCCGTGATGAACGGTGTGGATGTTCTTCGCAGCCTGGCGCAGGAGAGGGAGTCCACACATGTTATTGTCCTCACCATGCACGATGACAGTGAGACGTTCGAACAAGTCATGGAACTTGGTGCCGTCGGATATCTCCTGAAGGATTCCGCGGCGAAAGAAATCCGCCGCGGAATCCATGCAGTTGCTGAAGGCGAATATTACATCAGTCCCTCGCTTTCAGGACAGGCCCTTCGTACCCAAAAAGATGTGGAAACAGGTGCGGAAAGCCGACTTGGACTGCTGCAGCTGACCGCCATGGAAAGAACAGTTCTGCGTCACATCTCAAGCGGACAGAAATCCACCGAGATCGCCGAGGAACTCCATGTCAGTCCCAGGACCGTAGAAAACCATCGGGCAAACATCTGTCGGAAACTGGACCTGAGGGGCCCTTACGCCTTGCTGCGCTATGCCTATGAGCATCGCACCTTTCTGTGAGGTGACTCACGTAGCCGATGCGCCTTCGGCCTCGCCAGACTGGGCTCTTCAATTCCAGGATTCGGATACGTTGAGTAGAAACACACAGAAGAATGAGTGGAATTACCTATTGCCGGGCAGGCCGGGATTGCCGTTGTTATGGTGTGCTGCACAATCTGTTAACCATGGACAAAACGACATGAAGCTGTTGATCGTGGATGACAACAAGGGCATGCGGACAACACTGCGTGAACTGCTGGAATCACTGTGCAAGGAAATTCGCGAGTCCGCTGACGGCGAAGACGCTGTCAGTGCCTATGCAGCATTTCGTCCGGATGTCGTGCTAATGGATATCCGGATGCCGCGGCTCGATGGGATTGAGGCCACACGGAAGATTCGCTCCATGGATGAGAGCGTACGCATCATCATGGTGACCGATTATGACGAACAGGATTATCGTGAGGGTGCAAGGAAAGCGGGCGCATCGTACTTCTTCAACAAGGATAATCTCATTGCGGTAAGAAACTGCCTGGAGGGCCTGGTATCGAACTGCGGCAGTCTCAATTAGAAAGCGGTTTGGATGCGTGGAATAGCAAAACGACCGATGCTGTCAGGCATCGGCCGTCTCTATGAATGCTGGCTGCATTTTATCATTGGACGAAGGTAATCGCTTTGATGATCGTTGTTCCATTCCATTCAAGCATCGCATAGTAGATCCCGGGTGAGAATCGATTCCCGTCCAGCGTGATGTGATGCGTGCCGGCGGGCCTGTGAGTCGGTGTGAAACGTTGTACATCGCGTCCGAGGATGTCATACAGAGCCATGTGCGTCATCCCCGCCGATGGAAGGGAAATCAGCAGTTCCGCGTCGCCGCGTACCGGGTGCGGCTGTACTGATACAGAAGGCGTTTCCGGAAGCAGGCGATGCTCCCGCGGCGCCGTGGGCGCTTCACAGGCAGTGAGTAAGCTGTTTGCCACGTCGAAGGTATATCCGCTGATCTGCACATCGGTCACGGTGAAACACCAGATACCCTCGGGCTTGTTCTTTACCGCAGTTTCGAATGCAACCCAGCCATAGGAATTCGTGCTTCCGCTTGCGCTGCCCGAGTTCGGTCCCGCATAACTGACGGAAACCTGCACGCCCTCCACCGGCATGTCATAATTGTCGTGGATGAACACGACGTCTCGCGCATACGCGCGATTCTGATTGACATCGTACCGATAGATATTCTGCTTCTCTACATGGGCCGACAGTGATTGTGTCTGTGCCACAACATTGAGTGTATCGTAGGCAGTATCGTTGTCATTGTCTGTCACAGCGAGGATGACTTCATACACTCCTTCGGTGGTGTATGTATGCCCGGGATTTTCAAGTGCGGAAGTGCTGTTGTCTCCGAAGTCCCACAGGTATGATATGATGCTGCCGTCACGGTCCACCGAACCTGCCGAGCTGAACTGCACAGTCAGCGGGGCAGGCCCCTGCTCTGGTTCAGCGGATGCCACGGCGATAGGAAGGAAGTTGAAGCCTGGGATTTGTCCATTGGCGTCGAACTGCACCAGGAAGGCATCGGAGGCGCCGCCCACACCCATGAGCGATCCCTGCCAGGGATTGTATACGGGGAGGTCGGTGCTCGTGGTTCTGCCGGCGATGAGGACATTACCTGTTGCATCCATGGAAATTGCGTATGCGATTTCAGATTTCGTTCCTCCGAAATATGTCGACCAGATCAGGTCGGTGCCATTCGCATTTAGCTTTGTAAGGAAGGCATCATGATAGGCAGAATTCGGTTGGTTTCCGGGGAAGGGCTGGAATGCATTTAGAATCGTGTAATCTGTGCTGGGAGTATAGCCAACTACCACGGGACAGCCAGATGCATCAACGGCAATTTCCCGTGCGAATTCCTGATAGCCACTTCCGCCGCAGAAGGTGGCCCAGATCCGGGCGCCGTTCGCCGAGAACTTCATCACCAGGGGGTCGATCCCGCCCGGCTTGCTGGTTTGAAATGATCCGGGAGTGACGGGAAAATTGGTGCTCAGCGTCATGCCCGAAATGTACAAATTGCCTACTTCGTCGGACACGACTCCGGAAAGCCAATCCTGGTCGCTGCCGGAACAGTACGTCGCCCACAGTAGCGAACCGGCCGCATCAAACTTGACGATGCATCCATCGTGTTCGGCGTCATAAGAGGTCTGGAATGCGTTCGCCGTGGTTGGGAAATCACGGCTCTCGGTCGATCCTACAATGATGATATTGCTCTGCGTGTCGACATGAACGTTTGCGCAGGCGTCGCCACTTTTCCCGCCGTAATACGTCGCCCAGATTTGCGAACCGCTCTGCGTCATTTTCAACAGAAACATATCAGAGGTTTTTGTCGATCCGGCCTTGATGGTCTGGTACGCGCCCGGCGTGACCGGGAGGTTCGTGCTGGTCGTAGTCCCAGCAAGGATGATGTTGCCGCTGCCGTCGGTAGTGACTTCGTTTTCTGCAAAGCTTCCGCCACCATCGTTACCGCTTCCGCCAAAGAAGGTCGCCCACGAGCAGCTTCCATCCACGGCATTCAACTGCACGATGAACGCATCTGTCCCACCGGCATGCGCGGTCTGGAACCCTCCCGCGGTGACCGGGAAATCGGGACTGCCCGTGTGGCCGGTGACATTGAGGTGGCCGCTACCATCAACGCAGATCCCGGTGCCCGCGTCAGTTTGACTGCCCCCGTAGTACGTGGTCCACAATCGCTGCCCGTTACTGGAAAAGCGGGCGATGAAAGTCGTATAGCCCCCCGGATTGGACGATCCGATCGTGATCGGGAGTGTACCACCGGCGGAATAACCGACAAGGAATGCATTCCCTTGCGCATCCGTAGCCACATCCTGGCAGTATTCCTGGCCGGAACTGCCGAAGTACGTTGCCCAGGGATCGATGACCAGTGTCGTGGAAGGATCATATTCGCCGACCTCAAAGGAAACTGTCTTTCCTTCTACGACAAAGCGCGAGGCGACGGCATTCTTCTCGTCATCGGAATAGGTGTAGGGGGCCGCTTCCTCAATACACCCGATAGGAGCTGAAACGGAAAGGGCACCTGCATGTGAAAGGGCGGCATCGGTCGCACCGGCGTATCTCATTGCTATACGCCGCGGATCACCTCCGGGATGGACAACAAAGTTGTACTTCATTCTCCCGCCGATCGAGAGCAGTTGGAGATCGATATTCGGATAAATATTCTCATAAACGACACACCCATACTCCCGGATACCGGTGATGCCGTTCGGACAGTGAGCGAGGTAGTAATTCACATGGCCCTCAAATGGCTTACTAGCACGTATACGGGCATCCGGACTGCTCCCTTCCAGTATCATATCCAGTCGGCAGACGTCATATGGAGGCATGTCTCGGAATTCCATGAAACAGAGGTGCGATGGAGCCTCCTGTGTTTTTGCGGCAGAGAGCTGCTCAGACTGTCCCCGTAAAAACACATAGCTGATGCCATGATCCCGGATGTATATGCGTGCTCCTGGTACACGGGCGACATAGCGAACGTCAGGAAGCGGTTTCCCGTCTGCATCAACGAATTGTCCGCGGTTTTCCTGGAAGCGGATGTCAGACACGATGGAGGTGTTTCGCAGTTCGTCTGCGAATGTCGGATTCAAGTGGGATCCGTCAGCGGTGCTGCTCGCGATCATTGGGATCATGTGTGCGAGCAGCATGAACGAGATCAACCCTTTCATGGCAATACTCCTTCCTGAGAGACAGCTGAAACGTAATGCGTAATTCCCAAGAAGAGTACTCCATTGACTGGACAGGCGCAGTAGGTGATTCCACTCAATTTTCTAGGTAGTTCCACTCAATTACGAAAAGCGGCTCCACATGGGAACCGCTAGCATTACCGCTGGTACATATCGTCTCATGCTATTGCATCTTCGGTGCCGGTACGAGTTTCGCGATGAGCATTCCGGCGAGGAGTGCAGCGATGAATACCTCGAGCGCTTCACTGACCATGCCGATAAAAGGGTAGCCGAACCAGTTCCACGTACTGAAACTGATGGCACCTGCTGCAAAGAGTCCCACAAGGGATAACAGCATGGAACGCTTCAGCCAGCTGCCCGCGAGCGATGCCGCGATCAGGGCCAGAAGCAGGGCGGTGAAGATGTTGCTCAGAAATTCATTGACCATCATCGTGGGGGGCATCGGCTCACCACCGATGGGCCGGTACAGAAGGATTCCCACCGGTCCGTTCCTGTGCTTTTCATTCCATGCTTCCATTTCGGCATCAGAGGGCTGCTGACTCATATCGATCCATGGATAGAAATACTGTCCCGGCTCCGGGATGTTCTCGGCGAGTACTTCGAGCACGGCCTCTTCGTTCGGTAATCCTGAAAACTCAGCCGATGAGATGGGGAGAAACATGTGGTGGATAGAGCCCCAGACAAAGATGATCAGTCCGCCCAGAAGGGTGGCGAGGAGTATGCGTTTCACACCGTGCTCCTGAATGTATGTGATGGGAAAGGGTCTGCCGCGAAGATCAGCAAATCTTGAAGAAGTGTCAAGCGCATTACTTGATGCTGCGTATTCTCAGGAGAAAAAAATGCGTAACTTGTTTTCTTTACGTGCGTATGATAACTGACATGCCGGTCGGAGTGCGGCCTCAGTGCGGTACTTCCGGATAATTTCGGCGTGAAACAGCTTTGTATCATAGTGGAGCAGGAAGCTCGATGTCAGAATACAAGATGTCCACGATGAGAGGTGTCCGGACCTTTTTGAAGGTCGGCTCCTGCTCGGAGACTGCATTCAACGTTATCGATCGCGGTTTCGGGAATCCGCATGTTCATGAAGAAAACGCCTCGATGCCGTTCGCGGGCGGCATTCTTCAACATGGGTATCAGTGCGGATTGCTCTGGGGTTCCGCACTCGCTGCTGGTACGGAAGCGTACAGGCGGTTTGGTCCGACGCCGAAGGCGGAAGCAGGGGCAGTATTCGCCGCTCAGAGAGTGATCGAGGCGTTTCGTGGCCGTTATGGAGAGATCAATTGTCTCGAACTCATCGAAACCGACTGGCGCAACAAGGCACAGGTCGTACGGTATATGCTCAAGGGCGGGTCGTTTCGCTGTTTCGGAATGGCCGGGAAGTTCACGCAGACCGCACACCGGATTATTGACGAGGCACTCTCGGAAGAGACGTTCCCTGTCACGGACGCACCGGTCAGCTGCGCTGCGGAACTGGCGCGGAAGATGGGAGCAACAGAGGAACAGGTCGTGATGGCGGCGGGACTGACGGGCGGTATCGGTCTCAGCGGCGGGGCCTGCGGCGCATTGGGTGCGGCGATGTGGCTGATGGCGTTGAAGCACGGCGAGGGGGAGAACAAAGTGGATTATAAAGATCCTCGCGGCCACACCCTCGTGGAAGCGTTTCTCGAAAGCTCGGATTTCGAGTTCGAATGTGAGAAAATCGTCGGCCGACGTTTCAGCGACACGGCCGAACATGCGGCGTTTGTTCGTGAAGGTGGGTGCGCAGCTCTTATCGGGAGGATTACCGAGGCTGCAGCGGTGCTGTAGCTGCGAAACGTTCAGTGATCAAACGCGGCTCTTCGATCCTTCCGGTGTGGAGTGAGATTTTCACTATTCGACGCGCAGAGGTTCGAAAACCTGATCGATCCGCGCCCCGAGACTGCCTGCAATTTCGAATGCCAGGGAGAGCGAAGGTACGTACCGTTCCTGCTCGAGCATGATGATCGTCTGTCTCGTACAGCCGCAGCGCAGTGCAAGCTCCTGCTGTGTCAATCCGCACTCCTCGCGCAGACGGCGTACATGATTCCTGATCCGCGCCTTAGGCATCAGTAGCTCCGGTCACATCGATAACCAGTGCGGCAGCGGCGTGCACGAACGACATGAAGGCGACCGTGCCGTAAGCCATCAGCCAGAGCCAGCCGGCCGGTACGGCACCCGCAACGTAGTATCCCTCGTACAGAAACAGTGCCGCAAGAAAGACAGCAATGGTCGTCGCGAACAGCGTTACCTGCGCTGCGCGCCGGGAAACCGCCGCATCGCGTTCATCCATCTCTCCCCGCTCCTTTCCCCGCTTCGATCTCCCTCCCAGCCATGCGTTGACCAGGAATCCCGGAAGAATGATGATCGCCGAAATCAGTCGCCAGATGGAATATTCAGGCGATACGAACCGACCGGGCCCCGGAAGCAGCACGGTCAAAAGTACACCGGCAAACACAACCGCCCAGATGACGGCAGTGATCATGGCATTTTGTCTGGCGTAAGTCATGGCGTGAACCTCGTTGATGTCGTGTAAGAAATAATGTACATGCCTGCGGCAGCAATGTCAAGTAATTCTTACAGTG
>PKTF01000200.1 GCA_002869275.1 Ignavibacteria bacterium | reverse complement strand
TAGGTCAGGATGACACCGCGGTCGTACGTCAGGTTGGCATGCGAGTACGTGGGACGCATCCGATACACCTCGTAATCCTCGAGCGACAGGCGCAGTTCGCGCTTGAACAGCGGATCGCTGACCTGGAACTGTCCGACCATGACGTCGAGGTCCGATCCGAACAGGTTGTTGAAATGCACGTAGGCGTCCTCGAGTCCGGCCACCTCGCCACGTTCATTCATGTAAAAGTACATGTAGTAGCCGATGTCGTCAGTCACTGGTCCGCCGCTCATGAGCTTCACACCGTAGGGCGTCTGAAAATCGAACTTCCCGGCGTCGCGTTCCGCATACTGCATGTAACCGTCGAAACGCACGGCAATCGGGAAGAAGCGGTGCAGCAGCAGGTCGTCGTCCCCGGCGTCCACATAGGTGCGCGGCGGCTCCGGCGCATCGGGCAGCTGAAACGCATTGCCCGCGAATTCCTCGCCGTATTCCTTCAGCTTCGGCACCATGCTGTGACAGGTGGAACAGCTGATCTTGTACTTGCGCGCGAATGCCGGAATCGCATCCGCCTCCCGCGGCAGCGCCAATATCACCACTGTCGCGATGATCATCAGTGAAACAAGCTTTTTCATGTTGATACTTCCCATGTGAAACATGATTCGTTCGATATCTGTAATCAGAAATTCGTAACTGGCTAATAATCCACGGTTTCAAATTGTGTTTCGGCGCGATTGATGAATTCTGCTTTCATTTCTTCTGCGGGAACGCCAAGGTATTCTCCGACGGATTTGATCAGACGCCGGTACTGCATCTCGGCGACGACGCGCACCTTCCCGAGAGGCAGATTGTCGGGAAGCTTCCAGGTGTAAGTCTCGAGTTTGGTTTCGCGCGGACCAATACGATAATCCGTCCCAAACCGTGCGGTGTTCCACTGGGCAATCGTCATGCGATCTTCGGGATCGAAATACGCCATGCGGAAGACGCGGTCGCCCTCATAGGGAAGCGCGTCGCGCGGAAGCCCCTTGAAGTCCGGAATATCCATCATGTATCCCATGTCCTGAAATGCCAGCTCGTTCGAGGAAATCGTGTATTCCTCTCCCTCAAAACCTTTCTTATCCACGGGCAGGTGATACACCTTGCCTTCGGCGTCAATGGCTGTGACGGTCAGCCAGAGCTGGCGCTCTTCGACCGAACCCGAAGGAATTTTATGTCCCACCTTGTGATTGAAACAGGCCACGGTGATCTTCATCGTTTCCCCGGGCACGATTTCTCGGATATCGGGAAAAACCGAGAGTTCTACCGCACCGGCAAGGCGGGCCGGTGAATGCGCGCCGGTGAACAGGTGCTGCGCGATATCGGCATGTTCTTTGGACATCATGGAATTGCGTCCGGGTGCCGCCGGCATGTGACAGTCCTGGCAGCGCTGTCCTTCCTTGCTGTACGGACCCTCCTTCCACTCGAGATGCGTGCTTTTCACCCAGAGATCCCACGGATTCTTCTCATTGTGGCAGCTGCCACAGAGTTCGGGAGACACGGTGAAATCATGCTTGCGCGTTTCATGGTGCGGGGAAACGAGTCCGTCGCGATTCCCCAGTTTCGTTTTTCCAGCTTCGATGGTGTAGCTGAAATTGAAAGGCGGTTCCTCGCCGCTTCCCGTGATGGTGTGGCAGATATCGCAGGACACGCTTTCATCTGCCCGCGAACCGGTGAACGGTTTCGGCGGCGGGACGTCACCCGCGATAAATGCTAGCGGAGCATGGCAGCCGTTGCAGCCTTCCTGCACGGGATCGAATTTCGGATCCTTTTTCCCATGCGGCACAGCCAGTTTGAAGTATTCGATTTCATCCCAGCTGTGCGTGTAGGCCTGCGACATCATGGCCTGCTCGTACTGCCGAGCAAAATCCTTGTGACAGCTCGCGCACCGTTGTGGTTTTTCGAAGTCGTCGTAATTCCCGCTCCCCTTGAGTGCGTCGCCCCAGGGACGCTCCTGCGCATTCGCAACCACTGCAAACAACAGAAACAGAACCATTCCCAGAGCGCGAATTGATGTCATCATACTTACCCTCCTGCGATACGTAGTTCAATCTGGTCGCCCCGCCTGGTTATCGGAGCTATCGACCTTAATACCGATGTTGACGTAAAGTAGGGGTTCTCGGAGTAAAATGCATCCCTGGAAAGGCAACCACAGAATTCACAGAATACGCACAAAATGCACAGACAGATAGTTCTTCTTTCAGTCTGTAAATTCGGTGTGTCTTCTGTGAGATCTGTGGTTGCCTTTCCAGCAGTTTCGATACGTTCATTCCACGCGATGCACCCACTCCCGCGCACTGAATTTATCCTCGATCCTGCCCCGAGTTTCCATCCATTCATCCTCAAAAACCGCGGAGGGATGCGTCCGGTGTATCCCGGCAAATGCAGCCGCAAGACGCTCTCGAAGATCGGGCTGCGGCAGGCTGGTAAATTCCGACAGGGGAGACACCTTCTTCACCGCGCTGCTCACGGCTTTCTTCGTGAATTTCGGCTGCTCGAGCCTCAGCAGTTTCCACATCATGTCCTGATCCAGCGCGTACGCCATGGTCACATGATGGAGTACCGTTTTGCGCCTGCGGCATTGAGCGGCACCCCCGATTTTGGCGACAGGAGATATGATGTCGTTTATCGGACGATAGCTCGCGGGAATGCCAAGCGAACGCAATGCCCGCAGCACCCACATGTCGAGAAAAGCAAAGGATTGCCGGAAGGTGAGTCCTTCCACGATGGCTTCCGGTACGATGAGGGAATAAGTGATGCTGCGTTTCGGTTCGACCACCATCGCGCCGCCACCGGAGATGCGTCGAGCAAATCCGAAGCCTTCCTTATCGGCGGTTTCCGGATCGATTTCACCACGTACGCTCTGGTACGAGCCGAGGATCACCGCGGGTTCGGACCAGTCCCACATCCAGAACGTGGGTCGCCGTTTGCCTTCCGCAACGCGGTAGAGCAGCGTCTCATCGAGTGCCAGGTTCTCATGCGCCGACCGTGGTGACTCGAGGATAAAATCGAATTCGAGTTCGTCGAAACGGGAGTTCAGGGACTGATCCCATTCCGTTTCAGAGTATGCAGAATTCCAGGGGAGGATGGTCATAGCTTCCGACCTCAATTGAAAGGCAACCACAGAATACGCAGAATGATACACAGAATACACAGAAAATCATTCTGTGAATTCCGTGCAGCATTCCGTGGGATCTGTGGTTGCCTTCCATTATTCGAAGCCGAATTTCCGTATCTTGTTCTCTGATATTTTTGTTCACGAACGACGACAGCAAGACACATGGACTGGTACATCTCCTGGGTCACCTCCCAACCTCTCACTTCGGCGGCCATACAGTTCGGTATCCTCGGAACGCTGGGCGAAATCATCTCGCATACACTGCGCACGAAGAAGATCGGCGTCCCGAACTCACCGCTGGAAATGCTGGGTAAAATGTTCGCATGGGCCCTGCTCGGCATCATCATCAAATACGGATTCACGATGATGAAAGGCGCCGTGGTCGCGCTGATCGACCACAACCTGCTGCCGGCGTTCTGTGCCAGCGGAATCGGCTGGGCCTTCAGCGTTTCGGTGATCACCAACGTATTTTTCGGTCCCCAGATGATGTACTTCCATCGGGTCGAAGACAACCTGATCCTGCGCCGCTGGTCCTTCGAAGGAATCGAAACCGCCCTGAAAACCCTCGTGTGGTTCTGGATCCCGGCACACACCGTCACCTTCGCCCTCCCCAAGGAATTCCAGATCGGACTCGCCGCCCTCTGGAGCGTCGCTCTCGGCATCATCCTCGGACTGAGCATCAAGCCGAAAGGCAAAGAATAGCAGGATGCATGATGGCAGAATCCGACGAATGAACGCTGGAGCGTTCACCCATTGCGTTCCAACGCTGGAGCGTCGGAACGAGGTAACAAAGCAGGGCATAGTACAGAGTCATGAAGGGTAATGCCGACCTTACACTTTACGCCTTTACCCTTTACGAGTCTCTTCATAGCCCTCTGTGTAATCAGCGTAATCCCTGTAAGGCATCCGAGTAATCCCTTCTCCCTCCCCCCTCTCACCCCGAAATTCGTAATCGCTTGTCCGATTTTCCTTGCTCGGGAGCGGGAAGATTCCGATTTTTATTGAAGGGCCTGTACTGGCTCAAAGTCCAAGAAACTGCGGAACTTAGATTGCATATCTGTAGCGCACATACCCTCCCCGACGCGGCGCACCAGTCGCCGGCGCTCAGCACGGCGTACAACCGCTGCACTACGCGGTCGCGCAAGATCCTGCAGTTCAAGCACTATTGTACGGATGCGCCCATCTAACCCCCCTCCCCGCGTTTCCGTCTGTCAGACGACAGCAATATTTCCTTCAGATAATTCTTTCGAATCCACTAACGCAACGCGGCACGACGGTGCCGACAGGAGTACGCACAAGTGAAAGCTCAAGATTTTCTGTCCGTACGCGACATGAGCCAGGAGGAAATCCTCCAGACCTTCGACATCGCCCTCGACATGAAAGCCGACCGCCAGAAGTATGCGGACGCACTCAAGGGCGAGTCTCTCGCGATGATTTTCGAAAAACCTTCGCTGCGCACCCGCACGACGTTCGATATCGGTATCCAGCAGCTCGGCGGATACTCGCTGTACCTCTCGCCGGCCGAAATCAATCTCGGCAAGCGCGAGTCGGTCTATGATGTGGCCAAAAACCTCGAACGCATGGTGCAGGGCATCATGATCCGTACGTTCGCCCATCAGATCGTGATCGATATGGCGAAGTACGCCTCCATTCCCATCATTAACGGACTCACCGACTACACGCACCCCTGCCAGGCCATGGCGGATTTCCTCACCGTCAAGGAAGTCAAGGGCGACCTCAAGGGACTCAAACTCTGTTATGTCGGCGACGGCAATAACGTGGCCCACAGCCTCATGTTCGCCGGCGCGCGTCTGGGTGTCGACGTCACCGTTGCATGCCCCAAAGGCTACGAGCCCAATCTGATTGCCTTCCAGCATGCCACCGAAGATGCCAAGGCCACGGGCGCAAAGATCGAAGTCGTGCATGATCCCGCCGAGGGCGTGAAAGGTGCAGACGCCGTCTATACCGACGTCTGGGCATCGATGGGTCAGGAAGAGGAAGCCGCCGAACGCCGCCGCATCTTCATGCCGTTCCAGGTCAACGAAGACCTCATGGCCAAGGCGAAATCCGACGCCATGTTCATGCACTGTCTGCCCGCACATCGCGGCGACGAAGTCACCGACGGCGTCATCGACGCTCCGTCGTCCGTGGTCTTCCAGGAAGCGGAAAACCGCCTCCATGCACAGAAGGCCGTCATGTATCAGCTGATGAAAAAGTAAGAGGCCGCGCATGTCCCGTACAGCACTCATTGCCATCGGCGGGAATTCGCTTATCCGCGCGGGTGAGCGCGGCACGATTGATGAACAGCTCGCCAACGCGCATGCCACCGCCCGCAGTCTCGCAGGCATGGTCAAACGCGGCTGGCGCATCGTGATCACGCACGGGAACGGTCCCCAGGTGGGGGCCGCTCTCCTGCGTTCCGAACGTGCCGCCGGCGAAGTGTACACGCATCCGCTCGACGTCTGCGTCGCCACCACGCAGAGCGAAATCGGCTACCTCCTGCAGCGTGCAATGGAATACGAACTGCGGCAGCTCGGACTCACGACACCCGTCATCACCGTGCTCACACAGGTGCGTGTCGACGCAGACGACCCGGCGTTCAAGAATCCCGCGAAACCCATCGGTCCGTTTTACTCGCGCGAAGAAGCCGAAGAAAAGAAGCGCCGCATGGGCTGGGATATCGTTGAAGACAGCGCACGCGGCTACCGCCGCGTCGTGCCTTCGCCCGAACCGCAGGAAGTCTTCGAGCAGAACATCATCAGGCATTTGCTCGACCAGGGCATGATCGTGATCGCCTGCGGCGGTGGCGGCATCCCGGTGATCGAACAGGAAGACCATACCGTCATCGGCTCTGAAGCAGTGATCGATAAGGACCGCGCCTCGGCGGTGCTGGCTACCGAACTCGGCGTGGACCTTTTCGCGATCAGCACCGACGCGCGTCAGGTGTACGTGGATTTCAAAAAACCGACGCAGCGCGGCATCGACAGCATCACCGCAGACGAACTGCAGAAACATGTCGACGACGGACAGTTTCCACCCGGGAGCATGGGTCCGAAAGTTGAATCCGCCATACGCTACCTCCGCAACGGTGGTAAGGAAGTCATCATCACCTCCTTCGAATACCTGACCGAAGCGATCGAAGGCAACGACGGCACGCGCATCGTCGCCGAATAACACGAACAGCATGTCGCACTGGAACCGAGAGTACACGCCATGAACATCAGACATCTCGTCGAATCTCAGCAGTTTACCGTTCCCCTGCTCATGGAGCTGTTCGAGCGCACTCGTGCCATGGAGAAAATCGTTGCCCGCGGCGGAACGCGCGACTACGAACGGTCGATCATGGGTACACTGTTCTATCGACCTTCCACACGCACACGATTCTCCTTCGAATCAGCCATGCACCGCCTCGGCGGACGCGTGCTCTCCACCGAGCACGCCAACGAGTTTTCCTCGGAAATCGAAGGCGAAAAACTGGAAGACACCATCCGTATCATCGGGCATTACTGCGACGTCATTGTCCTGCGCCACCACGAAGACGGCGGCGCGCGACGCGCAGCAGCCGTGTCATCGGTGCCGGTGATCAATGCCGGAGACGGTACCGGCGGACAGCATCCCACACAGGCGCTGCTCGATCTGTACACGATCTACCGCGAATGTCGCACTCTCGACGGACTCTCCGTCGCCCTCATCGGCGCGCTCGACCAGGGACGCACGGCCCGTTCGCTGGCGTACCTGCTCGGGAAGTTCGACCGTACGAAGCTGTATTTCATCGCCCCCGAGGAAATGCAGATCAAGCCCGACATTCTCGATTACCTTGACAAGCATGGTGTATCATACGAATGCAGCGCCACGGCCGGAGACATCCTTTCGCATGCCGACGTAGTGTACCAGACCCGCATAGACCGCGCCCGCCTGCAGAAAAGCGACATCGATCTCACGCCGTACAACATTGACGGCGCTGTACTGTCGCGGATGAAGGATGACGCTATCATCATGCATCCCCTGCCGCGGTCGGTGGAAATCGATCACGCGGTGGACGACGATCCACGCGCGGCATACTTCCGCCAGACACAGAACGGACTATATGTGCGCATGGCCCTGCTGACCATGCTGCTCGAAAGCGAATAACAGAATTCTTATCCCTAGAGAACAGGAAGCATTATGAACACACAAGAGTATATCGCACTGGAAGAGCAGTACGGTGCGCACAACTACCACCCGTTGGATGTGGTGGTCCACGAAGCCAAAGGCGCCTGGGTCACCGACGTTGAAGGCAAGAAGTATCTCGACTGCCTGGCCGCTTATTCCGCGGTGAACCAGGGACACTGTCACCCCGGTATCTACGAGGTGTTTACCGAACAGGCCAAAAAAGTCACCCTTACCAGCCGTGCGTTCCGCAACGACCAGCTGCCGCTGCTGTACAAGAAGCTCAACGAAATGACCGGCTACGACATGTCGCTGCCGATGAACTCAGGTGCCGAGGCCGTCGAGACAGCCGTCAAAACCGCACGCCGCTGGGCGTATGATGTCAAGGGCATCGAAGAAGACAAAGCGGAAATCATCGTCGCTTCCGGCAACTTCCACGGGCGCACCACGACCATCGTCGGCTTCTCCGATGATCCGGCGTCGTACAAGGGCTTCGGTCCCTACTGCAAGGATGCGTTCCCGATGCATGAATACGGAAACATCGAGGACCTCAAGTCCAAACTGACCGAAAACACCTGCGCCGTGATGATCGAACCGATCCAGGGCGAAGGCGGTATCGTGATTCCGCCCGAAGGCTACCTGAAGGCAATCGAGAATCTCTGCAAGGAACGCGACATCCTCTTCATCTGCGACGAGATCCAGGCTGGACTCGGACGCAGCGGCAAGCTGTTCGCGCATTACTACGAGGAAGTGCGTCCCGACATCGTCATCATCGGCAAAGCCCTTTCCGGCGGCTTCTACCCGGTGTCGGCGATCCTGGCAGACAAGGAAGTTCTCGGCGTGATTCATCCGGGCGAACACGGTTCGACTTTCGGCGGCAATCCCCTCGGAGCCGCTGTTGCCGTTCGCGCACTGGAAATCATTGAAAACGAGAAGCTGATCGAACGTTCCGCGGAACTGGGTGAATACTTTGCCGAGCAGCTGCGCGCCATCGATTCAGACCGCGTCGTGAACGTCCGCGCACGCGGATTGTGGATCGGCCTCGTGCTCGACCGCAAGGCGCGTCCCTACTGCGAGGCGCTCATGGACAGGGGTATCCTCTGCAAGGAAACTCATGAAAACATCATCCGCTTCGCACCGCCGCTGGTCATCACGAAGGACGAGATCGACTGGGCGCTCGAACGGATTTCCGACGTCATCAAAACCGTATAATACATCTCCGTCTCACCAACTGATCATATGGAGTGATCCATGGCAGCCAAGAAAGAACGTATCAACACTATCATCGTCGGCGCAGCCGGCCGTGATTTCCACAACTTCAACCTGGTCTATCGCGACAATGACCTGTACAACGTTGTGGCCTTCACGGCAGCACAGATTCCCGACATCGCCGGACGCAAGTACCCCGCCTCCCTCGCCGGCAAGCTGTACCCGAAGGGAATTCCCATCGTGGTCGAAGCCGACCTCGAAAAACTGATCGTCAAGCACGACGTCAAGGAAGTCGTGTTCGCATACAGCGATGTCCGTTACGAGCACGTGATGAGTATCGGTTCCCGCGTCACCGCCGCCGGTGCGCATTTCAAACTTCTCAGCGCGGCCGACACCATGATTCCGAGCAAGAAGCCGGTCGTCTCCGTCACCGCAGTGCGTACGGGTTCCGGCAAGAGCCAGACGACGCGTAAAGTCGCCAACATCCTCCAGGCCATGGGCTTCAAGGTTGCGGCCATCCGCCACCCGATGCCGTACGGCGACCTCGCCAAACAGAAGGTGCAGCGCTTCGGCAGCATCGCCGATCTGAAGAAGCACAAGTGCACCATCGAAGAGATGGAAGAGTATGAGCCGCATATCGTCAACGGCACCATCATCTATGCCGGTGTGGATTATGCAGCCATCCTCGAGCAGGCGGAAAAGGAAGCCGACGTGATCCTGTGGGACGGCGGAAACAACGACATGCCGTTCTACAAGCCCGACCTCAACATCGTCGTGGCCGATCCCCTGCGCGTGGGCGACGAGCTGGAATACTATCCCTCCGAAGCCAACCTGCGTATGGCCGATGTGGTCGTGATCAACAAGATCGACAGCGCCGATCCAATGGAAGTGCTCGAACTGCGCCACAACATCCGCAGCGTGAATCCGAAGGCGAAAATGATTGATGCCGCCAGTCCGCTCATCGTCGAGCGCGGCGAGCAGATCATGGGCAAGAAAGTCCTCGTCGTCGAAGACGGTCCGACCCTCACCCATGGCGAGATGGAATTCGGTGCCGGTACCGTGGCCGCCGAGAAGTACGGCGCCGCCGAGATCGTAGACCCGCGCCCCTATGCCGTTGGCACGATCAAGAAGACCTTCGAAATCTATCCCGAGATCGGTGTCCTGCTGCCGGCCATGGGATACGGCGACCAGCAGATCAAGGATCTGACCGCCACGATCAACAAGGTGCCCTGCGACCTCGTCGTGATCGGCACCCCGATCGATCTCAAGCGCGTCGCGAAGTTCAAGAAAAAATCCGTGCGCGTGCAGTACGAGCTTCAGGAAATCGGTGAGCCCAACCTCAAGACGGTGCTCGACGAATTCACGCAGAAACTCTGAGCAAACAGCTAGCAGCCGCTTCGCTCACGCAAAAGCATTGGTAGTCAACAGGGCGTCCCAACCGGGACGCCCTGTTGCGTTAGATCATATGCGCGGCTGCGACGTATGCCATATGCTGTATGCCTTTTGCCGCATACCGTTAGGCTGGAACGGAAGTGCCGGGATTGAAATGGAGGAACGCACCACCTTCACGAGCACTGGGCGTGTGGCGAATCCCGTATAATCACATTTCGGCATATATGTTTGCTATTACGTAACAGCAAACATATATGTCAAACTGACTCTATCCATCCCACCCTCGTTCCCATGCCGGAGCATGTCAACGAGGGTGGGAACGGACGACAGGCCACTCTGCGATCATTCGAAAGCGCGAACGTCGGAAGCCGAAATAGCATGGAGCGGACCGCATATGGCATACGGCATATGGCTTACGGCATACCGCATACGTCCTTCCTCCCTTACGGCGAAATCGAAATCCCGATGGAGAAATCGCTCCCCGAGCCGAAATGCGTGAGCCTGTGGCCGATGTCAATGCGCATGATGCCGAATAGGCGGTCGATGGAGAGTCCGGCTTCGATGAGCGGACGCTTCGCTTCGTGAATCTCACGCGTGAGCAGTGAAGCGGTTCCCGGACGCATGCGCGTCCACCCCGCCGAGGCGAACATGTGCAGTTCCCACATCTCCGCGGCGTAGAACTGTCCTTCGGGCAGACCGAGAAAGCTCAGCGGGAGTTTCCCGAAGTTGTGGTCGATATTGAGCGTCGCGCGTTCGTCTCCGGCGAACTCGCCGATCGTTGCCGTGCGGAAACGCAGTGGCGTGGTAACACCGAATTCACT
>PKTF01000007.1 GCA_002869275.1 Ignavibacteria bacterium | reverse complement strand
TCGTAATAGGCCTCCTCACCGCCCAGGTGCTCGGCCCAGACCATTTCACTGAACACCGCGAAACCTTCGTTGAGCCAGGCGTCTTCGAAATCGCGGCAGGTGACCATGTCGCCCCACCACATGTGTGCCAGTTCATGCGCGGCAGTGCTGCCGGCTTCCGAGAGTCCGCTCCACAGCTGCGCGGCGTAACTGATCATCGTCTGATGTTCCATCGAACCGATGGGTGTGATGCAGTAGCCGACCTTGTCGAAGGGATAGGGACCGAAGCGCTGCGTGAAAGCATCCATCATTGACCCGACGGGAGCGAAGTACTGATGCGCGCGGGCAGAGTCTGCGCGCGGCACGAAATACTGCATGGGAATGCCCTGCCATTCGTCCTCGACGATCGCGTAGTCGCTGATCGCATAGGTGTACAGGTAGGTTGCCGTATCATGCAGTTCCAGCCAGCGGTAGGACGTCCATCCGTCCGCTGTGCTTTGCCCCATGAGCATACCGGTTCCCGCGACCACCAGGCCTTCGGGTACTTCGAACGTGATATCGAACGCGGCTTTGTCGGAAGGAATGTCATTACTCGGCAGCCAGTAGCGCATGAGGGAGACGGACTCCGCCGTGAAGCCCACGCCCATGAAATACGTGACGTCGCCCCAGTGGCAGCCGCCCCAGGGCAGGACGCCGCCTTCATTGCCGGGAGTCGCTTCATATCGGATGCGCACCGTCAGTGTGTCGTGCGGAGGAAGAGGCTCGTCGGGCGTTACCGTGAGCAGCGTGCCGTCGTAGGAATAGCTCACCGCATTACCGCGAATCTCCACCGCGTGCACCGTCATCGACGTCATGTCGAACGCGAAGCTGTCGAGCGCGCCCCGTGCGGCGTTTTGAAAATTGATCGAGACGTCACCCTCGATGCGCGATTCGCTGATGTATAAACGTACGGTACCCGAGTATGACCAGACGTCGATCAGCGACGATTCCGCATGGAGATTCGTGGAGAGAAGGAGAAGCAGAGGAAGCAGAATCCGTTTCATTTCGCGGCGCCCGTTTTGCTGTTCTTGAAACGGGAATCAGGAATTCCCTTGTTGACGACGTAGTGCGTGTAGCTCAGTGTGATCTTCGCCTTCGCGGGCGCGCTGTCTTTACTTTTGCGCTTTACTCCGGGACGGCGAAACGACATCGGGGAATCCATCTCGAGCGTGATGGCTTTCGGAAGCCAGTACATGCCATTGACCTTCGTGTACGTGAAGTCCGCCATGGCAGATGCACCTGCGCCGGGATCGGCATCCATGCGCAGGACGATGTCGCGCTTCGTGTCGATGTACAGCATGGCGCGCTGCAGTCGCACGGTGTCGGAGGTGGCGAGCAGCTTCAATTTCGTGCAGCGGATACCGCGGATTGTTTCCGCACCCTGGATCACCATGTCGTACTGTTCGGTGTCGAACATGCTCGGACGAAAACTGACCGCGTCGCGCGGCAGCATGGCGAAGCCGTCACTCTCGATGTGCACTTTGTCGGGCTGCTTGAAGTACAGGCGCGCGTTCATCTCGGGCACCTGCATGCGCTCCATGTCGACAGTGGCGCTGATATCCACCTGGTAATCCCGGACACGGTCGTATTGCTGCTGCACGCGTTCGAGCAGCTGTGCCGGTGATGCTGTGTCCTGCGCGGATGCGGTGGAAATACATATCGCCGCCGCCAGGAGGGGCAGCAAGAGGCGATGGGTTGTCAATAGAAGAAAAGGCATGGTGATTCGCTGGCTAAAAGTACTTCGGAACGAGAAGGACATCCGCTGCTCAGGGTCGCGGAATCTTCGCTGTGCGGAATGCGCAGCCGCAGTCAGGAAAGAATGTCCTTTCTCCGGAAAATAGTCCACGCTGCGGAAAGAAACAGGACGAAAAAGACGCCCAGTATTGCGATGTCTTCGAGAATGCCGGCGGCCTGGATCTCCATGTCGAACGCCTTACGCCAGACATCGGTGTAGGTCGTGAACAGGTAGGGCCGGAGGTTCTCGAAAAATTCGAACGGGAGATTCCCGAGGATGAAGAACAGGATGATGATGGCGAAGGACCCGACGATGGGACCGATCGCGTTTTCCACGAAGGTGCTGAAGAGCATGCCGAGCGAGGCAACGATGCTCATGGCCCAGCCCGCGAGGGCATAGGCGAGCACGAAGCGCCACCAGAGTTCGTCGGCGGGCAGAATGGCCAGGCCGCTTTCCTGCAGCATCAGCATGTCGCCGTGCCCGAAGAGCAGCAGTCCGAGTCCCACACTCACGACCGCGAGAAATAACACAAGCGAGTAGACGTACACCACCGAACCCAGGGTTTTCGCCAGGAAGATCCGGTTGCGTGACGCCGGTCGGGTGAGAATCATGCGGTAGGTGCCGCTGGTCGCTTCGCCGGCGAAGACATCGCCCGCGACGAGAAGGATGAGAAAGGGGACATGGACGAAGAGGGAATTCAGCACGAGGTTCGAGACGAACCATCCGTTGAACAGGGTGCCCACGAACAGGAAATTCTGCTGGAGGCCGCGTGTCATGCCGTTGATCATATCGTCGCCGGCGAAAGACATCCCCCAGTAAATCAGCGGCACGAGCAGACCGATGAGCCCGAACCCGATGTAGGTGCGCAGCTTGCGGTAGGTCTTGATAAGTTCGTAGCGAACGATCGTCAGCATGGCGGCATTC
Source organism: Ignavibacteria bacterium (assembly GCA_002869275.1). Classification (GTDB taxonomy): domain Bacteria; phylum Bacteroidota; class Ignavibacteria; order SZUA-365; family SZUA-365; genus BM516. The sequence continues at coordinate 8,484 of PKTF01000007.1, read as the reverse complement.
CGCGGGTGATGTTCACCCTTTGTGTTTGGCCGTGAGGTTTCTCAGGAAGCCGACTTCGCTGTCCTCGAGGTAGCGCCAGGCGCCGCGCCTGAGTCCCTTGAGTGTGAAACCGGCGTAGTTGACACGTTCCAGTTTACGCACGGTGTATCCGAGAGTTTCGAACATGCGTCGCACCTGGCGGTTGCGTCCCTCATGAAGGACGATGCCGACCACATGTCCGACTGGCGGATCCAGCACCTCGGCGTCTGCTGGTGCTGTTTTGCCGTCTTCGAGTTTCATACCGTGCCGCAGTTTTTCAATATCCTGCGGTTTAATTTTCTCGCCCAGTTCCACGACGTAGGATTTCTCGACGTGAAAGCGTGGATGCATGAGCACGTTGGCCAGATCGCCGTCGTTGGTGAGCAGCAATGCGCCCGTGGTGTTGCGATCGAGTCGCCCGACGGGATAGACATTGTGTTCGGCGGGAATGAGGTCCATCACCGTGCGGCGGCCTTTTTCGTCGGATGTCGTGGTGATGCAGTCTTTCGGTTTATTGAGCAGGATGTAATACAGCTGCGCCTGCACGTACACGGGCGTGCCGCGCACCGAAATTTCGTCTCGCTGGGGGTGGACCTTTGTACCGAGTTCGGTGACGACCTTGCCGTTGACGCGTACGACGCCTGAGGCGATGAGTTCGTCGGCCTTGCGCCGCGATGCGACACCGGATTCGGACAGAAATTTGTTCAGACGCATCTCCTCTTGCAGCGTGCGCACGGCTGAAGTGTGTCGGCGGGGTTTGTCCTTCCCCATGCTTCGCCGGAGACGAGAGTGCGGTGACTGTCCCGCTGAAACTCGGGAGGCTCCCTCTGTGGTCCCGCGCTGCGCCGTGGAGCGCTTCTGCGGTGCGTCAGACCGTTTCTGTCCGGACGATGATCCACGCGATGCGTCCGAACGCTTTCGCGAATCAGACGACCTCTGTGCTCCACCTGACCGTTTCGGCGGACCGGATGACCGCTGCGCTCCCCCCGACCGTTTCGCCGGACCGGAGGACCTCTGTGCTCCGCCCGACCGTTTCGGCGGACCGGCGGACCTCTGTGCTCCGCCTGACCGTTTCGGCGGACCGGCGGACCTCTGTGCTCCGCCTGACCGTTTCGGCGGACCGGAGGACCTCTGTGCTCCGCCTGACCGTTTCGGCGGACCGGAGCTTTTTTGCGGTGAACCGGAGGATCCTTTTTTCTTATCGCTCCGGCCACCTGTTTTACGCTGCTGTGCTGCCATCAGACTTCCTCGTCTTCATCTGGTTCATCCTCGTCAAAAGGATTTTCCTCGACGGGTGTTTCATCCCCCGAATCTTCGGTCGGTTGTTCGTCGTTGCTTTCGTCATCGTCAGTGTCAGCAGGGTCGGTGTCCGGTGCAGTGCCGGGAGAGGAGTCACCAGTGTCATCAGTATCGTCAGCGTCATCAGTGTCGTCGTCGGCAGCTGCTTCAGCCGACGGGTCGATTCCGTCGCTGTCAAAATGCACGTGCAGCGTCGGAGGGGCGGAGTCGTCTTCGTCGCCGGCGGTTTCCGTTGTTTCGCGCAGTTGCGCCGTGTCGAAAAGTCGCTCGAGTTCCTGCGAGGAGACACGCGTCAGTTCGGCGGCCTTGTTCGGATCCATTTCCTCGATCGGATGCATGGCGAGTTCGTCTTCGGACGAAAGGAGGTCTTTGATTTCTCGCGGACGCGGAAGGTCGTTGATGCTCGAGAGGCCGAAATGGCGGAGGAACGTTTTCGTGGTGCCGTAGAGCAACGGGCGTCCCGGACTGTCCTCACGTCCTACGATGGAAATCAGGTTGCGCTCGAGCAGAGACTTGACGACGTGTTCGGCGTTGACACCGCGGATCGCTTCCACGGCAGGCTTGCTGATAGGCTGGCGGAACGCGATGATGGAGAGCGTTTCGAGAGCGGATTGCGTCAGGCGTCGTCGTGAGCGTTCGGCAAAGAGTTTGCCGACCCAGCTTCCGTACTGTGGGGTGGTTTGAAAGGCGAATCCGCCCGAGACCTCGATGATGCGGAAGGAACGTCCTGATTCCTCGTACTCAATATTCAGTACATCAATCGCGCGTTTGACGCGAGTGATGGTAAAGGTTTTTTTCTTTCTCCTGCGGCGGCCGGGCGCTTCTTCCTTTTCTTCCGGTACCACGGGCGCCTCGGGGGCGACAATGTCCTTGATCTGTCTGAACGTGATGGGTTCGTCGGACGCAAACACGAGGGATTCGAGAATACCGCGCAGTTCCGGATCGTCTTCGAGGTTTTCCTCTTCTTCCTCGTCGTCCTCTATTGCGGATGCGATGGGCTCGGGCTCCTCGGTTGCTGCTTCCTCCGCGGTCGGCTTATCCTCCTCGGTTGCATCACCCGGCGTATCGCCGGCTTGCGGCGTCGTCACCTCTTCGGCGACTCCGTCGTGCTGTGTGTTTGCGTCCGGATCGTCCGCGTTCTCCGCTGCCGGAGCTTCGAAACCGGATTGCGGGGTGGCGGATGTTTCCTCAGGCTGTATCGGCGTTTCTTGTTCCTGCATGGTCTTCCATGGGAGGCGCGATGTCCTCCGTCGTTTCAGTTCGGATGAGTTCGAAATCGTTGAATTGTGCGCGGATTTCCACGCGGACGCGATGCGCGCGTATGAGTTCGAGCAGGGCGATGAAGGTCACCACCACCTGCACTTTTTCCTTCATGTGCTGCATGACTTCGAGGAAATTGTACGCCGGACGTTCGCCAAAATGCGACATCAGCCAGTGTCCCTGTTCCTCGATATTCCACGGAATTGAGCGTACCTCGTGCACTGTCTTCTTCGGGATACTCACCATGGCTTTCTGGAAGGCCTTGATGAGCTGGTACATGGTGACGTCCTGCATCACGTCTTCGTCGTCCTGCTGCTTGACCTTGCGGACGTCGTACTTGAACAGGCGTCGGAAATATCTGTCGCGCTGCTCGAGTTCGAGTTTCTGCAGTTCCTCGGCGGACTCCTTATAGCGCTTGTATTCGAGCAGGCGCTGTGTCAGCTCGGCACGCGGGTCGAACTCCTCTTCGCCTTCTTCGCTTTCGACGCGTGGGAGGAGCATGCGAGCCTTGACCTGCATGAGCGTGGCCGCCATGACGATGAATTCTCCCGCCAGTTCCAGGTCCAGCATCTGCATCACGCGAATATACGAGAGGAATTCCTGCGTGATGTAGGCGATCGGGATGTTATAGATATCGAGCTCATCCCGTTTGATAAAAAACAGGAGGAGGTCGAGCGGACCTTCGAAATCCGGTATGCGTACCTTGAACGCACTCACGTTCAGCCCAGCTTCATGGCGTTACGTACCGCGGTCATCGTCTCCGCTGCCGTTTCACGGGCGCGGTCCTCGCCATCGCGAAGAATGTCGTCGACCAGCGTTGGATGTTCTTCGTATTTCCGGCGGCGTTCGATATGCGGCGCGAGGAAGGTGTTGACTGCCGTGGCGCAGCGCTTTTTACAGTCCACGCATCCGAGGGCGCCGGATTCACAACCTTCACGGATCTCGGGGATATCCGCCGGATTAAATTTCTCATGGTAGGTGAAGACCAGGCACACGTCAGGCCGACCCGGATCGTTGCGGCGGACCTTCTCGACATCGGTCGGTGCCTTGCGCAGTTTCTGCATGACCGTGTCTTCGTCATCAGACATGAGGATGGTGTTGTTCATCGACTTCGACATTTTTCGGTCTTTGCCGTCGAGTCCGGGCAGCCGGGCGAATTTCGTGAGTTTCGGCTGCGGCTCGGGAAATACGTCGCCCCAGGCCGTATTGAAACGGCGCGCGATTTCACGTGTGATCTCCACATGCGAGAGCTGATCCTCACCGACGGGCACGAGGTCGCCGCGGTACAGCAGAATATCGGCCGCCTGAAGTACGGGATAGCCCAGATGTCCGTAAATGATGTTCTCAATATTCAGGTCGCGCACCTGGTCCTTGACGGAGGGATTCCTTTCGAGACGCGCTTTCGTAATCAGCATGGAAAATATCAGATGCAGTTCGGTGTGTTCTTTCACCTGTGACTGCCGGAAGACCGGACTGCGCTCGGGATCGATACCCGCGGCGAGCCAGTCGATGACCATGTCGATGGTGTTCTGATACAGCTCCGACGTGTCGAGGTTCGTTGTGAGGGCGTGGTAATCCGCCACCAGGTGATAGTTGTTGTATGATTCCTGCAGGGCCACCCAGTTTTCGAGGGCTCCGGTCCAGTGTCCGAGATGGAGCTTGCCGGTCGGGCGCATGCCGCTGAGGATTGTTTTGCGTGTGTTGTTGTTCATGGGCCGGTCAATGTGACAAGAGAAACAATCTCATAAAGATATGAAACGGGAAGGCAGAGATGAAATCGTATTGAGCGCATACCGCGGACAGGGATCGCGGGCGGGATTGAATCAGGCCATGAAAAGATAGGGTTTCCAGAGGGGATCGACGCGCATGACCGAGTGCATGAGGAAGGAAACATGCGAGGGACGACGGGGTACGCTCAGGAGGGTCAGCCCCGCACGCTCGAGCGACTTATCGCTTTTCTTGTTGTTGCAGGGTAGACAGGCGGTAACGAGATTATCCCAGGTGTCCGCACCGCCGCGTGCGCGCGGGATGATGTGGTCCACGGTCAGGGGAGCGCTGCGGCTGCCACAGTACTGACAGCGGTGTCCGTCACGGCGGATGATGTTTTTCCTCGAGAGCATGATGCCCTTGTACGGAATGCGCTTGTACTGGAAAAGCCTGATGACGCTCGGGAAGGGGAAGGCGCAGTTCACACTGCGAATTTTGCGATGGTTCTGCTCGGCGATGAGTTCCGCTTTGTGCAGGTACATCAAGATGACCGCCTTCTGCACGTTGCAGACAGCGAGCGGTTCATAACTCTGGTTGAGTACGAGGACACGACCACTGAGGCCGTTACGGTGCATCTCGCGTACTTCGAAGACGTCCTCCTGCATGAATGGAATCCCTTCAACATAGGTCGCAGGATCATTAAAGGCAACGACCGGAATCGTGCCCTGCAGGTTCGCGGATTATTTCGATCGCATGCGTGATCCCAGCCGGCGCACTTCCCTCAGCTCCGCCGCGTTGAAAAACCGGCTGAGCAGCAGCACGCCTGCGAACACGATGATGATCGTGATACGCCAGAGAACATGTCCGAGAAATTCGGGTGTGGGAACAAGGTACCAGAGTGCCGCCGCAAGCAGAAGGGCGATGCCGATGCGCAGCAGACGGCCGTATTCGTAGCGAATGGGATAAATGCGGGCGCCCGCCGCGGCGTAGACGATACAGATGGCGAAGTACGCGGCGAAGGTTGCTGCAGCGCCGCCATACATGCCCCAGACGGGAATGAGCAGGAAATTCGTGGCGATATTCACTGCTGCTCCCGTCGCGGTGGCGATGAGGATATACATCGTTTTCTTTTTGATGTACAGTCCGGCGTTGAGGATCTGCGCTATTCCCGCCCAGACGTAGCTGAAGAGAATGATCGGCACGATCCCGATCCCGCCCCAGTAATCGGGGTGGATGAGCAGGCGCTCGGTGAAGGGGACAGGGATGCGCACGAGGTCTCCAATAAAGAGAGAAAGAAGCACGACGATGATCGCACCCAGCAGGACGAAGTAGGTAAGCACACGGGCGAACAGCTCACGCGCGTCGTCTTTTTCAGAGAGCTGCAGGTAGAACGGCTGCCATGCATAGCGGAATACCGTGACGACGAGCATCATGAAGATGCCGAGCTTGTAATTTGCCTGGTACACTCCCACGGTGGCTGCATCGGTGAGCTTGAGCATGATGGGCTTGTCGATGATCTCGATCAGCATGATGGCGACGGCCCCGGGCATCGTCGGAAGACCGTACCGGAGCAGCTCTCGCAGCATCGGTCCCTTCATCTTTGCCCGCAGGTGCGAGACAATCGTCGGCAGCAGCAGCAGCGTGGAGGAGAGTGACGCCAGTACACCGGCGACGAAAATCCATACGATGGACTCGTGCAGGATCGCGATGAACAGCACGTTCAGGCCGACATTGATCACGATGGAAATGATCTTGATCGTCGCGAAGCGCTTCGCACGATTTTCCATGCGCAGGGCGGCGAAGGGTATGATGTTCATCGCGTCGAGAGCGACCATGCCCAGCGCCAGCGGAATGATGCTTCGCCACTGGTCCTCGAGTTCCAACAGGAGTTGCAGCTGCGGCTGAAAGAGCATGATCAGCGCAAAAAGCAGAACGGAGCTGCCGGAGATGAATAGAAATGATGATCCGAAGATCCTGTTGCGCCGTGCGGTGTCGACACCCGAAACGAAACGCATGTATGCGGGTTCGAGTCCGAAAGTGAATACGCCGTTGAGGAATGCGATTCCGGAATACACGACAGCGACGATACCGTAGTCACTCTGCGGAAGGAACTGCGTGTAGAAAGGAACAAGAAGAAAGGTGATGAACCGTCCGACGATGTTGCTCACGCCATAGACGGCGGAGTCGCTGGTCAGTTTTTTCAGTTGCTCTTTCATGTGCTGGGAAGATAGGAAGAATGCGAGAAAGGGTGAAAGGCTCGATGCTGCGCCTGTATCCGTTTTTTCATCATACGGAGGGTTTTAATACATTGCGACATGTACCATTGCAAGACATATCGAGCATGAATGTTCTCGTCACCGGCGGTGCCGGTTTTATCGGATCCAGTATTGCTGACGCCTACAAGGACGCCGGGCATGATATTGTAATCGTTGACAATCTTTCGACTGGTGTTCTGGAAAATGTGCCGAAAGGCGCAACGTTTTATCAGCTCGATATCCGTGATGAGGGATTGGGTGACATCATTCGCGATCACAATATCGAGGTGATCAACCATCATGCCGCGCAAATCGACGTGCGGCGCAGCGTGGAGGACCCACGTTTTGATCTTTCGGTCAACGTACTCGGATCGATCAACGTGGTCGAAGCCGCGCTGCAGAACGATGTGAAGCGGGTGATCTTCGCCAGTTCGGGCGGCGCAGGTTATGGGGAGCAGGAGTATTTTCCCGCGGACGAGGCACATCCCATCGCGCCCTGTTCCCCGTACGGCATCACAAAAGTCACGGTCGAACGCTACCTGCATTACTTCCACCTCGTGCGCGATCTGACGTATACCGTGTTTCGCTATACGAACGTCTACGGTCCACGTCAAAATCCTCATGGTGAAGCGGGCGTTGTTGCGATCTTCTGCGACAAGCTGCTCAGTGGGGACAATCCCGTCATCAACGGTGACGGCTTGCAGACGCGCGATTACGTGTATATCGATGATGTCGTGCGTGCCAATGTGCATGCTCTCGGAATGGAAGGATCCGACACGTTCAACGTAAGCACCAACCGTGAAACGACGGTCAATGAAATCTTCCAGGTGCTCAACGACGCACTCGGCGGTCCCGCGACAGAGAAGCACGGACCGGCAAAGGACGGTGAGCAGCAGCGCAGTGTCTGTTCCTATGACAAGCTGCACACGCGCTTCGGGTGGAAACCCGAGACGGGAATCGACGTCGGATTACGGAATACGATGGCCTGGTTTCAGGAACAGCGTGACGACGACTGAACCCGGATCGCATAGTTGATGTATCGAGGAGATCGGCGGAATTTCTGTCGATCTCCTCGTCATTTCTCCCCAGTATGTGTCTTCACTACGTTTCTTCTGACTTCAACACATTGTGAATCATCCGCACGAGATGTGAAAATAATTCACGGTGCTGAGTGGAAAACGAAACGTAAATCCATGTTATTAGGGTGTATACCGTGCAGATTCCTTGGCATGATTTGTGAATGGATTAGTGTGATGCAGTCCGCTCGCACATGCACCTTGCAACCACTACTGATAAACATCTTTTGCTCAGCACATCTGAAACTGTAAAGGATCTTGAAACCTTTGAGGGGCGCCGGTTGCTGCATGAATTCTATCATGACCGGCGCGTAAAAAACACCTTCGAAGCCAAAACTCTTCTGGAGTGCTGGAGGCTGTGCCGTCAGGGGACGGAATTACAGTTTGGTGATGGGCGCCGGGTCCGTTTCGAGACGAATCTCGGGTTCAAGCTGGGTACGCGTCTGTTTTTCGAGGAGATCGTCGGGCGCTTCTACTATAATAGTATGCTGGGTCTCGTCTACGCTGGAGCAATGATCGTGCTTCTTGCCGTCGCAGTGTATCTGGCTGGATATTCCCTGTGGTATGCCATCGGAGCGCTCGTACTTGAGGCATTGTTTCTTCTCATGCTGGCCATTATCACGGCCTACAGCGCGACGGAGGAAGCCAGTCCGCAGCAGAATCCACTCGGCGCACCAGACAGCCTGCAACAGTCTATGAACTCCTCGATCCGCGAAATGACCAATGCGGTATCGGATCTCTTCCGGCTCATCTCGCAGACTGATATCCGTCAGGATGTCCTGCTCACGCGATTGTCGGAGAACCTGGGCAAGCAGACCAACGAAAACACCAGGAAATATTCGGAGCGTATCGAGCAGACGAATACCCTG
>PKTF01000285.1 GCA_002869275.1 Ignavibacteria bacterium | reverse complement strand
GCGATCTGCCCGCCAGGATTCGGTCCCATGTACAGATTGTCCGAACCCAGCGGTACCTGAAAACCGTTGATGTCCAGTGTACCCATGAATACGACATCAGATAGCATAAAATTCGCAATTCCGAGAATCGTGTAGATATTGGTCTCAACACGTGCGGTGAGGTCTGCCATGGACATCGTGCCGTTGAGGTACATCGTCACCTGGCGAACACCATTAAGGATCGCTCCGGTACCAAAGGTCACACTTGTATTGACCGTGATGTAACCCGGGGTGTTGAGCAACAGCGTGCCGCTGGTGATGTCCAGCTCATCCGTATCGAGATTTCCTAATAAAGTAATTGTGTGGTTCGCTGATACAACAACTTTTGCAACCTCGTAATCATTCGGAGCTAAAGATGGAACCTGACTGGTTGTAGTACCAGTACCATCGAATCTCACTTCATCATTTGCACCAGGAAATGATGTCGTGGGATCCCAACTGATCCCGCCATCCGCACTCTCTTGCCAGTTATCTGCCAAATTCCAATCCGCAGTCGCAGCGCCTCCCGCCCAGCGGAATAATTTCTGCGCTTCAGCCGTCTGTGTACCGAATATGAACACGAAAAGGGTTATCGCGAGGGGGGCTACTTTGGTAAGTAGTCGCATTGTACGCATGTGGTCTCCTCAGCTATGCATTCTTGTGTGATAGGTTTGCTCAATCGCCCTTAGAGGTGCACAAAGCGTGCCAATGTTCTGATCAGGTACACGGACGAGGAGAATATCTGCTGCATAATTTGAGCACACGGGGGCAGGAATGGCTGTAAGTGATTTAATATCAACTGATTGTAGAATTTGCATGCCGGCAGGACACTCTTCACCCCTTTCTCTTTTCGTCACTTACAGGTTTTAGACGATATATATTGTATGGAACATCACTGAAGGATAGTACACATTGCACTGCGCAGGTATGCAATCCATTGAATAGGGAATGAATTGAATAGTTCGCAGCTTCACGGAATCCGTGCAATCAAATACCTGCCGCTGTACGATATTCGAACAGTGGCAGTTAAGGGTATATCCGGGGGCTGCAGTCCGGGGTTTACCGTAACTCACAGTCGGACAATAGCTTCAGCGGATGGTCCACCAGACCGTCGCCGCTATCGCCCAACGATGCCGAAATGGAAGTATGAAGAAGGTTCCCTAAACTGCGGGATCAATCGGAAGGGAAGGTAATGATGAAGCTGGCGCCCTGAGTGACACTGTCGTCAAATTCAATGCGCCCATCATGATCATCCATGATGAAATAGCAGAGCGTGAGGCCCAGCCCGACACCCTGATCGGTCTTCGATGTGGTAAAGAAGGGATCGAAAATGCTTTCAACGATGTCATCGGGGATGCCCGGACCAGAATCCGTTACACGAATAATGTGCTGATCTTCATTGCTTTCACCCTCGATGGTAAGGATTCCATCCTTGCCCATGGCGTGAAAGGCGTTGGCGAAGAGGTTATAAAAGAGCTGTACGACCATCTCCCTGTTCCCCGTGACGTACAACGGCTTGCTCACAAATGATTTTTCCACCACGACATTACCGATCAGTTCGTGGGTTTCCGCCAGGCCGTGCGCCTCTTCGATGGCATCCACGAGATCCAGCTGCTTTTTCATCAGCTGTCCCTTGGGTTTCCCGATCAGCAGCAGGTTTTCCACGATTTTATTGGCTTTCTCAACACCGGTGCGGATAATGTTGCTGTATTTTTCGAGTTCCTCCGGAGCGATACTCTCCTTGCCGAGCAGCAGCTGCGCTGCCGAGGAGGCATATCCGAGCGGATTCCGCAATTCGTGTGCAATACCCTCGGACAACACGCCAAGTGAAGCCAGCTTCTGCGATTGCAGCAATTCCCGCTCGAGCTTCTTTCGCTCAGACATGTCGATCCCGATCCCGACATACCCGGTGACGGTCCCGTCCTGCATGATGGCGTTCCACATGGTGTACAGGTCTATAGGATGTCCGTCACGATGTTTGCGTGTGACTTCTCCTTCCCAGTGCCTCTTCTTCCGTAGCTGAGGCAGCAGGTCCTCGGAAAAGTCCTTTCCAAAGGTCGGATTGTCACCGAGCTTCTTTCCCTCTACTTCGTCCGCCGTCCAGCCGTACAGCGTCTCCGCGAATGAATTCCAGTAGGTGACTCTGCCTGTAGGATCAATGGCAACAACGGAGTTTCGTACGATGCTCAGAAGCGACGCCTGGAAGCGGATGTACTGTTCGGCATTTTTGCGCGCGGTGATGTCATTGAAAAAATTGAGCGTGGCAGGTTTGTCTTCCCAGTCAATCAATACGTCCCGCACTTCCATCCATTTGATCGTGCCGTTGCTGTCGAACATGCGCACGTCATAGCTCTCTGGCAGATGATGTCCGCCGATCCGCTTCTCGTATTGCAGCTGAACCGAGGCATGGTCGTCGGGATGCACGAATTCAAGGATGGGGAGATCGACCAGGTCGCGCTCGCGTAACCCGGTCAGTTCGAGCACCTTGTAATTGAAAAACTTGAGCAGGTTGTCCTGCAGAACAATGATCGCCTCATTGGCGTTTTCCAGAACGTTTCGGTACTTCGACTCGCTGTCCTTGAGAGCCAGCTCGACTTCCTTCCTGCGCGTAATATCACGCACGGTGCTCACAAGCAGCTGCCCCTCGCCGCGTTCAAACGAACGCACAAAGATTTCCACGGGGAATTCCTCCCCGTTACTCCGGCGGTGTCGCGTTTCGAACATGCCCACTTCCAGCTTTCCGTCACGGACATCCTCGTAGATCACCTGATAGTCTTCTTCAGCATCGGCTGCGCGAATATCCGCCGGGCCCATGGTCAGCAGCTCTTCGCTGGAATACCCGAGGGCCCGCACGGCACTTTCATTGTGGTCGACGAACTTCATCGTCTCCGGATCGATGATGTAAATATTGTCCGCCGCGCTGTCGAGCGCGAATCGGAATCTCTTGAGCCGCTCGTTGGTGCGTTCGAGCTCCAGCGTTCGGGCCTCAACCAGTTCTTCAAGGTGGTCACGATACCGGTGGAGCTCTTCCTCGGTTTTTACACGCTGGGAGATATCCACCGCTACGCCGATCACCTGCAGGAGCGCGTCGTTCTCACTTTTCAGCGGAGTATACCAGGTCTCGAAATACATGTCTCCAACTGTCACCACCCCGGTGAAGGACTCACCCTTGAGGCTGCGCTTCACCTGATCGAGAACCTCGGGCATATCCCGATAGACCTCGAATACTGAATTCCCGACGACCTGTCCGGGTTCGAGGCCGAGTGCTTCGAGTCCCTTGCCCTCCGAGAGGGTGAACATGCCCTGGACATCATAGGAGAAGAGAACCACAGGGAGATTGGAAATCACGGTCCGGAGTCGTTTTTCGCTTTCGACGAGCGCGTGTTCCGCCATCTTGCGTTCGGTCACATCGCGTCCGACCCCGATGACGGCCACGATCTCGCCTTCGTCATCGAATACCGCGGTATCGGACCATGCGAGCCAGCGCCATCCATCGCGTGTCAGCGCACGTTGCTCAACATAGGCGGTGTGCGGAGGCTCGAGCAGCGCTTTCATGGCTTCGAGCGTCTGGGCCTTGTCCTCTTCATGCACGAGCGGGAAGAACGTCTGCTGCAGCAGTTCCTCCTCGGACTTGTCAAACAATCTGCAGTACGAAGGACTGACAAAGAGGAACTTGCCATCGAGGTCAATCTTCACTACGAGGTCAGTCTGGTTTTCCACGAGGAGACGGTATTTCTCCTCGCTTTCGGCAAGGGCGAGCTGCGCCAGCTTTCGACGCTGTATGTCGCGGGAGTTTCCGTGGATCGTGACAAGCCTACCGCTCTGGTCGAGTACCGGCGTCGCTACCAGTTCGGTCCACAGCAGTTCACCGTTCTTCTTGATGAGCTGCACCTCGAGACGGACGCTCCGTTCTTCGACGGGCCGGGGTTCGACATGCACTTTCGAATCCAGCTGGTCCAGTACATCCTGGCGGTGCGCCTCATGAATCACCTCCGTGAAAGGAATCTCAACCATTTCCTCGGGAGCGTACCCGAGTATGGATACCACCGATGGACTGACAAATGTGAGGTTGAACTCCGCGTCCGAAGTCCAGATGATATCCACCGAGTTTTCAGCGAGCAGCCGGAATTTCTTCTCGCTGTCCTCCAGCGCGATCGCTGCAAACTTACGTTCCGTCAGATCCAGGTATGTGCCTGCCAGGCGAACGGGATTTCCAGCTCCGTCGTATTCGACGACCTTGCCGCGCTCCAGTATCCAGCGCCATTCACCACTGCGGCTGATCATCCAGGTTTCTGCCTGATAGAATGAAGACTCGCCGGCGAGGTGCGCCTGAACGAGCTCTTCCAGGCGCGGGACATCTTCTTCCGGAAGTGTCTCTTTACGGAACTCGGTGTACCGCGGCGGCTCCTCGTCCGGAAATCCGAACATGGCCAGCGCGCGCTGGTTGAAGGTCAGTCGGTCAGAGTCGATATACCACTCCCAGGCGCCCAGGTCCGCTCCCCAGAGGGCAAGCTCGATCAGCTCGCGGGAACCCTTCACTTCTTCCTCGATGCGCCTGCGATCGGTAATGTCTTCTCCGCTGCTGAGCACTCCGATGATATGGCCGCGCGCGTCACGCAGCAGGGAGTTGTGCCAGAGGATCAGCCGTTCATCACCGCCGCTCGTCACGATGCTATTCTCATGCAGATGCTGCAGGTCAACCGATCCCTCGACGATGGCGCGGAAGTACGTCCGCATATCCGCCCGCATCCGTTCGGGTATCGCGAGATCCATCCAGTTTCGTCCGATGACGTCATGCTCGGCATAACCGAGTATCTCTGAACCTTTCTTGTTGATCAGCGTCACGGTTCCCTCAGCGTTCAGCGAGAGGAACATGACCTCGGCGATGTCGAGGTATTGCTGCGTCTTCGTCTGTACATCGCGAACGGTTTCCTCCATCGTTCGCTGTTCGGTGACATCAGTGATGACACCGGCAATGCCCGCCACCTGTCCGTGTTCTTCCAGTCGCCGACTGGAAAGAAGGATCTTTCGCTCGCCTCCGTCCTTTCGTGCGACAGGAAATTCACAGGAAGTAATGCGGCCGCGCAGCATTCCGGACAGTGTTTCCGACCATTCGTCACGGCGTCCTTCGATGATCAGCGAGCGGAATTCCGTTCCCTGCAGCTCATGCGGGGTGTACCCGAGAATCCTGCCGATCGCTTCGGTGATGAAACCGATGCGTCCCGAATGATCGAGTTCGTACACCGCTTCATTCAGGCTGCCAATGATCGTTTCGAAGCGCCGGCGGGTCACGGTGAGGGACTGCTCGGCCCGCTTCCGTCCCGAGACATCCACAACGTACGCGTGCTGCGAAAGCGGACTCCCGTCCGCCGTATACTGAAAGCGTGTGATTTCGTGCAGCCATACCGGTTCCCCGGCTGCATCAACTATGCGATATTCGATCTCGAGAACATCGGCCCGTTCTTTCTGGCGTTCGGAAAGCTCTTTCAGCAAGCGTTCCCAGTCGTCGGGATGTACAAAACTCTGAAAACTGCGTCTGTCACTGATGATCGCCTCCGGCACATAGCCGAAGCGCGAAAAATTCTGCGACACGAACAGCACGGGCAGTCCTGTGTCCGCTCCGCGTTTGATCACGACCGTTGGACCAGAGATGAACAGGTCGCGTTCCGTACGCAGTTCTCGCTGTGTCGCCTTCAGATCCCGGTTGCTCTCCTCCAGTGCGTTGCGCGTGTGTTCAAGCTCGGTGGTGATGCGCTTCCGTTCGATCGCGTACATGATGCTGCGCGAAAGCAGCGGTTCACGGGCATCGCCCTTGACGAGATAATCCTGCGCACCCTCGCGCACGGCTTCGAGCGCGAGTTCAACATCCTTGTTCCCGGAGAAGATGATGATCGGGATCTCACCCGCCGCGCCTTCTACCGTCCTGAACGTCTCAAGCCCGGCACTGTCGGGCAGATGCAGATCGAGCAGGATGAGATCAACCTGCGTTGAACCAAGATGGATCAGCCCCGCCCCTACGGTTTCCTCTGCATGAATGTCGAGTGAGACATTGCTCGAGGACCCGAGTACCGTCTTGATGAACTGGATCTGGTCCCTGTCATCCTCGATGAGTAAGATGGAATACCGGGCATCGGCTTGAGATACCATGCGCTCCTGCGGTTTTGGGGTGTACTGACTTCGCGCGCTGGTGCTGCGCGCGTTGCAGCGTCAGGGTGAATTGGTCGGGTGCTGCAGATCGTATTCGTTGATTTTCGAGAGCAGGGTGTTGTAGGCGATCTGCAGTACACGCGCGGTCTTCGCCTTGTTCCACTTGGTCGACTTCAGCGTCTCGAGAATGATCTGTCTTTCGATCTGTGCGATGTGTTTCTTGACGTGGTCCTTGAGGGGGGCACCGTTCTCGAAGGCAATGGCCGGAGCGGCGACCGGCTGCGTCGCAGCACCGCCGCCCATCTCCATGAATTCCAGGTGCTGAACTTCAATCACATCGGTGCTCTGCAACACGGCGCCGCGGACAGTGGAACGCAGCTGGCGTACGTTTCCCGGCCAGTCGTAGATGATCAATGCATCCATCGCAGCTGCAGAACAGCCTTTGATCTCCTTGCCAAGCTCCTTATTCGTCTGCTGGACAAACTTCTCGACCAGAAAAGGAATATCACTCTTGCGTTCCCGCAGCGCAGGCACATGAATTGAGAATTCGCGCAGACGGTAGAAGAGGTCGGCGCGAAATTGTTTTTCATCAATGAGTGATTGAAAATCCGTGTTACTCGCTGCGATTACTCGCACGTCGATACTGATGGGTGAGCTGCCGCCGATGCGGAAAATGGCACGATCCTGCAGCGCTCGCAGGAGCTTCGCCTGCGACTGCCACGACATGTTGGGTACCTCGTCGAGAAAAATCGTGCCGCCCTGGGCCTGTTCAAACTTGCCGATTTTTTGGCTGCGCGCGTCGGTGAAGGCTCCCTCTTCGTGCCCGAACAGTTCACTTTCGAGCAGTGATTCGGGTATTGCGCCGGTGTCTATCGGGATGAAGGGTTTGTCTGAGCGGCTGCTCATCGAATGGATGGCACGCGCGATCAGTTCCTTGCCCGTTCCGGTTTCGCCGGTGACAAGCACATCGAAATTGCTTTTCGCCACCTTGCGGGTGCGAGCAGACAGCTCAGTGATGACTTCGCTGGTCCCCATGTCGTGGAGAATCGGATCCCTCTGCTCCTCCTTCACCTCGGCGGTCCCAACCACGACATTCTTCTGCTGCCGTTTTTTCAAAGCGTTCTCCACCGCTCGCAGAAGATCTTCGTTATGAAACGGCTTGGCGATGTAATCAAAGGCCCCGGTTCGCATCGCGTCCACGGCGCCGGAGACAGCGGCCATCGCCGTCATGAGGATGACGGGGATATGCTCGTCGATACTCTTGATACGCTTGAGCACTTCCATGCCGCTGAGTCCCGGCATGATGATGTCCATAAGCATCACATCGGGAAGTCGTTCGCTGATATGCTTGAGCGCTTCTTCCCCGTTCGCCGCGGTCCGCACGCTGTAGCCGGCATCTGAAAACACCCCGGAGAGGACGAGGCACATCATCTCCTCGTCATCGACGATCAGTATTTCGTCCTTCTCAGGCATCGTCCCTTGCGTCCCGCTGAAGCATCATCAATAGCTGCTGTAATGAATAGATGATAGTAATAAGCGAGTTTATTCATTTCGAGGATGAATCGCAAGTTCGGACTTTGTATTATAGGGGCATGAGCGACAGGCACAAGACGAAATCGCGACAGTCCAGTGTTCTCATCACGGGTGCGACCGAAGGCATCGGCCGGGCAACGGCTTTGCGTTTCGCCGCCCTCGGCCGGCATGTCATCGCCGTCGCACGGTCGACGCAGCGACTGCAGGATCTGCAGAGCGACATTGATGCCCTGGGAAGCGGGACCTGCGATGGCATTACTCTCGATGTCAGCGATGCCGCGGCCTGCCTTCAGACCATCGGCGAGGCTGCAGGACGCTGGAACATTACGACCGCCGTCATGAACGCGGGGATCGGACAATACGGACCGTTTGCCCGCAGCGCATGGTCCGATATCGAACCACTGCTGCGCACCAATATCGACGGTGCAATGGCCTGTACCGGCGCGGTGCTTCCGCAGATGATGGAACGCCGCGATGGAAGTATCGTACTCGTCGCCTCAATCATCGGGAAGCGTGCCCTTCCATACAATGCCGCATATTGCGCGAGCAAGGCCGCCGTTATCGGATTCGCCGACGCCCTGCGGCTGGAAGCGCGTGCCCACGGCATCCACGTCGGTGTTGTGAATCCCGCGCGCACCGACACGCGGTTCTTTGAGCGTATGACATACTCCACGCCCCAGTCACAGCGCCGTCACGTCCCCACGGCCAGCCCTGACCGCGTTGCCGACGCGATCCTGCGCTGCAGCACACAACGAAAACGAGAAATCAACGTCAGTCCGGGAGGGAAGCTGTATACCTTTTTCGGTGTTCATTTTCCCCGGCTGTCAGACCATCTTCTGTATCACAGCGTACCTAAATCGACCGAAACATGATTACCAAGCAGCATCTCCGGCTCATCCTTTTCGATATCGACGGGACCCTGATCAACACCAACGGCATCGCGCGACAGGCATTCGGCGAAGCCGTTGACAGCACGCTCGGACAGCCGTCTGCAGCATCCACCTATGATTTTGCCGGAAAGACGGATCAGCAGATTTATCATGACATCATGAAGGCGACGCACGTACCCGAAGAGGACATCCCCGCACACCAGGACGCCATCTTCGCGGCGTTCTTCGAAACGCTCGAAAAACGGCTGAACAAGGACAACATCACCGTCCTGCCGGGGGTCCGCGAACTCCTCAACGCCCTCTCGCAGGAACAGGTCGCCACCCTCGCGCTGCTGACGGGAAACATGCTGCAGGGCGCGAGGATCAAACTCACACCACCGGAACTGCTTCCGTTCTTCAGCTTCGGCGCATTCGGAAACGACGCATTTCACCGGCACGAACTGCCGGCAATCGCCGTCGAACGGGCCTACGACAGAACCGGCGCAACATTCAAAGCCAAAGACATTGTGATTATCGGAGACACACCGCATGACATCGACTGCGGACGCCACTTGAATGTCCGCAGCATCGGCGTCGCGACTGGAGGCTACAGCCATGAACAACTTGCGGAACAACGGCCGGACCATCTCTTCGAAGACCTCACGGATATTGACGGGCTCTTCGCAGCGATCTTCGACTGATCACTTCTACGCCATTCTCACGGCGCTGTTATTCCTGCTGATCTCGGTGGGTAGCGCAGATGCGCAAACCGAAATCCCATGGCGAGAGGTCATCTGGGAGGATGACTTTTCCGCCTACGACGCCTCTCGTTACTACGTGGGGGTCAGCTCTTACCACGACCCTGCGGGGCAGGACCTGGTGCTGACTCCCGGGGCCATCGGTCAGACAGGGAGGCTGTTCCTTCCGCAGCTCCTGCCGATCGACTATTGCGACGTATCGTTCCGCGCACGCTTCGGCTACAACGGAACAACGAACAGCGGCGGGGCCGACGGTATCGTTTTCGTTCTGGGGGCACTGTACGATTATGCTCCCACCGGAGGCGGCCAGCTGAACTTCGACGGCTGCCTGGGATACGGAGTGGAATTCGACACCTACGAGAATGGCGACCGCAGCGATCCGCATCCCGAGCATATCGCCGTGATCAAGGAGCGCACCGACAACCACCTGCATTCAGAGACGCTCGTCGTTCCTACCCTCGAGGACAATGGTTGGCATCGTATTCTCATCCGCTTTCGCGGAGGACGTGTCCATGTCTTCCTCGACAATGTCAGCAGATTCGACCATACCATCGCGAATTTCTTTCCCTTCGATGGATTCTACGGCTTCGTTTCCGCGACGGGAACATCATTCAACGAACACCGCATCGACGATATACGACTGTCACTGCCCACGCGCAGCGCCATGAATTTCGGCAGTGTCAGTCTCTGCGAACCGTTCGCACTCGACACTTCGCTGTTCGTGCGAAACAACCATCCCGACAACATGGCATTGACCATCACGGCAGTCCGACTCCAGGGAGGCACACCCGGCATTTTCACTGTGCAGGGGTTTTCCGTCCCTTCCGTCATCCCCCCGGGAGGCCGCATCGAAGTTCCCCTGCAGGTCCGCCTGAGCACCCCGGGCAGCTACACCGCCATCCTCGAACTCGAGGCGGACAACGGTGAACGCATTCTCGACACCCTGCGCATCACGGGCGTACTGCCTGAACTGACCTGGGCGCCTCCCCTTCTGGATTTCGGGTACATCTGGCTCGAGGATACTGCCTCCACGCGCATTGCCCTGGTGAATACGGGCGATGTCGATGTCACCGTGACGCGTCTTCGCTGGATGTCCGGCGGAGGATACGTGTTCTCCTACAGTGCCGTCACTCCAGCGCTGCTGGCACCGGGTGACAGCCTGTCGGTCACCATTGATTTCATGCCGTCCGGGAATACGGCGCTTGTGTGGGACTCCCTCTTCGCCGATACGGACTGCCGCATCACGGAAGGGATGCGTGTGCAGGGACAGGGTGATGATGAACGCGTCGTGGTATCTGTCACGCCGCTGCTGCTATTCCCCCCCGGTGAATCAGGCGCTTTCGAGGTACGCCTGGAAGAGCTGCCGTCGCGCTATGCGGTGCGCGAGATCAGTGGGCGCATCGCATTCGATGACAGCTTCGTGGAGATCCTCGATGCCGCCAGAAATGAAAACCTGCTTCCCGTCGCGTCGGGACTCGTCGTGAACATCCAGCAGGATTACGCGGATGTTCTTCTCACACGGCCGG
>PKTF01000093.1 GCA_002869275.1 Ignavibacteria bacterium | reverse complement strand
GTGCTCTCAATGTTTGAAAAGGGAGAACACCTCGTTGACTGATGCTCCCGACATCCTGACTATTTCACAGATCACCCGAGCGATCAAGGATACCCTCGAGAAGGACTTCCAGCGTGTTACGGTTGCGGGCGAAATCTCGAATTTTCACCGCCATGGCTCAGGGCATCTCTATTTCACGCTCAAGGATGCCGGGGCACAGCTGAGCTCGGTGATGTTCAGGGGCAGCGCGATGCGCACGTTTTTCAAGCCTGAAAACGGAATGGAGGTCGTATGCAGGGGACGCATCTCGGTATATGAACCGCGCGGGAATTACCAGCTCATCGTCGAAGACATGCAGCCGCGTGGGGAAGGAGCGCTGCAGCTGGCGTTTGAAAAACTCAAACGACGTCTCCATGCAGAAGGGCTCTTTGATGAATCACGCAAGAAGGAACTGCCCGCATACCCTGAGCACGTCGCGGTAATCACATCACCGACCGGTGCCGCAGTACGCGATATGATCAGCGTGATCCAGCGTCGGAATCCGTCTGTCGAAGTGCTCATGCTTCCGGTGCAAGTGCAGGGAGCAGGCGCTGCCGAACAGATCGCCGAGGCGCTCGACCTGGCGAATGAATACGGGGAGATCGATGTCATCATCACCGGACGTGGAGGCGGTTCGATCGAGGACCTGTGGGCATTCAATGAAGAAATCGTCGCACGCGCGATCAGCAGGTCGCATATCCCTGTTGTCAGCGCCGTGGGACACGAGGTCGATGTGACGATCGCTGACTATGCAGCCGATCTGCGTGCCGCTACGCCGTCCGTGGCAGGTGAGCTGGTGGTTCCCTCAAGAGATGAGATAATCGGGTACCTCGAAAGTGTTGTTTCCACGGCGGGGAAATTCGTAGATTTAACATTGCGTGCAAACACGCAACGGCTCAGACTGCTCCTTACGGACAGGGCCTTCACACGGCTTGAAGGACGCCTGCAGAGCGCAGTTCAACTCGTGGACGAACGCTTCACATCGATGGAGCGTCTTCACGCTCGCGGTATGGAACACAGACGGCACCAGGTCGAACTTCTCAAGCAGCGCCTTCTGGCGCATGACCCGGAGCGGTATTTCAGGAAGGGCGCGGTACTCCTCAGTCGCGGTGAGGAGCGGGTACATTCGGTCACGCAGCTTCAGCCGGGCGATTTTATCTCCCTGTACCTTCGAGACGGTACCGCCCAGGCCAGCATCATACAGACGGATCAGCATGGCGAAGAAAAAAACTGAACGATTTGAAGATCAGGTCAAACGTCTCAACGAAATCGTTGAGGCGCTCGATGCCGAAGAAACAGTCCTGGACGAGAGTATGAAACTCTACGAAGAAGGGATTGAAATAGTCGAAAACTGTGTTACATATCTAGCGGATACCCGGAAACGGATCTCCATACTTCAAAAACGCTCAGACGGCGTTTTTGAGAAACTCGATATCGACGACGAATAAGCTGCTGTCATCACACACCCAGGTATGCATGTCTGATCCTGTTGAAATTCCTCTGTTGAATACCATTGACGATCCGTCGGATCTGCGCAAACTCGATGTGCAGGACCTGCGGCAGGTCAGCAGCGAAATCCGTGACTTCCTGATCGACGCCATCGCGAAAACAGGCGGGCATCTCGGCGCGGGGCTTGGTACGGTCGAACTCGCCGTCGCATTGCATTATGCGTTCCAGACACCCGAAGACAAAATCCTCTGGGACGTCGGGCACCAGGCGTATCCGCACAAAATTCTTACCGGTCGGCGTGACCGTTTCCATACCATTCGCCAGTATGGCGGCATCAGCGGCTTCCTCAAGCGCAAAGAAAGCATCTACGACGTCTTTGGCGCAGGACATGCGACGACCTCGATATCGGCGGCCCTGGGCATTGCTGCCGCCCGTGATTTCAAGGGTGAGGATTTCAAGGTGGTATCAGTCATCGGCGACGGTTCGATGACGGGGGGAATGGCCTACGAAGCGATGAATAACTGCGGACTGTTAAAGAAGAACATGATCGTGGTGCTGAACGACAACAACATGTCGATTTCGCCAAACGTCTGGGCCATCTCAAACTACTTCAACGAATTTGTGGCATCGCCGACCTACAACCGTTTTCGCGCAAACATCTGGGACCTCGCCGGCAAGTTTGACCATATCGGCGACCGTTTCCGCAAGATCGCCGCACGCCTCGAAGGGGGAGTGAAGTCGGTCGTAACTCCCGGCATGCTTTTCGAAGCACTCGGGTTCCGATACTTCGGTCCGATCAACGGCCACAATGTGGTTTCCCTGGTGAAGATCTTCGAAGAAGTGCGTGACTGGAGCGGTCCGATCCTCGTGCATGTGATCACGCAGAAGGGCAAGGGGTATGAACCCGCTGAGAAGGACGATATGAACCTTCACGGTGTGACACCCTTCGACAAGATCACCGGGAAGAGTCCGAAATCCGGTGGAGGCGCTCCGAGTTACACTGATGTGTTCGCCGACGCGCTCGTCGATATCGTGAAGAGCAACGAGAAAGTCGTGGGCATAACGGCGGCGATGTCTACCGGTACGGGACTCGACAAGCTGCAGCGCGAAGTCCCGGAAAAGTATTTCGACGTCGGTATCGCCGAACAGCACGCAGTCACATTCGCGGCGGGCATGGCGACCGAAGGCTATATTCCTGTCGCCACCATTTACTCGACCTTTCTGCAGCGCGCCTTCGATCAGGTGCTCCACGATGTGGCAATCCAGAATCTGCACGTCGTGTTCGCCATTGATCGCGGGGGACTCGTGGGCGCTGACGGTCCGACCCATCACGGCGCCTATGACCTGTCTTACCTGCGCCTCATCCCGGGGATGGTGATCATGGCACCGTCGGATGAACAGGAGCTTCGCGATATGCTCTACACTGCCGTCGAGATGGATGGGCCGGTAGCGGTGCGCTATCCGCGTGGCAAGGGAAAGGGGCTGGAGCTCAGGAAAGGGTTCGAGAGCGTTCCGCTGGGGAAGGGCGTCATTGTGCGCGAAGGAGAGGAACTCGCGATTCTTGCCGTAGGGAATATGGTTCCGTACGCGCAGAAAGCCGCCGAGCTTCTGGAAAACAGCGGACGCAGTGCAGCCGTGGTGAATATGCGCTTCGTCAAGCCGCTGGATCACGAATTGCTCGATGACATCGCACGCCGATACCGGTACGTGTTGACCGTCGAGGACAATTCGATTAAAGGAGGATTTGGCAGCGGTGTCGCTGAATACTTCGCCGAGAAAAACTACAACGACATTACATTGCGCATTCATGGGCTCCCCGACGAATACGTCGACCACGGAACGCAGGAAGAACTGCATCGAAGTCTCAACCTCGATCCCCTGGGTATCGCCCGTACAGCCGGCAGCATGCTCGGTATCGAGCTCACCACCGCCATCGAAAAGGATGCCTGACATCGCGGTGGTATGATACTTCGTCAAACCCTTCTCATATCTCTCTTCTTCGCATTCAGTGCAACGCTGACGGCGCAGCCAGATCCTGTTACAGCGTTACCCCCGGACAGCAGCCGCGACCTCGCTCCGGGTGTGCGGTATTTTCATTCCTACATTCCCAAAACGCGACTGTCGGTGCATACCGTTACGATGGACCTCCGGAATCCCAAACTCGGCGTGCGTGTTGGAAAAGGACTTGACCATATCGCCGGGCTGGAGCGCACGTACAGCATCATGCACCGGTATGACAGTGCCGTGACGGCATTGCGGGTGCTCGCCGGCACCAATGCGAATTTCTGGAAGGCCGGCACCATCCACCCGATGGGGCCTACTGTGAGCGACGGCGAGATGCTGATCGCGAACCAGTACAAGAACTGGTCCTCCATCGCATTCACGGACCACAACGACGTTATTATCGATACCTTCACGATGCATGTCTCTCTGGAGACGGAATTGGGGAGTATCCCGGTTTCACGTCTGAACAGACGTGTCGATTCCGCCGAAATCGTGATGTACACGACGTTTTTCGGATCTTCCGTTCCGTTCGTCGATACCGTGGGGATCCGTGAAGCGTCTCGTGATACCATCACGGATGATTCGGAAGCCACCATTGACACGCTTATCATGGCGAAAATGGACTCGATCTGGAATACGAGCAATGAGAGCGGGACGCTGAAGCTGCAATTCCGTTATATGATTCCGCCTCGCGCCAACACCATCATGCCGTGCCGCGTGACATTGCTCGATACCGGGTTTGTTGCGATTCCCGAGGACGGCGGTGTGATTTCCTTTGGAAAAGGACCCTTCCCGCTGTTCTCCTCGCTGTTTGTTGGTGACACGTTTACGGTTGCGAGCAGGCTCGCACCAATCGTCGAATCGCCAGTGATGCAAATGACGGGCGGAACTCCGCGAATCCTCCGTGACGGCGAGGTCAGCGTCGAGTGGCAGGAAGAAGGTCTGACGAAAAAACGGTTCGTGGAAGGACGTTACGGCAGGACGGCGCTGGGCGTGTCGCGCAACAGTGACACGCTGATCCTCATGACCGTCGAACCGTATAACAGTCGACATCGCCGGAGGGGCGTCAGCCTCGAATCCCTGGCGAAACTGCTCATCGCGCGCGGGGCCTGGAACGGCATGAACCTGGATGGCGGGAGTTCGGCGACCTTCGTGGTTGAGGGAGAAACGCGCGTGCCGTTGGCCGCAAACCGGGGGAGCAGAAAAATCTCCACGGCCTTGATGGTGTTCGAGCGACTTGGTATTCTTAGCAATCGGGCATTCCCGACGCCACGCAAAATCATGCGGCTCGAATAACATCATGAAAAAAGACAGTCAGTACATGTACAAGTGTCTGCAGCTCGCCGAGCGCGGACGCGGATCCGTCGAACCCAATCCCATGGTCGGGTGCGTCATCGTAGCCGGTGGGCGCATTGTGGGGAAGGGGTGGCACGGGAATTTCGGTGGCCCACATGCTGAGGTCGAAGCCTTGCGCGACGCAGGATCCGCCGCGCGCGGAGCCACGATGTACGTTTCACTTGAACCCTGCAACCATCATGGCAAGACGCCTCCCTGCACGGAGGCCATCATCGCGGCACGTATACGCAAGGTGGTTATCGGCATGCCCGATCCGAATCCGGAGGTTACAGGCAACGGTGCGGACAGGCTTCGGGAAGCGGGAATTACCGTGGTGGAGCATGTCGAACGCGAACGTTGCGAGGCACTGAACGAAGTGTTCCTGGCCAACGCTCTGCAAAACCGGCCGTTTATTCTTCTGAAGGTCGCGCAAACGCTCGACGGATTCATTGCGGCGCAGAAGGGAACCTCGCACTGGATTACCTCGGAGGAATCACGCACAGAGGTGCATCGGCTGCGTTCACTGTACGATGCGGTTCTTGTCGGTGCGGAGACAATCCGTAAAGACAATCCTTCCCTTACCGTGCGCCATATCGATGGCAGAAATCCCTGGCGCATCATCCTCACGAGATCCTGGAAGCTGCCGCTCTCCTCGGCGGTTTTTACAGACGAGGCGAAGGTACGGACGATTATCGTCACGTCGAAAAAAAGTGCGCGCGAGAACGCTGCGGTGGTCACAAAGATGCGAAAGCAGGGCATCCGCGTAGTTGATGTCACAACCGACGTCATGGAATTTGCGTCCCTGAAATCGATGCTCACCCGCCTGCAGAATGATTTCGGCATTCGTTCCATATTAGTGGAAGGAGGCGCGGAGGTCTTTTCCGCGTTTATTCGGGCACGTCTGGCGGATCGCCTCGATGTGTTTACTGGTCCGAAGATTATCGGACAGGGACGAGGCTCCTTTTCAGCACTGAGGCCATTGCACCTTACGGATGCCCACCGTTTCCATGTTGAAGATGTCCACCAGATGGGTGGGGATGTATACATGATCATGCGACCCGCAAAGGAGGACTGACATGTTTACCGGAATCATCGAGGAAGTTGGCACCCTGCGCGGAGTGCGTACATTAGGCAACGGCCGCCGCTTCGACATTCAGGCCTCAGCTGCGCTGCAGGAGGTGGCAGAGGGCGACAGCATTGCCGTAAACGGTGTATGCCTGACCGTCGTGGAGTTCACGGAGCGAAGCTTCGCGGTTGAGGCCGTGGAGGAGACGATGAAGAAATCCACACTTGGAACCCTCGCAGCGGGTTCGCGCGTCAATCTCGAACGCGCTTTGCGGGCGAACGGAAAGCTCGGTGGCCATTTTGTGCAGGGGCATGTCGATTTCACGGCGGAAATTCGCGGGATACAGCGAAGGGAAGAGAGCTGGATCGTTGAGGTGGCTTTTCCGGAATCCGCTTCTGCAAACATCATTCCCGTCGGCAGTATCAGCATCGATGGCGTGAGCCTTACCGTTGCCGAGAAACTAGCCGGCAGCTTCCGCGTTTCCGTCATCCCTCACACCTGGGAACATACGCTGTTCGCGCAGTATCACAAGGGAACTCGCGTCAACATCGAACTCGATATGATCGGAAAATACGTACTCAACTATCTGCAGGCTTCAACCGGGAAGGGGATGTCGGAGGGATTTCTGAAAGGTCTCGGCTACTGAAAATAGCCTTACGCGCAGGCTGCTCAGAGCAGAAAAGAGGGCGGTTCCTATCGGTGCCTGGTTGAACTCCGCGCTGCGGTCTGAGTTATTCCGTGTAGGTGTTTACTTCTTCCAGCGGTCGATGGTCTTGTAAATCAAATCCAGTGTTTCGTCCGCAGCCTTCTCCCAGTCAAATTTGTCTGCCCATGCGAGCGCGTTCCGCCGAAATGCGTTTCTTGTTTCAGAAGAGTCGAGAAATGTGCGCATCTTCGCTGTCAGGTCATCGATGTTTCCGAATTCGTATAGAAGGCCGGTCTCGGCATCGACAACGGAGTCTCGCAGGCCGGGGACGTTAGCGGCAACTACGGGGGCACCACAGGCATTGGCTTCGACCACGGTGAGTCCCCAGCCCTCTTTTGAGGACGTATTCACCACAAAATTCATCTTCTGCAGCAGTGGTGCCTTTTCCTTCTCATCGATAAAGCCATGGAAGGTGATTCTATCATTCAGATTGAGTTCTGTCGTCAGAGCTTCGAGACGTGACTTGTCGTCTCCGTCACCGATGATGTCCAGCTTAAGTTTTGGATACTGCTCTCTCAAAATATCCATCGCCTGGATCAGGTGGTCCACGGACTTGTACTTCTTCAGCCTTCCGAAATATCCTATTCGATTATCGTCATAGTTATTACTTTCATCAGGATAGTATATGTCCTTGTTAACGCAGTAATTAACTACAGATACCTGATCTTCAGGAAAGCCCCATTCGAGATATTCGTTTGACGTGCTCGGTGAGCCGATGATGAAGTGCACCTTGCGGTATATCGGTTTGATTAAACGCTCAGCCAGGTAGACATAGGCAGCAAAAGGAAAAATGGTTTCAAGAAAAATGCTTTTGCCGAACAGGTGATGCGTCACACCCTGGACCGGTTCGCGACAGAAGAGGGGGGTATAGAAGGGGATTTTGTTAACATCATCAATAACAACATCATAGTCATCATTTCTGAAGCGCTTCATGTATTCCGTGAATACTGTGAAATTGAAAAGCGAGCGTCCGCCTTTGCGTATGATCCTTATGCCGTTACGCATCTCTTCGCGTTCTGCGCCTTCGAAGTAGTGGCAGAATAGTGTGACATTATGTCCGCGCGCGGCAATTCTCTCGAAAACCTCATGAAGATGCACCTCAGCTCCTCCTGCTAGAGGATTGTCGAGGTCCTGCCAGTTAAATACCAGTATATTCAATGTATTAGGCATAGATAGATCAAGTATACTATACAACGATAATAGAATTAAGTTGTGGTCTCTGCAGTCGCCGCACGCAGCAAATCATACGGGTGCACATGTGATTCAGCGCACTGGATAGAAGGCCATTATTTCCTTGCAATAACGCCTATGGAAAGAGACGTATTCAACTTGAGGGCTGTTCCGTCGAGTCCGTTACGGATCTTCTCACGCATGCGCGAGACAGGCGGAAGCAATCGCGGATACAGCGGAAGTTTGACGCCGAGTTTGTAGAAGGCCTCACGGAATGTTCTGTAGAACAGACTGGGATACATCCATTCGCCGTATGCGTCGACAGGCTGTAAGCCAAGTGTTTTCAATAGATTGCGCAGCTCGCTGACGGAGAACTCGCGTTCCCAGCCTGCAAACCAGGCATTCATGGCGATCAGTACATGCTTGATGACGGTATAGATATGCCAGCGTTGCGGAACATCCACGACGAGCAATCCGCCGGGCTTGAGTACTCGCACGTTTTCCTTTAACAGGTTCAGCGCATCATCGTGACGGAAATGCTCGAGCAGCCCCTGGTGAAATACTGCATCGAAGGAATTATCCGGAAATGGCAGAGCGAAAGCATCACCACCGACAGCGCCGATTCCGTCCGTATCAGGAAGATTATTTCGGATGATCTTCAGCGAGTTCATCGAATAGTCGAGCAGGACGAGAGATGCGCCGTCCTTTGACATGTAAAAGCTGTCGCGTCCGGTACCTGCGCCGACCTCGAGAATGCGCGCGCCGTCGAGCGGAAGGTTACGAGCGAGATTACGGCGAATACGGTCGGTATTCGCATAGACTTCCTTTGTATCAGCTTTCTGATCCCAGAAGTCATCCCAGTTCTGTTTCGTTGATTCTTTCATATGGTCTATTTCCGTGTCAATAACTTCCGATAATATATATTATGTAAAGTAAGAGAATCTGCCACCATGCCCCGCCTTATAGCGGAGCTGTGAGCGACGTTCATCCTTAAACAATCGGAATCAGTCGATTCATTCCCTCAAATTACATTCTTTTCGGGACGCGTCAAAGCCGGCCAATGGTGCGCGTTGCTGCTGTGAGACCATATTGTCGCAGGGCTGGCTGGAAAAGAAAAACTGAGGAACTCGCCGGTGAACTCCACCTGCGGACACCGCAGGGTTCAGTACGGAGATTCTGAATCGCTATTGGAATCCTCGGGCGTCTCCATTTCCTCCATCAGCATGCGCTGGAGATCGGACTGATGCTTCTGCACCAGGTCAGCGCCGAACGCGGCGGCTTTTTTCTGAATGCCGGGCGTGAGCCTCGCGACTTTTTTCCCGAGATCCGTAGAGTAAAATGTGACTAAATCCCTGAGTTCACTTTCTGTGAATTCCGTCGCGTAGATTTCTGCGAAGAAATCCTTCAAGCGATCCCAGCCGGCATATTTGCGGAAGAAGCGTCGCATTGCGGGACCTAACTGCTCGATCGCGGGATTCTGCTGAATCTGTAACTCCACCATCGTCTCTATCCCCTCGGTATGAGCTTTTTCGGATTCCATGGCGATCAGCAGCTCATGCGCAACGGCAAGGTGCTCCGCTTCAGGCGTTTCTTCTACCTGTGCATGCACTGTCATTGCTGAAATAATCAGCAGGAGGATCATAATCAAAGGAACACGGGTATTTTTCATCATGTTAATGCACCCTAAATCAATTTAATGCGTGTTAAAATAAAAGTTAGGCGATGTTAAAAGTGCTGATTCTGGCATAAAATGAGCGATATCAGAAGTGCGGACAGCAACGAATTCGGATGCACCCGATTTCACGGATCATCAGAAAGATGGCTCTCACGGCTGCCGGGAATGGTGTATTACCAGTGCTTTTCCCGAACGGGAATGACGTCAAGCGGCAGGGAAACCTGGTACTGCTCAGATGTGCTTGCCTGCCAGTACTCGCCGGTGATGCGCCCCTTCCCCACGACTTCGCAGTACGCGAGGCCGGTCTTGATCAATCCCTCATTCTCGGTATATGGGTGCAGCTCGACCATCCCGTTGGCGGGAATGCGATGCTTGTCCCGCGTGAGCTGCTTTCCGCTGTCGAGATAAAACGTGACGGCGACGCTGACACTGCTGTCGGCATCGGGATTGACGAGTACGAGGCGTGCATCGACCGTCGGATCGGCCACGAAGTGCTGACAGAGCAGCGCACGGGTGCCGTGCGCGTCGGATGCGGGGATGGCAGTATTAAAGGCGGACCGCAGCGGATCGCGGTAGAATTGCCAGTACTGCGCAGAGATGTTTCCACCGTCGGAGGTGATACGGATCGTGCCCTTGAATTTCTTCTGGCCGATGTCGTCAGCGGGATTGTAGTTGACCTTGCCGAAGATGGGTAGGAAATACGACTGCTGAGCGACCAGCATGCCTGCCATGTCATACAGGAGCACGTTGACAACCGAACCGCTGCCCTCGTGGTCGGTGATGACCAGGTGCGTTTCGAACACGGTCGGATCGGCTTCGAAATAATTGATGATGAGCTGATCCCCCACCCTCAGCTGCTGCGCATGCTCCCCTTCAAACGCAAATTGCGCGCGTGCCACATCGGACACGCACGCAATTGCGATAACTATCGATACAAGGATGGACGCGTGGATCGCCTTCACGGTGTGCGACCTTAACGAATCTTTGTCACGCCCTCCAGCGGCAGCGCGACCTGGTATTTCTCGCGCTCGGCTGCCTGCCAGTACTCACCGGTGATTTTGCCGGCACCGACGACGACGATGTACGCCGTACCGGTCATCTGCACGCCCTTGAGCGACTTGTACGGATTGATGCTGGCCACGCCGTTTGCCGGAACGACACGTTTCTCGACACCGACGAGTCCGCCGTTGTCAGAGTAGAACTTGATGTCGATGGTCACCGGACGAGCAACTTCCGTATTGGAAATGATGATCTGTGCATTGACCGATTTGTCACTGACAAAGTGCTGGCACACGAGCTTGTCGTATCCCTTGCCGTCGGCTGCCGGTACGGCAATGTTCAGGTACGCCTTGTCGGTATTGCGATACTTCTCCCAGTACTGACCGGCGATGTTGCCGCCGTCGCTTTCGATACGGACGGTGCCGCTGAACTTGGGATTCTGGTTGTAGCCGTGCTGATACGCGTTGAG
>PKTF01000096.1 GCA_002869275.1 Ignavibacteria bacterium | reverse complement strand
TGGCAGCTCTCTTCGCCGCGGTGGAGGGTGGTCTCTGGTACTACAACATCGACCAGAATGGCAAAGGCGATGACCAGACCGCAGTCTATCGATCATACGCTGATGGACACTGGAGCGTGGTGAAGTATGCCGAATGGCTCAACGCCAACGCGAAGGATTTTCCCGGCGGTGAGAACGCGGTCCAGATCGCGATCGACCCGAACGAAAGTCTGCCTCCCTGGGAGCGAGTGGACTGGGACGCCATGCACACCACCGAGATGGCTATTCCGCAGTTTTCTCACAAGCTGCCGCCGCATGGCGACCAGCAGTACTACGAGCTGATCGGGAAATACAACCAGTACTCCTATGGCTGGGATGACAAGCTTGATGGTGATTACTGGAATATTTCCGAGAACTTCGCCTACTACAGCGGAGAACGCGGAAAGGCCAATGATTTCTATAATACTGCGGACACGATGCTGAACCTGATTATCCTCAATCATGTCTTGAGCGCCATCGATGCGGCCTGGGCCGCGGCGCGCTTCAACAAGTTCGTCGACCTCTACGCCCGCGCCCAGTTGATGCGTCTGCCTGACGGTCGAGCGGAACTGGCAGCGACGGCCTGTTTCTCGATACGACTGTAGACTCCGGGCAATGAAATCCATCCGCCATATGCTCGTCCTGTGTTTCGGTCTGTTCCTTCTGGGACAGACCGCGCTTCTGTTTGGGCAGGAGGGAGGAGGAGCCGATGCACCGGTGGGCCGTGCGCCCGTGATCTCAGGCTTTGCCATCTTCGGCAACACGCTGACCAAGCCCGAGATCATCATGCGCGAAATCACGCTTCAGGTCGGAGATACGATCGATCTCGAAAAAATCGAGTACGCGAAGTCGCGTATATACAGCCTCGACCTGTTCAATCGTGTAGAGATCAGCTGGCCGCCTCTCGACAGCACCATCCTTCTTATCGAGGTTGACGAGCGCTGGTACCTGTATCCGGTGCCACTGTTCGGGATAGTCGAACGCAACTGGGACCACTGGTACTACGGACTCGGCATCAAGCACGAAAATTTTCGCGGCCGTAACGAAAAAATATTCGCGGGTTTTGTCCTGGGCTACAATCCCTGGGTATCGCTCAACTATTCCAATCCGTGGATTTTCGGAGATAATGAGCTGTTCACCGAAACCGGTTTTGCCTGGTCGAAAGTGGTGAATAAGAGCATGCAGTCGCGCGGTGAAGGACCGAACTTTGATGAAATTCACTACGCAATCGCTGAAACGTTTGGAAAGCGCCTCGATCCGTATCACAGCATCTGGCTTCATTCCTCGTTCAGATATGTTGAAGTCACGGAAAAGCGAACCGGGCGCACTCTCGCCCCGGGAGGCATCGATCGCTACGTGAGCGTAGGATTCGGCGCAAGCCATGACACCCGTAATTTGAAAGAATATCCTACTCGGGGAATCTACTCCACGGCGTATATCGCAAAAAAGGGTTTCGGGATCGGTGAAGTGGATATGATCTCCTACGCGGCCGATGTCCGGACCTACAACCCGATCTACAAAGAGCTGTCGCTCGCCGTACGCGCCTTCGCGCGGCTCAGCAGCGGACCCGCCATCCCGAACTACGAACACCACTTCTTCGGGTTCTCCGAGCGGATCCGCGGACATTTCCACGAAGAAATCGAAGGCGAAAACTCGGCCGGCGCATCAGCCGAACTCCGTATCCCGGTCGTCCCACACTTCTACATTCATATCCCGCAGGTGCCGATCCGCCAGTTCGCCACCTGGAAGCTCGGTTTGTACGCCGCACTCTTCGCGGATCTCGGCGCGGTATGGGACAAGGATGAGCGTCCCGTCTGGGAGAGCACACGCCGCGGCTACGGCGCGGGACTTCACTTCCTGTTTCCCTACGGCATCGTCTTCCGCATCGACCGCGCCTGGGATGACCGTGGTCGTCCGGAATGGGTGCTGGATATCGGGGCGTCTTTTTAGTCCGTCTCTCCCCGCGTGCCCTTCATAGGCGACGCATCGCTCGCTTTGCACTTTGCACGTTGCACATAGTACCTTGCTTCCATGAACCTCTTCATCTCAACCAGCATCAGCGGTGACTGCGCGACACTCGTTTCCGACGAGCATCACCATCTGAGAAAAGTACTGCGATCCAAACCAGGGGATTCCGTTCTGATCTCCAATGGCGAAGGAAGCGTCTGGGAAGCGGTAATCGAGAGCGTCGGGAAAGACGAAACGAAGTGCAGACTTCTTATTGAGCACGTCAACTATCACGAACCGCGTGTGAAAATCGTCCTTGTCCAGGGAATCCTGAAGAATCACGGGAAAATGGACTGGCTCGTTGAAAAAGGGACCGAATTGGGAATGACTTCATTTTGGCCCATCCATACGGAACGGACAATCGCACAGTCCGTCAAGGTCGATAGACTGCGGAAACTGGCGGAAACTGCCATGAAGCAGTGTTTGAGAGGGTATGTACCACGCATAGAAAATCCGCAGCATCTGAGCAGTGCCCTGGGGGCATTGCGCGAGTTTCGGTTGATACTGTTTCACGAGGGGGCGGCAGATGAATGCGTCCCTGAGCGGCTCGAGTACGACGAGAGACCGCTTGCCCTGTTCATCGGCCCTGAAGGCGGTTTTAGCACGACTGAAGTTGAGTATGCGAAAAAGGAGGGAGCGGATATCGTATCTCTGGGAAAACGCCGGCTGCGTGGTGAGACGGCGGGTCTTGCAGCACTGACGCGAATCACCTCGAGTCTGGGCTAGAAGCGTCGTCTGCTTATTTGAAGCCTCTGCGGCGCTCAATAATATGGTACGCTTCGTTCACTTCCTTGGCTTTTTTTGAAGCAGTGGCCTGCAGTTCCGGTCCCAGGGTTGCCACTTTATCCGGATGGTACTGCCGCATGAGATCACGGTAGGCTTTTTTTATTTCCTGCTCTGTCGCCGCAGGCGTCAGCCCCAACACGCGGTAGTAGAAGACGTCATCTTTCTCGCCGGGTTTGTGTTTCCCTTCCTTGTGTCCCGCAGAGTCACCTCCTGTACTATCCCGACGGCTGCCCCGTTGCTCGCGGTCATGTTCTCCAGAATCATGCGGATTGTTGTGCAGCTCCGCATCGAAATCATGAAGATCCTGTTCATCTTTGGAGAAGGAGTCAATCACGTCATTTACCGTACTCTTCAGAATGCGGTTAATGCGTCGAAATATCTGCGAATAGGACATGGGGATGTGAGTCCTGATGTTGCGTGAGAGAGTCTAAAGGTACAACGAGGAGACGGCAAAGAGCAATGGAGAGTCTCCGGAATGTGATGCAGACCGCCAGTGTTCTGCACTCTGCCCGGTGCACATGGGTCGAACAGGGAGGGACTGCGCTTTACCTCTGTACGGAAATTCTGCGTACAATCTCCTCGGCAACTTCGAGTGCCTGCTGTGCCGCGTACCCGTCTACGATGGGCTTCGTGCCGTTGCGGACGGCGTCGACGAAGAGCTGCAGTTCGTACTTGAGGGGATTGTGGTCTTCGGGGATGGCCGGCTGCTCGTAAACGATGTTGCGCTTGACCGCCCCCTGCTCGATCATACCGAGCATGTAGGTGGGTGTGACATCCGTGTCATCGACATCGACAAGGCGGAACACCTCTGCGAGCCCCTGGCCAAAATCGATGGACAGGTAGCCGTTCTTCTGGAACAGGCGCATCTTGCGCATGCGGTTCTGCGAAATGCGACTCGCGGTGATGTTGGCCACGCAGCCGTTCGCGAACTTCAGGCGAGCGTTGGCGATGTCTGCGGTATCGGATACGACAGCGATGCCGCTGGCGTCGATGGATTCGACTTCGCTGTTGACCAGCGACAGGATGATATCGATATCATGAATCATCAGGTCGAGTACGACAGCAACATCGGTGCCACGCGGATTGAACTGCGCCAATCTGTGTGATTCGACGAACATGGGGGAAATATCATAGCCGTCCAGCGCGACAATCGCCGGATTGAATCGTTCGATGTGTCCCACCTGGATGACCACGCCATGCTTCTCGGCGAGGGCGTTCAGTGCACGCGCCTGTTCAACGGTCTCGGTGATCGGCTTTTCAAGAAATACCGGCTTGCCACGGCGGATGGCCTCACTGGCGATATCAAAATGTGTCGAGGTCGGGGTGGCGATGCTCAGGGCATCGACACTGTCGAGAAGATCATTGTAATCAGCCGCGACGCGCGTATCGTATGATTCAGCTACCGCTGTCGCTTTCTCGCTGTCCGTATCGAACACGGCGGTGAGCACGGCTCCATCGGCCTGTGCCAGCATCTTGGCGTGCAGCGAACCGAGATGTCCGAGTCCGATCACACCGATCTTGAGAGTGTCCATGGTTATTTCTTCGATTCGTAGGAAAAAAAACGGTGGCCGCGGCCACCGGTGAAATTCTGTGGCTAGCGCCTGGCGAGCTTGATAATGCCCCGATCACTATCCGCGATGAAATCGAGGACGTTCTGTACCTCAGGGATGACCTCGAGGTTTTCCTTGATCCATGCCACGGCCTGGGACACGTTCATACCCGATCGATAGATCGCACGGTAGGTCTGATCGAGGAGGTCGATCGTCTCACGCGGGAAACCCCTGCGCCGAAGTCCGATGGAATTGAGACCTTCAAACAGCCCTGCTGATGTTCCGGCGAGCACGTAGGGCGGAATGTCCTTCGTCACTTTGACTGCACCGCCGGTCATGGAATGCATGCCGATATGTGAAAACTGGTGTACGGCCGTGAGTCCGCCGATGATCGCCTGCTCGCCCACGATGACATGGCCACCCAGCTGTGTCGAATTCGCGATGATCACCTTGTCGCCCACCCGGCAGTCATGCGCCACATGCACGTACGCCATCAGCAGGCAATCGCTGCCGACGATGGTCTTGAAGCTGTGTGTGGTGGCCCGGTTCAGGGTGCAGTACTCACGTACCGTGCAGTTGTCACCGAGGATGAATTCCGTTTTCTCATTGGCGTACTTCAGATCCTGTGGCGGGGTTGCCACAACCGCACCCTGATGGATCGCACAGTTTTTCCCGACACGCGCGCCGTTGTCGACGCGCACCTGTGGACCGAGCTTCGTGCCGGCGTCAATCGTGACATCCGCTTCAATGGTGCAGAACGGACCGACGACGACGTCGTCCGCGAGTTCCGCCTTGCTGTCTACAAGTGCTGTAGGATGAATAGTAGGCATTGTCCGTATGCGTAAAGGTTAAACGTGTGTGCGTGTGGGATCCGCAGCGTCGCTGTCACCCGGCTGCTGCCGGTGCTCGCTGCTGAATACCATTACGAAGTTTTCTTTGCAGGCTCCTTGTCGACCACGGCGGCCATCATTTCGGCCTCCGCGACCAGGTCGCCATCAACGTAGGATTTGCCGCGCAGCTGTATGAGGTTGCGGCGCTTGTTGACCATCTCGATTTCCATGACCATCTGGTCACCGGGCACGACGGGACGACGGAACTTCGCTTTGTCGATCGTGGAGAACAGAGCGAGCTTGCCCTCGGTCGTCCCAAGCGTGTTCAGCATCAGAATGCCGCCGCATTGCGCCATTGCTTCGATGATCAATACTCCCGGCATTACCGGACGTCCGGGAAAATGTCCCTGGAAAAATTGTTCGTTCATCGTGACATTCTTGATGCCGACGATTTTTTTATCGATTTCCAGACTCACGATTTTGTCGACGAGCAGGAACGGGTAGCGGTGCGGCAGAATTTCTGAGATGGCATTGATGTCGAAGACGAGTCCTTCTTTCCTCTCATGCTGGAATTTCTTGACCAGTCTTTTCTCCAGGTACAGCTTTCTGATCATCTTCGCGAATTCGACATTGCTCGCGTGGCCCGGACGCGCTGCGAGAATCTGCGCCTTCAGCGGCACACCTACCAGCACGAGGTCGCCCAGCAGATCGAGCAGCTTGTGTCGCGAAGGCTCGTTTTTATAACGCAGGGTGATGTCATTCAGGAAACCATGGTCGTTCAAACGCATGCTCTCATCGAGATTCAGCTTCTCGCCAATGGCCGTCAGGTCGTTTTCCTCGACTTCGCGATCCACGATGACGACGGCGTTGTCGAGGCTTCCGCCCTTGATCAGCCCGGCATCATGCAGCGCTTCGACCTCGGTGAGAAAGCAAAAGGTGCGGGAGGATGCGAATTCACTGACGAATTCGTCGAGGCTGAACATTCCGGTATGCTGACTGCCCAGGGCAGGATTCTTATAATCCACCATGACCGTCATCCGGAAATCGTCGAGCGGAAGGGCTACGATATCGACTTCTTTTTCAGGATTGGAATACTGAATCGTGCGGTCGATGATCAGGTAGTCCTTCGGAGCTTCCTGCTTCTCGATGCCTGCGCGCTGCAGCACTTCGACGAAGGGCATGGCTGAACCATCGCCCACCGGGGGCTCGATGCCGTCGATTTCGATGACCAGGTTGTCGATCTGCAATCCGGCCACCGCCGCGAGCACATGCTCCACCGTGTACACTTTGATGTCTCCGTGACCCAATGTCGTCCCGCGTGATACGTCCACGACGTAGTCGACGATGGCGGGAATCTCCGGATTCCCTCCCAGATCCACGCGAACAAAGCGGATGCCGTAATTCTCCGGGGCAGGCTTGAATGTGAGTGTACACTGTGCCCCGGTATGTAAGCCGGTGCCGGAGTACGAGACGGGTTCCTTTATCGTGCACTGGTGGACGAGCATATGCGATCTACCTGAATTGTATCTGTAAACTTCAGTAATCTTACTAAAATCGGGAAAAATTCTGTAAAAACCAGTACGAAGCGCCTGGACCGCGTGGAATTGCCTTCAGGATTTTTCTCCGCGGGTCTGAGAGCAGAATGGACGACGATATTTTTTGTACCTTACATGATCGACCACATGATGTACCGGGAAGTGACATGAAGGAAGGAACTGTCAGAACAAACATCCATCACCTGCATGCACAGGCGCAGGACGAAGCGCTTGATGATCGCGCGGGGGAAGAGCGCACACAAAAGGATCAGACCGCGTCGGTCCCGGCATTCGACCTGTACGGGCCGGAAGTGTATTTCAACCGCGAACTCAGCTGGCTCGATTTCAACTGGCGTGTGCTCAACGAAGCGCTTGATCCCAACCTTCCTCTTCTTGAACGACTGAAATTTCTTGCGATTACCTCGGCGAATCTCGATGAATTCTACATGATCCGTGTCGCGGGCCTGCAACAGCAGATCGAACTCGGTGTGACGGATCTCTCTCCCGACGGACGGACGCCGGAAGAAACCATTGAGGCGATCCGGGAAAGCGTCGTGCGCATGAATGCTGCGATGTCACGCTGCTTCCTCGACGATGTCCTGCCCGGACTAGAAGCCGCAGACGTGCATCTGCGTTCCTACGATACCCTTGACGAAAGCAGCCGTACCTGGTGTGAAAAATATTTCATGGAGCATGTGTTCCCGGTTCTATCGCCGCTCGCAATCGATCCGGGCCACCCCTTCCCGCACCTGCTCAACAGGTCGCTCAACCTCGTGATTACCGTTCTCGATACCGTGACCGATGAAGAACGCATCGCCGTCGTACAGGTTCCGCCCGTGGTGCCGCGGCTTGTGCACATTCCCATTCACCGCAGCAGCAAGCACTATGTGCTTCTCGGGGAGATCATCGCCGCCAACGCGAATGCACTCTTTCCCGGACTGCAGGTGATCGATGCCTGGCTCTTCCGCGTCACGCGAAACGCCGATCTCGACATCGCGGACGATGAGGCTTCGGACCTCCTCAAGACGATTGAAGAACAAATCCGCCGTCGCCGCTGGGGCGCCGTTGTGCGTGTGGAAGTGGACGGTGATATGCCGCGCAACGTCTGCCGCATGCTGCAGCGTGCCATGAATTTGCGGGATCGGGATATTTATCCCATCGAAGGTCCGCTGAATATCGCGGATTTCATGGATTTGACGTCCCTGCCGATCAAGGAACTCAAGGATCCGCCCTTCACACCACGTATCGTGGACTCCTTGCGTGGTGACCATAATATCTTCGACCGGACGAGTAGTCGCGATCTGTTCTTCTATCATCCGTACGACTCCTTCAGCTCCGTCATCGAATTCATCGAGATGGCCGCGGATGATCCGGACGTGCTTGCCATCAAGCAGACCCTGTACCGCACCAGCGGCAATTCTTCCATCGTCAAGGCTCTTGCCCGCGCGGCGGAAAACGGGAAACAGGTCACGGCGTTCGTGGAACTCAAGGCACGCTTCGACGAGGAGAATAATATTATCTGGGCCCGGCAGCTCGAACACGCCGGTGTCCATGTCGTGTATGGCATCATAGGTTTCAAGACACATTGCAAGCTGGCGCTTGCCGTGCGCCGTGAGCAGTCGGGCCTGAAGACCTACGTGCACATGAGCACGGGAAATTACAATGAAACCACCGCGCGCGTGTACACCGATTTCGGTATCCTCAGCTGCCGTGACGAACTCGCTTTTGAAGCCAGTGCCGTGTTCAACTACCTCACAGGGTATTCTCATCAGACGAACTGGCACAAGATCATCCTGGCCCCGGTGTCCCTTCGACAGAAAACGCTCGCTCTGATCCAGCGCGAGATGGAAAACCAGAAAGCCGGTCGCACGGGACGCATCATTGCGAAAATGAATGCACTCGTCGATTCACAGATCATCCGTGCCCTGTACCGTGCCTCACAGGCGGGCGTGCAGATCGACCTGATTGTGCGTGGCATCTGCTGCCTCAAACCCGGCATACCCGGACTCAGTGAAAACATACGCATCATCAGCGTCGTGGGACGTTTTCTCGAGCACGCGCGTGTGTTCATTTTCGGGAATGACGGCGATCCGGAGATCTATTTCAGCAGCGCTGACTGGATGCCGCGAAATCTCAACCGCCGCGTCGAGGCCATGTTCCTCATTGAGGAACAATCCATCAAGGATCGTCTCCTCGAGGATATTATTCCCACCATGCTGTCTGACAATGTGAAATCCTATATCCTGCAGCCCGACGGCAGTTATGTGCGTCCGCAGGTGGGCGAGGATGATGAACGTGTCAACAGTCAGGAGCGCTTTATTTCTCGCGCGGAAACAGCCTACCGCGATCGAAATGCAGAAGAAGAGGGCGAAGAGGACTAGGCTTACTTTGTAAGAGCGCAGGCGGGGTCGATTCGAAAATCCATGTCTGCAAATACGCGAACGCCATGGGCTTTCGGGGAAGGGAGAACATTGCTACACAAGCAGAGAAGCGGCGCCGAGCATTCCGGCATCGTTACCGGTTTGGGCCGGGAGGATGCGCAGGTGATCGCGATGCACGCGCAGCACGCGCTCTCGCGCACTTTGACGCACGCCGTCGAATAACACATCACCCGCCGCGGATATTCCGCCGCCGACGATGAATGACGTAATGTCCATCAGATTCGCGGCAGATGCGACTGCTGCCCCGAGCCGTTCCCCGGCTGTACGAAGGATCGAGGCGCTGCTGCGGTCGCCGGCGTCTGCGGCTGTGGACAGATCCTCGGGTGACAGGGAAGCAGGATCATCCGCCGCACGCTGCTGAAGCGGGGAGCGAGGATCGTCACGCAGCAGCGGTACCGCTTCCTGCATCATGTAATGAATGCCGATGTACGCTTCAATGCAGCCCCGTCCCCCACAGTTGCATTTCACTCCGTTCTGGTCGATGGTCAGGTGCCCGAACTCCCCCGCAAACC
Source organism: Ignavibacteria bacterium (assembly GCA_002869275.1). GTDB lineage: Bacteria > Bacteroidota > Ignavibacteria > SZUA-365 > SZUA-365 > BM516. The sequence continues at coordinate 1,219 of PKTF01000096.1, read as the reverse complement.
CATGTTCGCCATGGAAAATCCGGCGATTAATGATGATGCCGGAACCGACGCCCGTCCCAAGCGTAAGGCCGATGAAATGCTGCATGTCGCGTCCCGCCCCGAAATGCGCTTCTCCAAGCGCAGCGCAATTGGCGTCGTTATCCAGTCGTACGTCCATGTCCCACGCCGTGTGTATTTCCTCCGCCAGCGGGACCTCTTCCCAGGCCGGGAGGTTGGGAGGATGGTAGACGATACCGCGTTCTACATCCACCGTTCCGGGGACACCGATTCCGATGCCATTGACCGTAAGGTTCTCACCTCCGGCGAACCGGATCAGCGTTTCGATGCAGGTGTGAATCTGCTCGATGGTGACCTTCTGGCTGGAGTTTGCAAAAGTAGGACGTCGCGCGATTTCGAAAATGCGTCCGACTTCAGGATCGGTGAGAGCGGCCTTGATGCTGCTGCCTCCGATATCAACACCGATGGTGATCATTTGCCTTTTTCCTGCTCGGCGGGCAGAATGCGATAAACGACCTCTCCCGGTTTGATCATGCCATGTGTTTCACGGGCGACATGTTCGATGGTCGCTTTGTCATCCTTCAGGAGATTGCGCTCAAGAGTGAGCCGCTGAATATCACGGTTCAACTCTGTGACACGATTTTCCTTCTCCTGCAGTTCGTCTTCCAGGTCGTATCTGCTCAGGAATCCCTTGGTACTGAACATGAAGTACATCATCACAAACAGAACGGCAGCAATAAGTATCGTCGACGTCCTGCTTTTAAGGACGCGAATGATTTTCGGCTGCCTGCGATGCTTGGTTGATGCATAGGGTGGCATGCCCCAAAGTTAATGAAATATAAGGGCATTGTAAAGTACCCTTGAAGCATCGCTTGAGAGAAAATTTGGATTACCGGAGGCGGACGCCGTCGAGAATGTTCATTACCGTATCGATGCGTCCGAAGGGTGCGGAAATCTGTACACCGGCGATCGATTCCTTCATCTGTTCCAGCGTTTCATGCGCGATGGCGATGCCCTCGGCACGGCCGGCTTCCTTTGCATCGGCGTGCGCGCGCATGCGGTCCATGAGGTGGTCCGGCACGTGACATCCCGGCACCTCGTTGTTCATGAACTCGGCGTTGCGCAGAGACGCGAGCGGCCAGAGCCCGGCGATGAGCGGAATGCGCAGATGCTCGATGCGCTTCATGAAGGAATGAAAAATGTCGAGATCGAATACCGGCTG
>PKTF01000267.1 GCA_002869275.1 Ignavibacteria bacterium | reverse complement strand
TACTGCATTTTCTACTGCTGGCGGTTTGGGAGATTGGCGGACGCGAAGCGTTCGAATCCGCCATCGCGACGAATCCCGATGCGCTGGACCGCGAGTTCTTTTTTCCTCCCGTGCAGCCGGATACCGGGAGCGATACCGCGGCGGTACGCTCATGAGATGCAGCGAACGAATGCAACATCAGCTCAAATCGGACGTAATATCAACTGCATTCGATTGTCTCATCGACAGCAGCCGTGGTGCCGCACGATGCGCTGCGCGTTCCGTTTCAGCGTGCTCCACGGATGCCGCAATTCGAAAGACCGCCATGCAAAGCTGTATTAATGCTGCTGCAAATACACAGGGAATGTGCGCACTCATGCGTTGGGTTTTTCTGCTGATCCTCTGCACAGCCGCGACCTGTCAGGCTCAGCAGCAGCGCACGTATACACTCGACGCTGATTTCGATACTGGCGTCATGATCAACGTCAATCATGATGTGGTGCATGATCAGCTGCAGCTCGATCACGAATCCATCGCATTGCCGTTTGTGAACGTTGCTGCCTCGAAGCGCGGAACGATCATCCGGATCGACGCCAACACGGGAGACATCATCGGCGAATACCGCTCGGCACCCCAGGGGGAACTGCATAATCCATCACGTACGACTGTGGACAGGGAAGGAAACGTCTGGGCTGCGAACCGCGATCAGCCACTTACCTCGAATGCTTCCGGAGAAGGCTCGATCGTGAAGATCGGTATCGTGATCGGCGGTACACGATGTGACAAGAACGGGGCAGCCGATCCGGGCGGGGCGTATCTCAAACCGCCGTTCTCGTACAGTACCGCGGTGGACAGGGATGGAGACGGGCTCATCCGCACCTCGCGCGGTCTCGGCGACATTCACACGTGGACCGGGATCAACGATATTTCGACTGCGAATGACGAATGCATCCTGATGTACAAGAAGCTCCCGGCGCACCACTGCCGGCACCTTTCGATCGATGCCGACAATAACGTCTGGGCTGGAGGGTACTCGCGCCATGATCCGTTGAAGTCGACGATGATGAAACTCAAGGCCAGTACGGGCGAATTGCTCGAGCTGTTCGAAGACCTTTCGTGCGGAGGTTATGGAGGGCTGGTCAGTCAGAACGGTACGATATTCTCCTCTTCCATGAACGGTGGGGGCGGACCCCTGCTGATGCTTTCGCCGACCGGGTCCGCGACATGTATATCCTTCGTTCTCGGTTACGGCCTTGCAGAGGGGAACGACGGAAATATCTGGACCACGACCTTCAACGACGGCGAACTGTTCAAGCTCTCTCCCACGGGAGGTCTTCTGCCCGGTTTCCCGGTAGAGGTCGAGGGCACCTGGCCCCGTGGGGTGGCCGTGACGCAGAAAGACGGGCATGTGTGGATTGCCTGTTCGGGCAGCAACACTGTCGAGCGCCGAGATACCACAGGCGCACTGCTGAAGGTGTTCGACTTCGCCGCCCACTCGCCGGCGGGGATTCTTCCGACCGGTATCGCAGTCGATGCCAACGGTAACGTGTGGGTGACCAACGCGCGGTCGGACAATGTTTTCCGCATCGATCCTGAAGCCGGTGCCGACAACCTCGGAAGCATCGATATGGAGGTCTTTCTCGGAATCGACGCGTACCCGTACAACTACAGCGACATGACCGGAGCTGCCCTGGGAGAGAACATCCCGCGGCACGGATCATGGACAGTGGTCAATGACGGCGGAAGTGACGATGTGCAGTGGCAGCGCATTTCCTGGTCGGAGGAATTGCAGGAGGATGCGGAAATTGTGGTCCGCGCCCGCGCCGCAAATATGCGGGCGGAACTGCCCGCGCAGACGTATACGCAGATGGTCAACGGAGAGCTGGAATGCGATGGCCTGGTTAAGGGACGTTTCATCGAGGTCCGCGTGGAATTTCTCCGTGGAAACAGTGAAGACAACAATCCCATACTCTACGACCTCACCATCGACGGCAGTGACCTTCCGTCGGTCGATGGCGATGCTTTCATTTTCTGTGAGGGAGATTCCGTACGCATTTCCGCGGATCCCCGTTTCCAGAATGTGCGATGGAATGACGGCAGTTTCGCTCTCTCACGCTGGATCACGGCGAAGGGGACATACTGGTATACCGGAATCAGCCCGCTCGGCTGCATGGTGGCGTCGGATACCGTCCACATCGATACGCGTCCGCCGCCACATCCCATCATATTACCTGATACGGTGACGATCTGCAGGGGAGAGCAAGGGACGCTGACCGCGACACCGGGATACCTCTGGTATTCCTGGAGCCCGCTGTCCGTGGGCGATTCCTCCAATACCGTGCGTGTCAGTCAACCCGGATCGTACACCGTTACCGTCATCGATTCACTGGGGTGCATCGGCACCTCCGATCCCGTTGTCGTACGGTTTCATCCTCTGACCAACATCGCACTGGTGCCCGAAGGCGATACCGTCCTCTGCCTGGGACAGCAGATGCTGCTGCGCGCGACACCGGGATTTTCGGAGTATCGATGGAGCACGGGACTGGTGGGAAACGTCGATTCATTGCTCGTGACCTCCGCGGGACTCTATACCGTGTCAGTGACGGACAGCAACGGATGCAACATCCGCTCCAACGCGGTAGGTGTTGAATTTGCGCCGGCGGTCAGCTTCGACCTGTGGGTTGACGGCGTACCGGTGATCTGTGAAGGCGACAGTGCGATCATCCGCGCGACTCCTGGTTTTCGTCACTACCATTGGAGCACTGGTACGGAGGGAAGCAGCGACAGCCTCGCCGTGACGCGCAGTGGCTGGTATTTCGTCACCGTCCTCGATGAATATGGCTGCAGCGCGACGTCAGACAGTTTGTGGATAGAAGTCCTTCCTCCGCCGGTGGTGGAGCTGCGCGTGGATGGCGACAGTGTGTTCTGCGAACCCGGCACCACTCGTTTGCGCGCAACCTCGGGATTCGAACAGTACACCTGGAGCAGCGGTGAAGTCACCACGCAGCCATGGATCGATGTCGACGCATCGGGTGTGTATCGTGTGACCGTGACCGGGGAAGACGGATGTCCCGGCACGTCCAACCCCGTGACAGTCGTGGTGCGGCCGCGTCCAGTAGTTGACCTGTGGATGGACGGTGGTTTTGTTCTCTGTCGCGAGACCGAGGGCAAGCTGCAGGCAACGCCCGGGTATGCGCTGTACCGGTGGAGTACCGGCGAGGAGGGGCCGGAATCGAGCATCCTGGTGTCGGACAGCGGGCGTTACTGGGTGTCGGTGGAGAGCATTCACGGTTGTATCGGCTCTTCCGATACGGTGAACGTGCGAATATCAAACCGTCTGCTCCCCGAGATTGCCCGCGGAAGTGACACGCTTTGTGACGGCAGCAGCCTCAGGCTGGATGCCGGTCCGGGTTATGCCACGTATACATGGAACACGGGCGAAATGACGCGCTTCATCAACATTTCTCATCCGGGTCTCTACTCCGTACATGTCACGACGGCTCTTGGCTGCGAAGGGGATACCAGCATCGTCATTTATGCCGAACCCTTGCCTGTCATCACGACTGAAAACGAGCGGTTGTGTCCGGGTGGCAGGCTCCGGCTCGATGCGGGTCCGGGATTCGCATCATACCGATGGAGTACGGGCGATACCACGCAGGTAACGGAAGTCCTCGTGCCCGGACCCTACATCGTCACCGTGAGATCAACACGCGGGTGCGAAATGAGCGATACCATCATGGTTGAGCATTACGCACGGCCTGCCATCGACGTCGACGGCAGGATGACGGTATGCCGGGGAAGTACCGAACAGTACCAGATTACCGATCCGCCGTCTCGTTCCACCACGTGGCAGCTGGCCTCAGGCGGACGCATCATCGGGACCGATACGACCGACGTGGTCGTAATCGAATGGGAGACAGAAGGGACATATGAGCTGTCGATGACCATTGTTGACGAGAACACCGGCTGCCGTTACGACAGCATACTGCACGTAACGGTGGAGTTGGCGCAGGCGCCACCGATCGAAGGTGAAACATTCATCTGCAGGGGAAGCACCACCGTATTGCACGCCGCATCCGGTTCCGGTACGCTGGAGTGGGTACGGCCTGATGATACGCGTTTTATGGGCGACAGCCTTTTCACGTCCACGGCGGGCATCTACACCCTTCTGTACACATCAGCTGCGGGCTGCTCCGATACCGCCACGGTGGAAGTCCTGGTGCAGGATGCTCCGAGTATGCAAATCGCCGGTGCGAGAGAATTCTGTGCCGGCGACAGTACCACACTGACCGCGATGGGGAATTACAGGAGCTGCATCTGGCAAACACCCTTCGGATCAATGAATGGTCCGCGTCTCGTGATCAATCGCCCAGGCGTGTATATCCTGGAGTCCGTCGCGGAAAACGGCTGCATCGCCTATGACACGGCCGATGTCATCGAACATCCGCTGCCATTGCCCGTCATCACCGGGGATACCGAAATCGTACCCGGTGACAGCACATTGCTGCAACTCAGCCAGAGTTATGCCTCCATGACGTGGACGGTGCCGGGGGGCGGACAGATAAGCGGTACGCGAAGCATCATGGCACGGGACAGCGGTCGCTACAGTGTCCGTGTCGTCACGGTCGCGGGATGCGAAGGGACGACGGCTGTGACTGTCCGCTTCGCGGATGTTCAGGCAGCCGCCACGATAGCACTGCCGCACCTCGAGGCGGCGCCGGGCGAGCGCATCTTCGTACCTCTCCGCCTGCAGTCGGCGGTGGGACTCGATCTCATCGGTGTGACGGCCTGGAGTGCCGAACTGCGGTATGACCATCGTGTCATGTCTCCGATAGGAGAAACACCACTGGGATGGATCGAAGGAGATGAACGCATCATTCCGCTTTTGGTTCCATGGAATATCGGTGATGAGACTCTCGCGCAGCTGGAATTTCTCACCACGCTCGGACCGGTGAGCGACACGGAGCTGAGATTATCCTCCCTGGACTGGGACCGGGGACCGGTGAGCACGACAGTGCTGGACGGTTCGCTTCGTCTCGAGATCTGCCAGGAGGGTGGAGACCGACTTTTCGATGCCAGCGGACAGCTGCGTCTCGAGCAGAACCATCCGAATCCGTTCAACACGGAAACCGTGGTGGAATTCGAGCTCATCGAAGCCGGCCACACCGAGGTGCTTGTTTTCAGCATGCTCGGCCGCTGCGTGACGGTGCTCGCACGTGGGTATCATTCGCCAGGCGCGTACCGCGTGACCTTCGATGCAGCCGCGCTTCCATCGGGCAGCTACATCTGTGTTCTGCGCACACCCACAGAAACACGCCAGCGCAGGATGCACCTTCTCAAGTAGCCCTCTACCTTTGATTTTTGCCCTTTCTCCCTGATATTATAATGATGTGATTGCCCGCATCGTGAGTGCGGATGGAATCGTCATCATTGGCCTCCGCATCGAACCTATAGCGCTGGAAACAGGCGCATAACGATATTCATACATTCGAGTTCCCATGCAAGACAAGACACCCATGACACTGGGTTCCGTCATAGAACACAGCGTCCAGCGCTTTGCCGATCGCCCGGCATTCTCCTTCGTCTCGGGTACGCCGATGACATATGCTGAGTTCGGCGAGGAAGTCGCGCGCGTCCGTGCCGCGCTTCGCCGTATGCAGGTTCGTCCCGGCGACCGGGTGGCCATACTCAGCGGCAACATGCCCAACTGGCCGATCGCATGGTTTGCTGTCACAAGCATGGGTGCCGTCGTCGTTCCGCTGCTGCCGGATTTTCACGAAAACGAAATCGGGACCTTCCTGCGTCATGCAGGATGTGATGTCCTGTTCGTTTCGTCGCGTCTGTTTGCGAAAGCACGCAACCTCGATCTGCCGACACTGCGGCATCGCATCCTGATCGATTCCTTTGAGCGCATCGAGGACGGCGTGGATGAGGTGCAGCCGGGGAACAACGTTCCGATGTGGACACCGTCGATGGGACTCGGCGACGTGGCGGATGTGCATGAAGACGACCTCGCATCCATTATCTACACCTCGGGTACCACCGGTAAATCAAAGGGCGTGATGCTCACGCATCGCAACCTGGTGTTCAACGCGACCAAAGTGCAGACGATTCAGCCCGTGAATCAGGATGACGTATTCCTCTCGATCTTACCCCTGTCGCATACCTACGAGAACACACTGGGAATGATTCTCCCGGTGCTCACCGGCGCATCGGTGTTCTATCTCGAGAAGCCGCCAACGGCCAGCGCACTGCTTCCCGCGCTGGAGGTCGTGCGTCCGACGATCATGCTGAGTGTGCCACTGGTCATCGAAAAAGTATACAAGCAGCGCGTGCTTCCCGAAGTGACGAAAAACGGCATCATGCGCCGCATTCATGGGACCGAGCGCGGCAGGAAGCTGCTGTACAAGGTTGCAGGGAAGAAGCTGCGCAAGACCTTTGGCGGACGGCTCCATTTCTTCGGCGTCGGCGGTGCGAAACTGGATCCGAGCGTCGAGCGATTTCTACGCGAAGCGCGTTTCCCGTACGCGGTGGGGTACGGACTGACCGAGACGTCGCCGATGCTTGCCGGCGCCAATCCGCAGGTGGTGCGCTACCAGTCAACCGGACCCGCGATGGAAGGTCTGGAACTGCGTATTGCCGAGCAGGACAATGAAACCGGCCAGGGTGAAATCCAGGCTCGCGGCCCCAGCGTCATGCGCGGGTATTATAACGAGCCGGAGCTCACGCGTGACACCTTTACCGAAGACGGCTGGTTCCGCACCGGCGATCTCGGGTCGTTTGACGAAGACGGCCACCTTTACATCAAAGGCAGGTTGAAAAACATGATCGTCAGCTCCGCCGGAGAGAATATCTATCCGGAGGAAATAGAGTCCGTGATTAATACGCATCGGTATGTACTCGAATCCCTCGTCATGGAGACGAAAGGGAAGCTCGTGGCGCATGTCCACCTGAACTACGAGGAAATCGAGGCGCATTTTGCCCATCTGAAGGAAGAAGCGATGCATTTCGTGCAGGAGAAGGTCGAAGAGATCCTGCAGGAAGTTCACAAAAGCGTCAACACCAGCGTGAACCGCTTCTCGCAGCTGTACGCCGTAGTGGAACAGCGCAATCCCTTTGAAAAAACGGCCACCCAGAAGATCAAGCGCTTCATGCACCAATCGGCGTAGTAACGCCGTATGGTTCACGCGTCGTACGCCGCGTGATCGAACAGGCCTCAAACGCGGGGGACCTGAGGCCGCTTAAAAACGAAAGCGGGAAAAGGGAAGCATTTCCGGAGTCATCAACCGGAGGCTCCGTGCACAATCATCCACGTAGGAAAGACGTAGTTCATGGTACAACGTATTGTCATTCTGTCCATTTTTTCGCTTTTCATTCTTCAATCCATGCAGCTCTCTGCCCAGCAGGCCCCGCAGAGACGCAGCATTGAGATCAGCGGTCGCATTATCGCGGCTGAAGGAGGACAGCCAATCGAATATGCGAACGTCGCCTGTTTTCGCAGCAGCGACAGCAGCATCGTGACCGGGGCCGTTTCCGATCCCCGCGGACGTTTCGCTATCACCGGTGTGCCTGAGGGGCGCCTGTACCTGCGTGTTTCCGCTATCGGCTTCGACGATCGCATGATCGGAAACCTGGCAATCAGCGACGACGATATGGATCTCGGCGATATCGTTCTACAGCCCATCATCTATGAGACGGAGGAAGTGGAAGTCGCCGCCGACAGGGCGCCGGTCTCCTATCAGATCGATAAAAAGGTCATCAACGTCGATCGGCAGCTGACTGCGCTTTCTGGTACGGCGGTCGATGTGCTGAAAAACGTTCCCTCAGTGACTGTGGATCTCGACGGCAGCGTCCAGCTGCGTGGCAGTGGAAGTTTCAGCGTCCTGATCGACGGACGTCCGTCGGTGCTCGACGGTTCCGACGCCCTCGAGCAGATTCCTGCCGGCGCCATCGAAAGCATTGAGATCGTCACGAATCCCTCCGCCCGCTATGATCCCGAAGGTGTATCCGGAATCATCAACGTCATCATGAAAAAGGGCAGCCGCAAGGGCACGACCGGTATGCTGAACCTCAATGTCGGAACGCAGGATCGCTACGGTGCCGATCTGACGCTCTCGCAGCGTGGTGAGTGGTACGCGGTTCATCTCGGAGGCAATTATGGCAAGCGGGGTATGGAAGCCACCGACAGCGAAGAAAGCATCTTCTATTCTCCCGAAGGCGACCTGAGCATCATCGCAGACGGAGACTCACGTCGCGGCCGGGACGGCTATGGTCTTCGCGCGGGAGCGGATTTCACATTGTCGACGCAGGATAATCTTGGATTCTCTGTGCGATATGGGCATCGCGAGCATGGCGGTGACACGAGGATGGAATATCAGGAGCAGTTCGCCGCGGAACCACCGTCGCTCTATATCAGCGACAATTCGCGCAGCCGTGGAGGAAACTATCTCTCATTGAATTCAGATTATGTCCACCGCTTCGCGGGAGAAAAACATGAACTTCGCGCTCTGTTCTCCATGCGCAAGCGCACGGGCGACGAGGAAACCACCGACGAACTACGTGCACTCGACGGGACGGTGATCAGCGGGAGGCGTTCGACCGAGGATGGTCCGGGGAAACGCATGGAGGCGCGGCTGGACTACACGCGTCCCCTCGGTGGAAGTTATTCCATGGAAAGCGGCTATCATTTTCTCAACGGCCGTTCAGAAGACGCGACGACGCTTTCCGAGTATGAGAGTGCGACAGGGGAATATCAGCTGCGGCCTGAGGAAAGCCGCTTCATCGATTACGGACGAGACATCCATGCGCTGTATTCCCTGCTGCGAGGAGAGATCGGGGCGTTCGGCTTCCAGGCAGGACTGCGGGGTGAGTACATCGAGCGGACCGTCGAGTTCGCCGATACCAGCAAAGTCTTCAGCATTGACCGTGTGGACCTGTTTCCCACGCTGCATACATCATTCAAAATCAGCGCCACGCAGCAGATCATGGCCAGTTACACGCGCCGCATCCAGCGCGTTCGCGGCTGGCATCTCGAGCCCTTCCTGACCTGGATGGACGCATACAACGTGCGGCGCGGAAATCCCGACCTGCAGCCCGAATACATCGATTCCTGGGAACTCGGGTACCAGACCGACATCGGCGACAACATGTTTTCCGTCGAAGGTTATCACCGTGTCGTACACGACAAGATCGAGCATGTGCGCACGGTATACCGTGACAACATTACCCTTCGCACGAGTGAAAACGTGGGCATGTCGGCCTCATCAGGAGTTGAGCTGATGCTCAACGTTGATCCTGTCGACATGTGGGACGTGTACCTGCTGGGCAACCTGTACAATTACCGTGTCGAGGGCGAACTGGCGGGACAGTCCTTCGATCAGGAGCGTTTCACCTGGAACGTGCGTCTCAACAACACCTTGCAGCTTTGGGCCGGTGCGCAGATGCAGATCAACCTGCGGTACAACAGTGAATCCGTATCTGCTCAGGGCCGCAGCGAAGGCTATTTCGTGAGCGACCTGGCACTCAGGCAGGACCTGCTTGACCGCCGCCTTTCCGCGACCATCGATTACAGCGACGTCTTTCACAGCGCCGAGCGCGAATCCATCGCCTTCGGCCAGGATTTCTACACCCGTTATTCCTCCCTGCGTGACGCACCAGTCATCAATCTCACCCTGCGCTGGCATTTCAACGACGCTCCCCGCAAGGAGGAGCGCCAGGATCGCAACGGCGGTGATTTCGGGGATGATGATTTCTGATCTATGCGCGGATTGTGTTTGCAATCGGCCGATTCGCGTCGTATATTGTTAATCCACCGCGGGGTGGAGCAATTGGTAGCTCGTCGGGCTCATAACCCGAAGGTTGTTGGTTCAAGTCCAGCCCCCGCTACAAAAAGGCAGAGTCATACGGCTCTGCCTTTGTGATTTACGCAAACGCGCATCGAATTCGGTGCGCGTTTTTCGTTTTCTAGGCATCAGCTTCGTTCTGGTGGCTTCAGCGAAGGAAGATCGTGGGGAGACGATCAAGAAACCGATCTTCACAAACGGTCTCTTCCCGATTGGGTGGAGACCACGTAGCGGGACTTAATAGACACATTCCACAACCATTTTATTGATCCGCCCATCATGATGGTTCTTATCATGATTGAGTTCGATGAGCTCAAAAATGCTTCTGGCTGCTACCTGAAAGGAGTTGCTGGCATTGAACTAGTGTCCAAGTAGTGTCACGGGATCTATATCGGCACCGCACGCAGTGGCCGGTTCAAGCGAAATCCCACCGGCGACTCATAGGAGAGTCTTTCAAAGATGCTCGGACCGAAGGCTAGGGGACCATATCCGTTTTTATTTTTCTGAATACAGCCCGTTTTCTGTTAAAAACAGCAATAATCAGGGGTACCCCCTATGAAAATACGGAGTACCCCTTATTGAACCTTCGCCAGCGTTTATGCTACGTATGCTGTAGTTCCAAATTAAGGTGTCTGGCTCCCTTTGGAGGATTCATGCGCGTTTTGATCGTGGATGAAAATGTCAATATACGGGTGATGCTTCGCCAGTTGCTGCGAGGTCTCTGCGATGAGATTCTTGAATGTGCAAGTGGAGAGGAAGCCGTAATTGTTTATAAGCGTTGGCATCCGGACGTCGTACTGACAGAAATCCTTCTTCCGCGCATGGATGGCATTGAAACTATGCAGGCCATTCAATGCCACGATCCCGGAGTTCATCTCCTGTTCGTGACAGAAGTTGATGAACCATTTTGCCGCTCAGAAGCTCTTGCTGCGGGTGCAGAGGGGTATTTCCTCAAAGAGAACCTGATCGAACTTCAGGACTACATCATGCAGCAACCGGCGCTGCACTGAATGATCCGAAACGAGAGTGTGGTCGCCGAATTATTGACACACTACTGAAAAATTCGATCACGATACATGCAATGTGGATAGGAATAGCGAAGGAGATGAAGTCATGAAGAAAACAGTATGTACTACAGTTCTCACTTTTCTGCTTCTGGCCGCG